>CAZSWQ010000009.1:24608-27332 GCA_964611025.1 uncultured Ruminiclostridium sp.
GTTTTTGATAAACTCCGATTCGTTGTTATATACTTTGCCTTTCGGCTCATCCGTTCTGCCGAAGATATAATCAAGCGATACATCGAAATAATCGGCATAAAAGCAAAGCAGTTTATACGGTGCTTCAGCTTGTGAATTTTCGTATCGGTTGATACTCGCTTGTTTGCTGTCGCAGACTTTGGCAAATTTGGCTTGCGACAAGCCTATACTGTTTCTGAGAGTTCTCAGTCTTTGTCCTACTATTTCCATTTCCGATTCGCTCCTTGTCCTTTTAATGAATTAAGTATAGCGCAACGAGAGTTGCTTGTCAACTCTAAAATAAGACTATGTAAAATTTTAATTTAGAGTCGTGATTATTTGTGCGCTAAGGAGGCTAAGCGAGTAAAATACAGTCAAAAATTTGTGCGCCTTGCGGTCTGGACGCTGAATTGATTCCGTTGTACAATATGTATATACAGATTAGGAGGTGTAGAATGGACAGTATTTTAATGGATTTATACTTTGGAGAGCTTGATGTCAACAGTCAGAAGATTAGAGAAGGGACTGCTTTACATAAAGCTACAAGTGTAATTGACGACTCGGAAAAGAGGTTAATCCCCCTGCTTGACGGTAAAGAAAAATCACTTTTTCTTGATTATGTCAATGCTTGGGGCGAGGTACACGCAGAAACGGCTACAGAAAAGTTTGCGTTAGGGTTTAAGGTTGGTGCGAGAATGACGTTAGAAGCCTTGACGGACGATTTGGGGAGGTAGTTATGGCATTGATAGAGCTTGAATACGAAGAACGAGCAGACGGTCTGCTATATCCTATTATTGATATAGGCGAGAGCAGGTTAAGGCAGTTGGGTAAGTTTGGCAATGCACGGCTTGATTATTTGCATAGTGAGAAGTTTGAGATGTATAGGGAACTACTACTCACAGGTAAACTTGCGGAGCATTGCGAGGGTTACGATGAAAAAGGTGACGAGATGTACGAGGTTTTATTTCAGAAGTATCTCAAACAAAACCCACCACCAAGCGGTGAGGATTTCTTTGAGAGGTTGGCGGTGTTTGAACAGGCGGATAAATGGGCAGATGAGATTGTCTTGGAGCAAATAGTTTACAACAATATATAAAAGTGAACGGTGTTACTTGATTGTAGCACCGTTTTTACTTTTCTTCTAAAGTATACAAAAATATATTTTAGGTATTGATTTTTAATCTTGTAACAGGTATAATATATATTGTAGTATTATATCGAAATATAGAAAAATCAAAGAGGGGTACAGACAATGTTCAATTACAACAAACTATGGAAACTGTTGATAGATAAAAATATGAATAAGGTAATGCTACGAGATGCTATTAAAATTACACCTAATACCCTTGCAAAACTAAGTAAGAACGAAACCGTCAGTATGGACGTTTTAGGGCGAATCTGTAAGGTGCTAAACTGCAATGTCGGTGATATTGTTGATTTTGTAGACGAAAATAACTGATTAAGATAAATCGGAGGAATACGAAATGGCTAAAGCTGTAAAAAAAGAAGTCACAATGGAAGAAGCATTGTGGAAATCTGCCGACAAGTTGCGTGGATCGGTTGAACCCGCTGAGTACAAACACGTTGTATTAAGTTTGTTCTTTTTGAAGTTTGCAAGTGATAAATTTGAGGTTCAAAGGGCGAAGATTATCGCAGAGGGCAGAGAAAAGTTTGTTGATAATATCGCTTTTTATACAAAAGACAATGTTTTCTTCTTGCCTGTAGAGTCAAGATGGTCTTACATCATGGAGAACGCAAAGCAAGATGATATTGCACTTAAAATTGATACTGCACTTTTCACGATTGAAAAAATTAACCCCTCACTCAAAGGGGCATTACCGGATAACTATTATTCGAGATTACATATCGACACGGCGAAGTTATCATCATTGCTTGATGAAATCAACAAGATTGACACCGTGAAAGATGAAGAACAGGACATCATCGGGCGAGTATATGAATACTTCCTCGGAAAATTTGCTCTTGCAGAGGGTAAAGGCAAGGGAGAGTTCTATACACCTAAAACGATTGTAAATCTTATAGCGGAACTGATAGAGCCGTATGAGGGTATTATTTACGACCCTTGTTGCGGTTCGGGCGGTATGTTTGTGCAGTCGGTGAAATTTATTGAGAGTCACAACGGAAACAAAAAGAATGTTTCAATTTACGGACAGGAGTATACCAATACCACATACAAACTTGCCAAAATGAATTTGGCTATTCGTGGTATCGCCGGAAACTTGGGTGAAATGGCGGCAAACACATTTTCAAACGATCAGCATAAAGATTTAAAAGCAAACTTTATTATGGCAAATCCACCGTTTAACCAAAAGGAGTGGAGAGCAGCAAATGAATTAACCGATGACCCTCGTTGGAGTGGGTACGAAGTGCCACCAACAAGCAATGCAAACTATGGTTGGATATTAAATATCGCATCTAAGCTGTCACAAAACGGTGTGGCAGGGTTCTTGCTTGCAAACGGGGCATTATCCGATGACGGAATGGAACTTAAAATCAGAAAGCAACTAATTGAAAACGGTCTTGTGGAAGCCATTATCATTCTTCCACGAAACCTATTTTATACAACGGATATAAGTGTTACCCTTTGGATTCTCAACAAAAACAAGTTAGCTCGTACCATGACTTTAAACGGTACAGAAAAATCTTACAGAGAACGCACAAACGAAATCCTATTTATGGATTTAC
>CAZSWQ010000010.1:0-26102 GCA_964611025.1 uncultured Ruminiclostridium sp.
CGCCACCACACCAAAGAGAAAGGATTGTTTGCCCATGAAACGTCTGCAATACAATGCCCCTGTGATTTTGACCTTTGTCCTCCTGTCGGGGGTGGTCTTATTTCTCGATGCCCTCACGGGGGGCATCACCACGGACAAATTATTTTGCGTTTACCGCTCCTCCCCGCTCGACCCTTTGAGTTATGTGCGGGTGTTTTTACATATCTTGGGGCATGGGAATTTTGACCACTATGCCAGCAACATGCTCATGATTTTGGTGCTCGGTCCCATGGTGGAAGAACGCTATGGCACGAGAAATACGCTCTTTCTCTTTGCCGTGACCGCCCTTGTGACGGGGCTGTTGCACAGCATTTTGTCCCCGCAGACCGCCCTGCTGGGGGCGAGCGGGATTGTCTTTATGCTCATTTTCCTCGCCTCTCTCTCAGGCATGCAAAAACATAAAATCCCACTCACCTTGCTTTTGGTGGCGGGGCTGTATTTCGGGCAGGAAATCTACCACGGGCTGTTCCGTGCCGACAACGTCTCCCAGCTCACCCACATCGTCGGCGGTTGCTGTGGCGTCGTCCTCGGTACCTTCCTCCGCCATAAACAATAAAAAATGACATCCCCCTTTGTAGTAGGGGCGGATACCATCCGCCCCTAACGGCATTATGATTTATTTTTGTTGGTTATGTTCCAAAATCGTCAATATTGGTTTATCTTCCATAGACAAATACATATTTTCTGCTCGTTTTTGTATTTCTTGTAACTGGACAATGGTATCACTAATCTGATTGAATAAAAAATAATATAGGGTTTTATAATCTGTATATTCTGTCATATTTCTTCACCTCAGTAATAGTTTACCATAACCTCAAGTATTACGCAAGTGCGTATACTTGCGTTTGTATTTTTCTTTAGCATACATCCAAAGAGGTGAGGTGTATGCGTATCAAAGCAGCAGTGGTACTGCGTCTGCGGGAGTTGTGTTGGGAACGTAACATCACATACAATGAACTAGCAACCCGTTCTGGGGTGACGCCCTCGACAGTGTATAGCCTACTCGATGCCCGTCGCAAGGAAGTCTCCGTGACCACAATACAGAAGCTCTGTGACGGTTTAGAAATTAGCATTGCTCATTTTTTCTCCGTTCCTCTGTTTGAAAACATTGAGCAGGAGATTGAATAATGGGGACGCCCATTAGACACGAAAGCCCGCCCACGCCGAAGGCGGGGGTGGGCGGTTTTTTAGGCATAGGCTTTGTTTGCGAGCTGGTGCAGGAGGGCTTCGACCTTTTGGGCAAGCCCTTGGAGTGCGCCTTCTGCAAATGGATTGTTCAGCCCTGCTTCTTCGAGGAGCTGGGCAAAGGGCTTTTCTCCACCCTGAGAGAGCAAACGCACATAACGGGCATAGGCATCGGCATAATCCTCTTGGGAGGCGAGCAAGAATTGCAAGGCAGCAGTCTGTGCCAAGCAGTAATCAATATAATAAAACGGTGTTTCGTAGATGTGCATCTGATACTGCCAGCGTGTGCCCTCTTCCAGATAGGGCATGCCGTCCAGCTTCAGATAGGGACGGAAACGGGCTTCCAAATCCAGCCAGAACGTCTTGCGTTCTGCGGGTGTCAAATTGGGTTCGGCATAAATGCGACGCTGGAACTCATCGACAATCGTGCCGTAGGGCAGGAAAGAAAAGGCGGTGAGCAGGTGCATATAGCGGTATTTGTCCGCACCCTTGCCAAAGAAGCCCTCCATATACGGCCAAGCGAAAAACTCCATGCTCATGGAGTGGGTCTCAGCGGTCTCCATGCCCCCCACTTCCAGCTCCGTGGCGAAACGGTTGTTGGCGGTGCGGTAGTCGGCAAAGGCGTGTCCCGCCTCGTGTGTCACGACATCCACATCGTCTGCTGTGCCGTTGAAATTTGCCAAAATGAAGGGCTGTTTGTACTGGGGAAAGGAAATACAATAGCCCCCACCCCATTTGTTTTTTCTGGCTTCCACGTCAAAAGCGTCGGTGTCCAGCATGAATTGGAAAAATGCGCGGGTGTCTTCGCCCATGGCACAGTACATCTTCTGGGCAGCTTGGAAAATTTCTGCTTGGCCCCCCAGTGGGTCGGGGTCGCCCCCTGCGATTAAGATGTCATTGTCATAGAGATACAGCTCCGAAAGCCCCAGACGCTGGGCATTTTCCAGACGCAGACGGGCGACCACAGGGACAATATCCTGTTCGATGTTATCCCGAAAACGCAGAATGTCAGCCCGCCCGTAGCCCAGACGACCCATGCGATAATCGCCCATTTCCACAAAATCCGCATAGCCCATTTTCTTTGCCATGCCGTCTCGGATGTGTACCAGACGGTCGAAAATATCGTCGAGTGCTGCACTGTGCTGGGAGAGCACTTTGCCCAAAACCGCATAGGCTTCCCGACGGGTGGCACGGTCTTCATCCTTGGTGTATTTCATGAGCTGGGCACGGGGGAGCATTTCCCCACGGAAGGGAAATTCCAGCCCCGCCATGAGGCGGGAATACTCACTCACGACTTTATTTTCGGCTATCATATCGTCGACAATTTCGGGTGACATGGCTTTCAGTTCCACTTCCATGGATTCAAACACCAAGGGAATCAATTGCCCGCTGGCTTCCAGTTCGGCACGGTAAGGGCTGGCGAGCAGGCTTTTGGTATAGTCCAAGAGCAAGCTCTGTACACGGGGGTCAATTTCGTCATAATACTCTTTTTCTGCCAAGTAAAAGGCATCTTCGGTATTCAGGGTATAACGCATATAGGACAGGGCGGTGGCGGTGCGGTAACGCTCCATGAGGGCAACATACCGCCCCCGCTGTACCATGACTGCCTCGGCACTGTTTGCCTGTTTCAGCTTTTCGATGAAATCCTCCGCCTCCTCGGAAATTTCTTCCCAAGTCATGCGGACGTATTTCTGCTCGGATACTTTCATACAAGAGACCTCCCTTTCAACGGTTGTCGACGGTTTCGGGGTACATATCGTGTTCCGACAGACGCTTCCAAGCGACCTCCTCCCAGCGTGTGCCAGACTTGCCATAGTTGCAATAGGGGTCGATGGAAATGCCCCCACGGGGGGTGAATTTGCCCCAGACTTCCAAATATTTTGGTTGCATGAGACGCACCAAATCTTTCATGATGATGTTCATGCAGTCCTCGTGGAAATCCCCGTGGTTGCGGAAGGAAAAGAGATAGAGCTTGAGGCTCTTGCTCTCCACCATCGTTTCCGCAGGGACATAGGAAATATAAATGGTGGCAAAATCGGGTTGCCCCGTCATGGGACAGAGAGAGGTAAATTCGGGGCAGTTGAATTTCACAAAATAATCGTTGTCGGGGTGCTTATTGGGAAAGGTTTCCAAAACCTCAGGGGCATAATCATCGGCGTAGACCGTTTTCTGATTGCCCAAAAGGCTGATGCCCTGCAAATCTTCTAGGCTTCTTCCGCTCATTATCATAAAACTCCTTTTTCATTGGCATAGGGAAGGGGGTCGCTTGCGTCGTTTTCGGCAAAGGCACGCAGACGGTCAAGGCAGGTGGCACAGTGTCCACAAGCCCGCTCGCCCCCCTCGTAACAAGACCAAGTTTTTTCATAGGGCACACCCAGACGCAAACCCTCTGCGACAATCTGGGCTTTGCTCCAGCACACAAAGGGGGCTTCTAAGTGGAGTTCACCCCCTGTACCCTCAGCAATGGCATGGTTCATCGCCCCGACAAATTCCTCGGAGCAGTCGGGGTAGGCATTGCCTGCGATGTCATCGTGGTGTGCGCCGTAGTAGAGCACAGAACAGCCTTTGCCCAGAGCGACACTCGCCGCCGAAGACAAAAATAAGCCGTTGCGAAAGGGCACATAGGAGGAAATGAGCTTGCCTTCTTCCGCTTGCAAATCGCCATAACTGCCCGTGGGCAAGTCCTCGCTGGAGTGCCTCAGCAAAGACGAATTGCTGTGCAGGAAAATGCTCGCCAAATCCAAGTGCAAAAGTTCCACACCGTAATGCGTGGCGACGGTCTGGGCGGCATGTAATTCTTTGTCGTGTTTTTGTCCGTAGGCAATGGCGAGGGCGCAGACCTCTGCCTGTCCGTGCTGGGCAACGGCACGGGCAAGCAGGGTGCTGGAGTCCAGCCCCCCGCTGAACAGAACCAAAGCGTGCATATAGGAGACCTCCAATCAGTGTAAACGGGCTTGCAGGAGTGCGTCTGTGGCAAAACGCCCCCGATAGGTGGTGGTGTAGGTTTTGGCGGCGGCTTTTTGGATGCCACGGGCGGTCATACAGCTGTGGCAAGCCTCAATGGAAATGGCAATGTCTTCAGAGCCTGTCACCAAGGCGATGATTTCGGCAATGTCGTTGCCCAGTCGTTCTTGCAGTTGCAAACGTCTGGCGGCCATGTCCACAATGCGGGCAATTTTGGACAGCCCCAAAACCCTGCCTTTGGGCAAATAGGCGACGCTGACTTTCATATCATACATGAGTGCCAAGTGGTGCTCGCAGTAGCTGAAAACCTCAATGTCTCTGACTTGCACCAAATCACTGCACCCAGTGACGGCGAAATCTTCGGCAAAGGTCTTGTTGAACAAAGTGGCAATTTCTGCATTGCTGTAATTCATGCCCGCAAAGACCTCTGCATACATGCGGGCGACACGGGCGGGGGTGTCTTTCAGCCCCTCCCGTTCTGGGTCATCACCCAAGGCAAGCAAAATGCCTCGGACGTGTTCTTGGATTTTTTCTTGGTCAATCGCCATGACTCATACGCCTTTCTCCTCGGGGTGCCAGATGAATTTATGCAGTTGCAGTTGCAATTTCACATGGCGGAGGTGTTTTGTTTTTAGAAATTCCACAATGGTTTTTGGCTCGATGTTGCCAAAAACAGGGCTGAAAAACACTTGGGTTTGGCTGTCCAAGTGGTGTGTTTGGATGAGGTGATAGGCTCTTTGCAAATCGGCTTTGCTCCCCACCACAAATTTCAAGCTGTCCCTCTGGCGCAGGCGGGGTAGGTTTTCCAGATACATCTTGTCTTCCATGCCACTGGAGGGCAGTTTGTAGTCCATGGTATAGGAGACCTTGGGGGCATGGCTGAGAAAGGGTGCGAGCGGGACAGAGCCGTTGGTTTCCACTTCCACAGAAACACCCTCCAGAAGCGAGAGCACTTGGAGCAGTGCGCCGATATTCTCCTGCAAGAGCGGTTCACCGCCCGTGACCGTGACCTGAGAGACCTGACTTTCCAGAACATAGTCGCAAATGTCTTGGAGAGACAGGGATTGGGTGGGGCAGTCTGGAGCATTTGCCCAAGTCGTGTCGCAATAACTGCACTGCAAATTGCAATGCGGAAAGCGCAAAAAGACCGCCAATTTGCCCGCCTCTTGTCCCTCGCCGTTGATGCTGAGGAAGCGTTCTGCCAAGTGGAAGGTCATGCCTTGTCCTCCTCGTAGGTGGCACAGTTGTCGGGGGTTTCGTAAACCGTCATGCTGTCGATGGGGAAGCCCAAGCCCTGCATCTGTGCAAAGAGGTGTTTGGCGAGATTTTCCGCCGTGGGGCGGAAGGGCAGAGTGACCAGCGAGAAGTGCTCCAATGCCATCGCCTGCAGGGTGCTCAAGTGGAGCGTGCCTTCTTCAATCAAGAGGCGGTGGTCGAGGTCATCTGCCAGACGGTGCAGGGCACGTTTCAGCTCGGAAAAATCCACCAGCATACCCGCCTTGTCGCCCGTCTCCTGCAAGGTCTTGCCTGCAATACGGGCTTGTACTCTCCAACGGTGACCGTGGAGGTTCGAGCACTTGCCCTCGTATCCAGCGAGGAAATGGGCGGAATCAAAAGCGGCTTCTGCGGTTAAGTAGTACATAAAAAACTCCTTCGTTGTATCAATAAAAATGAAATGAATGGCAAAAAGGGTGCTTCGCGCCCAAAATTGCACGCAAAACCCCCTTTGATGATAGCCTAGTTTTGTTTTGGGACAGGAGGGTTGCGAACTGTCCTATGGAATTGTATCTTTCTTAAAAAGACCATTTTACCCCAAAATGTCCCCCAGTGCAAGGGTAAAATCTTGGTAGGCGGGAAAGCCCCCCAGAGATTCGGCGGTTTTGATGGCAGTGTGAATCGCCTTTTCCACGGCGAGGCTTGCCAAAATGCCCACGGCATCGGGGTCAGCAGAGACCTCACCGCAGGAGAGGGCAAAGAGCGTGTCGCCATCATAGGTGGTGTGGGCGGGGTAAATGGCACGGGCAAGCCCGTTGTGGGCAATGGAGGCGAGCTTGTTCATTTGGGACTTGTTCAACTGGGCATTGGTCATAACTGCCCCAATGACCGTGTGAGTGGCACGGTCTTTTCCGCTGAAAATATCGGTTTGTTTCTGGTAGTTTGCCAACAAAAGGGCTTCGCTATTCCCAAAACCCTTGCCGTCGGGACGTCTTGCCCCCGCCAGAATGGTTTTGCCGTCTCGTACATCGCCCATGCAGTTTACCGCAATGACCGCCCCGACCATCAAGTCCCCGACACGGAGGGCATATGTGCCCACACCGCCCTTCATGGCATACTGTGCACCTGAGAGCTTGCCCAGACTTGCACCCGTGCCCGCCCCGTGTGAACCGCACAAAATGCCCTCACCCCGTAGGGCGGCTTCAGTCGCCAAACGACCCATCTCGGCATCGGGGCGAACGTCAGACCGCCCGCATTTCAAATCAAAGAGCACGGCGGCACAGACGTTGGGCACGACCGTTACACCCACATCTCGTCCAATGTTTTGGGCTTCTAGGGCTTGCATCACGCCCCCTGCGGCATCTAAGCCAAAGGCACTGCCCCCCGCCAGAAGCACGGCATGCACCACTTCCCGATTGCAAAGGGGGTCAAGGGCATCGGTGTCTCTTGTGGCAGGCGAGCCACCCCGCACATCTACCCCACAGACCGCCCCCTCTGGGCAGAGCACCAAGCTCACACCTGTGAGGGCATCACGGTCTTCTGCCTGTCCAAAGCAAAAATGGGGAATACTTTCGAGCGGGATTTCTTGGAGGGCATCGTTTATATTTTTTTCCATCTGTTTTCTCACGCATTCATAGCAAAGAGCATGGGGCTGACTTGGTTGATGTCGCCCGCCCCGACCAGTAAGAGCAAATCGCCGTCTTGGAGCAGTTCGTGCAGGGCAAGGGCGAGCTGGGGCAGAGAGCCGACCGCACGCGCGTTGGGAATGGCTGCGGCAAGGGCTTCGGCACTGACACCCACCTGATTTTGTTCACGGGCTGCGTAAATGTTGGTCAGCAAAACCACATCGGGCAGACGCAACACTTCCGCAAAATCGGAAAATAGTTCTTTGGTGCGGGTGTAGGTGTGGGGCTGGAAGGCACAGACGATGCGTTTGTAGCCCAAACTTTGGACACTTTCAAACAGGGCTTGCATTTCGCTGGGATGGTGGGCATAATCGTCATAGACGTCTGCGCCTTGGTGTCTGCCCTTGTATTCAAAACGGCGACCGACCCCGCCATAGCTCGCCAAACCCTTGGCAATGGCATCGGCGGGCAGGTGCAGGGCAATGGCAGCACTGGCGGCGGCAAGGGCATTTTTCACGTTGTGTACACCAGGCACTTGCAGATTGATGTGGCACAAAATTTCCCCTCGATAGGACAAATCAAAGCTGGGTTTGCCCGCCGTCCAAGTGAGGTTTTGCGCCTGTACATCGCCCGTTTCCAGCCCAAAGGTCAAGGTCTGTTCGTGCATGCCTTGGACAACCGCCATGGTGTTTTCGTCTTCGGCATTGGCGACAATCCAGCCGTGGTCGGGGACGAGCTGGGCAAAAGTACGGAAGGAGGTCTGAATGTCGGGCAAGTCCTTGAAGAAATCCAAGTGGTCGGCTTCGATGTTCAAAATCACCGCCACAGTGGGAAAAAAGGACAAAAAGGAATTGCAATATTCGCAGGATTCCAAAATGATGGTATCGCCCTTTCCGACACGGTGCCCCGTGCCCAAGAGGGGCAGAGACCCGCCAATCATGACGGTGGGGTCAATTTCCGCCGCCATGGCAATGTGGGTACACATGGAGGTTGTGGTGGTCTTGCCGTGCGTGCCCGCCACACAGAGGGCATTTTCATACTGGCGCATCAAAAAGCCCCAAGCTTCGGCACGTTCAAAAATGGGCAGACCTTTGGAACGGGCGGCACGAATTTCTGGGTTATCGTCGTGGACGGCGGCGGTACGAATAATCATTTCCGCGTCCCCAATGCCCTCAGCCCTATGTCCAATGACCACGGGTATGCCCTGTGCGCGCAGACGCAATACCGTGGGGCTTTCGTTGGCATCAGAACCTGTGATATGCATACCGCCCCCGTGGAGCACTTCCGCCAAGGGCGACATGGAAACGCCACCAATGCCCACCAAATGGGCATGGCGACCAGCTTGTAAATAGGATTGCATGCGTTCAATCGTCATAAAAAATACACACCTTTGTTTGAATATCTGGAGCGTGATCTTGGTATGGTACAAGTCTTTCTCACAAAAAGTATAGCACCTTTGGCACTGTTGGAGCAAGTGCTGGGGGCATATTATGGCATTTCTCCCCTGCCCCAGCGGGAAAATGCCCCCACGGGGAAACCCTTTTTCCCCACATACCCTGCCCTACACTTCAACATGAGCCACAGCGGGGACTATGTGCTTTTGGCAATCGGGTCTTGTCCTCTGGGTGTGGATATTGAAGTACACAAAGCCCGTCGGGAGAAGCTCATCGCCTATGCCCTCACAGACGAGGAATACCAATACTACCTCGCCCAAGGGGGCGGTTGGTCGGTGTTTTACCGCCTGTGGACAAGACGGGAAGCTTGGGTCAAATACACAGGCGAAGGGCTGGGGCGGGGCTTGCGTCAGGACGTGCCCAAAACAGGTCTCAGCTTCTGGCAGATGAATGGGCAGGAGGTTTCCGCCACCATTTGCACCCCAGCGGGGGAAGCAGTCTCAGAGCACTTGCATGTGTTGGGCAGCGGCTTTGAGCATGAGACGTTTTGTGCCCACCTCGTCAAAAGCGATTTCTAAGAGCACATCGCCCCCCATGGGCTTTGCCGAGAGCACCAGTCCCTCGCCAAAGGCGGTATGGCGGACACGATTGCCCTGCTGGATTTGGGGCAAAGTGACCTTTGGTGCGGGAGTGCGGTAATTGGCGGAGGGCACTTGGGGCTTGGGACGCTGGGGCACAGGGGTGCTCTGGCTGGGTGTGGTTTTGGGTCGTTCTTCCCAAGGGGGCATGTCGTCTGCGTTCTGGGTCTGCAAGACACGAGGGGCTTTGCGGATGTTGCTCAAGATGTATTCCTCGGGGACTTCTTTCAGAAAACGGGAGGGCAAGTTGGAGGAAGTGCGTCCAAAGAGCATACGTTCGGCGGCACAGGAGAGGGAGAGCACTTCTTTGGCACGGGTCATGGCGACATAACATAGACGACGTTCTTCTTCCAGCTCGTCCATGTCGTCCACGGCACGGAAGCCAGGAAACACGCCTTCTTCCAGTCCGACCACAAAGACATGGGCGAACTCCAGCCCTTTGGCGGCATGCATGGTCATGAGCGTCACAAAATCACTGGGGGCTTCGCTGTCGCTGTTTTCGTCTGCCAGTGCATCCAAATCGGTATAGAGGGCGATTTCTTCCAGAAAGCCGTAGAGCGTTGGTGCGTCCGTGTTTGCCTCGTACTGCACCATAGAGCTTTTCAGTTCTTGGATATTTTCAATGCGTGTGGCATTTTCGATGGGTTTTTCTTCTAAGAAAGCCAAGTATTCGCTCTCCTCCAAGACGGCATCATAGAAATCGGGCAGGGAGAGGGTTTGGGCTTTTTCCTGCAAGTCCTGTATCATCGTGACAAAGGCTTGGAATTTGGGCGTAGCCCGCAGGGGCAGGTTATACTCTTCCAAATTGGAAATGACCGTCCAGAGGGACAAGCCCTCCTCCTTGGCAAAATTCTGTACGGCTTCCAGTGCCTTTGCCCCAATGCCACGGGCGGGGGTGTTGATGATACGCAAGAGACGCAAGCTGTCCTCTGGGTTGTGGATGGTGCAGAGGTAGGCGAGCATGTCCTTGATTTCCGCACGGTCAAAAAAACGCATGCCCCCCACGACTTTATAGGGGATGCTGTTGCGTTTGCAGGCGAGTTCCAGCTGATTGGATTGGGCATTCATGCGGTAGAGGACAGCATGCTGGGAAAAGGGAATGCCTTTGGTGTAGCTTTTCAAAATTTCATTGACAACATGTGTTGCCTCGTCCTGTTCGCTCATCGCCTGATAGACCTGAATTTTTTCGCCCATGTCGTGCTTTGTCCAGAGCTGTTTGCCTTTGCGTCCTTGGTTGTTGGCAATGAGGGCATTGGATGCCTCGAGAATATGCCCTGTGGAGCGGTAATTTTGCTCTAGGCGAATCGAGCGGGCATGTTTGTATTCTTCCTCAAAGGACAAAATATTTTCAATGGTCGCCCCACGGAAGCGATAGATGGATTGGTCATCGTCCCCGACTACGCAGAGGTTGTGATGCCCACCCGCCAAGAGGGTCACAAGGAGGTATTGCAAGTGGTTGGTGTCTTGGTATTCATCCACCAACACAAAACGGAATTTCTTTTGGTAGTATGCCAAAATCTTGGGCTGGCTTTGGAGCAGTTGCACGGTTTTCAAGATGATGTCATCAAAATCCAGTGCCCCAGCTTCTTGCAGACGTTGGCTGTACATCTGGTAAATCTGGGCAATGAATTTCATGCGGTAGTCATTTCCCCCGCCGTGGATGTCCCAAAATTCCTCGGCGGTCTGTTCTTTGTCCTTGGCTTTGGACATGGTGCTGAGTACCATGCGGGGGGGAAAGGCTTTTTCGTCCAGATTCAGTGCTTTCAGACAGGCTTTGATGGTGCGCAGGGAGTCGTCCGTATCGTAGATGGTGAAGGACTGGGGATAGCCCAAAAGGTCAATGTCACGGCGGAGGATGCGGGTACAGGCACTGTGGAAGGTCGCTGCCCAGACGTCAGAGGCGGTTTCTTCGCCCACGGACTGCGCCAGACGGGTTTTCAATTCACCCGCCGCCTTGTTGGTGAAGGTGATGGCGAGGATTTCCCAAGGCTTGACTGTGTTCAGGCGACAGAGCTGTTCCATGTGCGCCCTGTCTTCTGGGGAGGCGGTGTGTGTGTTGTAGCTGTCGAGAAAACGCACATCATCTGCCGTCACAAAATCGGGGACAACTTCGCTCTCATAGGCTTCCCCGAAGCGGAGCAGATGGCTGATGCGGTGAATCAAGACGGTGGTTTTGCCACTGCCTGCCCCTGCCAAGAGGAGCACAGGCCCACGGGTGGCCAAGACCCCCTGTTGTTGTTGGGGGTTGAGCTGTTGAAATTCGCCCGCAATGGCACGACGTCTCGCCGTGCAAAAGCGACGCTGTAAGGCAATGTCTTGCATAAAATAATCCTTTTTCCTTGTATGGTGATGGTCATAGGGCTGTGCCCGTTGTGGAGCGGAGGTCTAAACCATTATTGTATACCAGCCCTGTTTTTTTGACAAGCCCAGTGGCGGGGGAAAGCCTTCAGAAAAGAAAATTTCTCCAAAAGTAGATATATGTCTTGTCAACTGCATGGTAAGATGCTATAATGCCCCAAACAGCAAAAAATCTGCCGCATTTTGCGGTCTAACCTCGAAATATAAAAAGTGAGATGAAGCTATGATGAATAATCGTTGTGATGTTGCCATTGTTGGCAGTGGTGTGGCGGGGCTGTACTGTGCCCTGCATCTGCCCGCCCACTTGAACGTCCAAATTGTCACCAAGCAAGCCGCCGATGAGTCCGACTCGTTTTTGGCACAGGGCGGGATTTGCGTCCTGCGTGGGGAAGAAGATTATGATGCTTTTTTCCAAGATACCCTGAAAGCAGGGCACGGGGAAAACGACGTGAAGGCAGTTGACCAGATGATTCGCTTTTCCAATACCGTCATTCACGACCTCTACCGCCGTGGAGTCGCCTTTGATACCAACGAAGATGGCTCGTTCTGCTACACCCGTGAGGGTGCGCACAGCCTGCCCCGTATCCTCTACCACAAAGATATCACGGGTGCAGAAATTACTTCCACCTTGCTGGCAGAAGTGCGTAAGCTGAACAATGTGACCATCCGTGAACAGGTCACCATGCTCGACCTCATCGCAGAAGACAACGTCTGCGGTGGGCTGGTCATTCGAGATGAGCAGGGTGCAGTGTCCACCATCCATGCAACCCGTGTGGTGCTCTGCTGTGGCGGTCTGGGTGGGCTGTACGACAACACCACCAACTTCCCCCACATCAGCGGGGACGCCCTCGCCATCGCTCTGAAAAACGGCGTGGCACTCAAGAACATGGATTATATCCAAATTCACCCCACGACGCTGTACAGCGAAAAGTCAGGTCGCCGTTTTCTGATTTCCGAATCCGTCCGTGGAGAAGGTGCTCTGCTCTATGACAAGAACATGGAACGCTTCACCAATGAACTCTTGCCCCGTGATAAGCTGACGGGTGTCATCCGCCAGAAGATGGAAGAACAGGGCACAAAGCACGTTTGGGAAGACATGCGTCCCATTGGGAAAGAAGAAATTCTCTCGCACTTTCCCAACATCTACCAGCACTGTCTGGAACAGGGCTATAATGTCTTAGAAGAACCCATTCCCGTTGTGCCCGCCCAGCACTATTTCATGGGTGGGATTGAAGTCAACTTGGCAAGCCAGACCTCCATGCAGGGCTTATATGCCTGTGGCGAAACCAGCTGCAATGGTGTCCACGGCTTGAACCGACTCGCCAGCAATTCTCTTTTGGAATCTCTGGTCTTTGCCATGCGTGCCGCCGAAGACATCAGCTTCGGGCGCAGTCACAAGGGCAACCCCAACCTTGTACCCAGAGATATGGCGATTTATGCCGATGCACAGACCCTGTTCAGCGAATACCGCAAGTTGATTTTAGCCGAAATTGAAAGGATGCAACAGAGCCATGAATGATATTACGCTGTTATTGCAAGCCGACCCTCTGATTTTGTCCGCTTTGCGGGAGGACATCACCAGCGAAGACGTCTCCACCAATGCCGTCATGCCCGAAGCCCAGCTCGCCCGTGTCCAGCTGATTTGCAAGCAAGATGGCATCATCGCAGGCTTGCCCATTTTCGCCCGTACCTTTGCCCTGCTCGACCCCAACACCAAGGTTGCACTGGTCTGCCGTGACGGGGATGCAGTCAAAAAAGGGCAGTTGCTCGGCACAATCACGGGGGATGTGCGGGTACTGCTCTCTGGCGAACGGGTCGCCCTGAATTACCTGCAACGCATGAGTGGCATTGCCGATTACACCCGCCGTATGTCGGATATCTTAAAGGGCACAAAAACCGCCCTGCTGGACACCCGCAAGACCACCCCCAATATGCGTCTGTTTGAAAAGTATGCCGTCAAGGTCGGCGGTGGCACGAACCACCGCTATAATCTCTCGGACGGTGTCATGCTGAAAGACAACCACATCGCCGCCGCAGGGGGCATCACCAAGGCAGTCGCACAGGCGAGAGCCTACGCACCTTTTGTCCGTAAAATCGAAGTGGAAACGGAGACCCTCGAGCAAGTCAAGCAAGCCGTGGAAGCAGGGGCAGACATCATCATGCTGGACAACATGAGCCACGACACCATGCGCGAAGCCCTCGGCATCATTGCGGGCAGAGCCGAAACCGAGTGCTCGGGCAATGTCACCTTGGACAACCTGAAAGCTCTGGCAGATTTGGGTGTGGATTTTGTTTCGAGCGGGGCATTGACCCACTCTGCACCCATTTTGGATTTGTCCTTGAAAAATTTGGAGTTGATTTCCACCCTTTGAGAATAGAAATGAGGTTGCATTTTTGACCGTATCAGAACGCAGGAAAGAGATTTTGCATCTCTTGCAAGAGGGGGAAAGCCCCATTGCAGCAAAAGATTTGGCGTTACGCTTTCATGTGAGCCGTCAAGTCATCGTGCAGGATATGGCGGTCATTCGTGTGGCACATCCCAATATCATTTCAACCTACCGTGGCTATTTGTTTCAGCAGGTGACGACACACTCGAGAGAGTTTAAGTTGCGTCACACAGACGCTCAGGCGGAAGAAGAACTCAATTCGATTGTCGACTTGGGCGGACGGGTGCAGAATGTGAGCATCAGCCACAAATTTTATGGCAGAGTGACGGCGGAAATGAACATCAGTTCCCGTCAGGATGTGCAGGAATATATCACGGCGTTACGCTCGGGGGAATCCCGCCACCTGAGCAACGTCACGGGGGGCTATCACTATCATCTGGTGGAAGCCCTCAGCGAAGACCGTTTGGACATGATAGAAGAAGCCTTGGAAAAACAAGGGCTGATTGCGCCCCTTCGTTCCTGGGAGCAGGAAGACTGAGGCAATAGAAGAAGGAGACTGGATATGACGATACAGGAAATTCAGGCAGAGATTTTGCGCCTGAAAAAAGAACAGGATGTGTGCATTTTGGCACACAGCTATCAGGGACAAGAAATTTTGGAAATTGCCGATTATACGGGCGACTCCTACGGCATCAGCGTCGAGGCAATCGACGCACCCCAGAAGACCGTGCTCATGTGTGGGGTGCGCTTCATGGCAGAGACCTGTAAGGTGCTCTCGCCTGAAAAAAAGGTCATTTTGGCAATGCCCGATGCGGGTTGCCCCATGGCAGACCAGATGGACAGAGAGATGATTGCCGAGGTCAAAAAGAACTACCCAAATCATGCGGTGGTGTGCTATATCAATACCACCTCTGCCCTGAAAACCATCTGTGATGTCTGCGTCACCTCGTCTTCTGCCGTGCAGATTTGTGCCCAACTGCCCCAGAAAGATATTTTGTTCATTCCCGACCAGAACCTCGCCCAGTTCGTGGCAAAGAAACTGCCCGAGAAAAATGTGGTGTATCTGGATGGCTGTTGCCCCTACCACGCCGCCATGCAGGCGGAAGACGTTGCCGCTGCCCGTGCCGCCCATCCCAATGCCCTCTTGCTGGTACATCCAGAATGTCCCCCTGCTGTGGCGGAAGCAGCGGACTACGTCGGCTCGACCACAGGCATTATGCATTTTGCCGCCAAATCCGATGCCAAGGAATTCATCATTGGAACGGAAATCAGCATCGTAGAACACTTGCAGTTTGATTTCCCCGAAAAGCTGTTCTATCCCCTCTCTGGTCGCCTGATGTGCCCTGAAATGAAAAAGACCACCCTTATGGATATTTACCTCTGTTTGAAGCAGGGTGCAGGGGAAGAAATTGTGCTCCCCGCCGACGTCATGACGGGTGCAAAACGCTGTATTGACGAAATGATTCGCTTGGGCGGTTAAACGCAAGAGTTCAAAGGGGGGCGGGCAACCGCCCCCTTTGAGAAAATTTTGCTTTTCTTTGCAAAACCCCTTGACAAACCCAAAGAAAACAGCTAGAATAATCAAGCAATTACATCCTATGCGAGTGTGCTGGAACTGGTAGACAGGCACGTTTGAGGGGCGTGTGTCCTAGACGTACGGGTTCAAGTCCCGTCACTCGCACCATGAAAAAAGAGCCAAGACCACGAGAGACTGTGGTTTTTGGCTTTCTTTTTTTTGCCCGAAACACAATTCCTAGCAAGACTGGGCTTTTCTTTGCTCCATTTCGGTTTTTTGGCTTGTTATTTTTCCAAAAATATGCTATCCTAAAGGGAACTATTATAAGTAATCAGGAGAGTGAATCATGCACATTACGGAAGCCGTCGAGAATTATTTGGAAGTCATTTTGATGCTTTCAGAACAACAGACTGAAGTACACGCTGTGGATATTTGCGGGCACTTGGGCTATTCCCGTCCTACGGTCTCCATTGCCCTGCGTGGTTTGCGGGAAAAGGGTCTGGTGATTGTGGACAAGCACAATGCCATTTTTCTGACTGAGGCTGGAAAAACCGTCGCAGAGGGTGTCTATGCCCGTCACAAGGTCTTGGCAAAGGTGCTCATGCGTCTGGGGGTTGCGGAGGAAATTGCCTACCAAGATGCCTGCAAGATGGAACACGACATCAGCCAAGAGACCTTTCTTGCCTTTCAGAAATTTTTACAGGACAAGCCCTGAGACAGCCCAGCACACAAACCGAAAAAAACGGACGCTTATCAAAAAGCGTCCGTTTTTTTGCGTCTGCTCAGTCCTTGGATTTGTAGTACAAACGACAGTGACAATAGCCCTCAAAATCGGGGTCAGCAATCTGTGCCTTAAATTCTGCGCAGACACAGATGTTTTCGGGGATGCGGGGAATCTTACAGGGACAGTAGCCATCTTTTTGCTTCAGACCATCTCGAATCATTTTCACGATTTCTTGGTCTTCGTTCACACGAACTGCCACGGGAAACACCTCCTTATTTGTTTGCCTGTTCGGCTTCAAAATCACGGTAGAGCAAGCTGGGCTGTATGCCCTGATTGTTCTGATACTTGCCCGACTCGTATTTTTTGCTATAATCTCCCTCAATGCTATGATAATAAATCTGGCAAATTTCCACATCGGGGTAAATGCGGATGGGGTGGATGCAGTACATTTCCAGCGTCCAATAGCCCGCAAAGCCCACGTCGCCAAAGCCCGCTGTCACATGGACAAACAGCCCCAAGCGTCCAATGGAGGAGCGTCCTTCGAGCATGGGCACATAGCCATCGGTTTTGGTGTATTCCACGGTGCGTCCCAAGTAGAGGCGGTGTGGTTCGAGAAGCAAGCCCTCAGGGGGGATGTGCAGGTGCTCGGTGGGGTTGGGCTGTTTCATGTCCAGAGTATCGCCCGTATAGACCAGAAGTTCATTGGCGAGCTTGAGGTTATAGCTGTTGGGGTTGAGCTGTGCTTCGTTGTAGGGCTCGATGATGATGTTTTTGCCCAACTGTGTACGAATGGCATCGCCTGAGAGTAACATACAAACCAATCTCCTTTTTCTATATCGAATCGCTGGGGGTGATTTTTCTCTGTGTTAAGGGATATCGACAAAATTGACATCGTCCAAGGTCAGGGGGGTGGTATAGGGGTTGACGAACTCGTTGAGCAAGATGAGTGCGGCCTCGTCGTCTAAGTCATAGCACCACTTCAGCCCCTTGTAACGCTTTGTGCCGTCCCCTGGGAGGGTTGCCCCCCGCAGGGCATGGTTCAAATCCAAGTCCATGCCCTCGCTGGCGAAATAGAGCATATCGGAATAGCTCAGGTTGGTGTCCACGTTGTCTTGGAAAATTTTCACGAAGGCTTTGATACGGCTGAGGCTGTTCCAAGAGAGTAGTTTATCCGCAATGGTGGAGAGCATGGCTTGCTGGGTCTGGGTGCGTCCAATGTCGGAATCGGGATAGCCTGTGCCGTCGCCATTTTTACGGAAGCGTGCGACTTCCATCGCCTGCTGACCGCTGAGGTGTTGCAAGCCAGGCATGTAGCGGATGGTCAAATCCTGTTTGGGGTCGTGGTAATACATTTCCACGGGCACATTGAAGTCAATGCCCCCCACGGCGTCGATGAGGTCAATGAAGGCCTGCATATCCACACGGGCATAGAAGTCAATGGGGAAGCCGAGCAGGTGGGAGACCTCGGAAATTAAGACCTCCATGCCACTGCCAAAGGCGGCATTGATTTTTGGGATTTTCCGATTGGTCTCGACGATGGTATCACGGGGGATGGAGACCATGCCCAGATGCTCGTTTTTGACGTCGTAGGTAGCGACGATGAGTGTATCGGCATTGCCGTTGCCGTCGTCACTGGCGGTGAGTAGGAAGGTATAGGTATTTTTCTTGCGTTCTTTTTGTCCTGCTTCGGTGGTGTTGGGTGCGGTGAAAGTTTCGTTGTTTTCTGGGTTGTCTGCCTGCGCAATCTCAGGAGGCTTTGCCACCAGAGAAAAGGCAATATAAATGGCGACCACCAAGGCAGAGAGGGTCACAATGATACGGAATAATACTTTCCACGGACTTGTCCGTTTTTTTCTGCGTCGTTTTTGTGCCAAGGGGCTACAACTCCTTTGCTGTGCGAGATTTCAAAAAATGCCATTTTAGTATACCCAATTTTCTGCGGTTCGGCAAGAGTTTTTTCTGGAAAACCGTCGAAACTACAGATTTCCCCCTGCAAACTATGCAAAAACCGCCCGAAACACAAGATTTCGGGCGGTTTGAAAAATGACTTACTGCTTGTTCTGGTGGTTTGTTGCCAAATGCACCAGACGGTCATATTTTGCCTTGGCTTCCTGCTCTGCCTTGTCAAAGAGCACTTTGGCACGGTCAGGGAAGGTGATGCCCAGAGAGGAGAAACGTACTTCGCCTTCCAAGAATTCCTTGTAGTCGATGGTAGGCTCTCTGGAATCCATCTGGAAGGGATTTTTGCCCTGTTCCAAACGGCGGGGGTCATAGCGGAACAAGTGCCAGTAACCAGCCTGCACAGCAGCATTCATTTCCAACATGGCATTGCTCATGCCCATCTTGATGCCGTGACTGATGCAGGGTGCGTAGGCGATGACAATGGAGACACCGTCATAGGATTCTGCTTCCATGATGGCACGCAGGGTCTGCTGGTAGTCTGCACCCATGGCGACCTGTGCCACATAGACGTTGCCATACTGCATGGCAATGGCGGCGAGGTCTTTTTTCTGGAGGCTCTTGCCCGCAGCGGCGAACTGGGCAACTGCGCCGATGTTCGTTGCCTTGGATGCCTGTCCACCCGTGTTGGAGTAGATTTCGGTATCGAGCACCAGAATGTTGATGTTTTCGCCAGAAGCGAGCACATGGTCAACACCGCCGTAACCGATGTCATATGCCCAGCCGTCGCCACCGACGCACCAGACGGACTTGTAGCTGAACATGTCCTTGAGGGCATAGAGGTTTTTCAGTTCGCTGGGGGCATTGCTGGAGGAGAGTGCAGATGCCAGAGCTTCGGTCAGGTTTTCACCCACAGCACGGCTTTCGCCCATTTCGGTGCGCTTCTTCAGCCAATCCTTTGCCGCAGAGACCACGGGGGCGGGCATGGCACTGTCACGGGAGATTTCCTTGGCGAGACCGACGGCAGCCCCTTGGCGGTTGGCGACTGCCAAGCTCATGCCAAAGCCAAATTCGGCGGCATCTTCAAAGAGGGAATTTTCCCAAGCGGGGCCGTGCCCTTCGGGGCTGACGGTGTAGGGGGTAGCGGGGGCAGAACCGCCCCAGATGGAGGAACAGCCCGTGGCATTTGCAATATACATATGTTCGCCAAAGAGCTGGGTGACGAGCTTGATATAGGGAGTTTCCCCACAGCCTGCACAAGCACCAGAGAACTCAAACAAGGGGCGTTCAAACTGACTGCCCTTGACGGTGTCCATGGCATAGGGGGTGTGCTTGCGGGTGACGTTACGCACGCTGTATTCAAAGACCTCTTGCTGTGCCATCTGGGTCTGCAAAGGCTTCATTTCCAGTGCCTTGTACTTGGCGGGGCAAGCGGAGACACAACAGCCACAACCCGTACAGTCCATGGGGGAGAGCACAATGCTGTAGGCATAGATTTCACAGCTCTTACCACGCATGTCTCTTGCCTTGGTCGCACGGGGTGCGGAGGTGACTTCGCCCGCATCCATGACCATGGGACGGATGACGGAGTGGGGACAGACGTAGGAGCAGATGTTACACTGGACGCAGTTTTCAGGAATCCAGCAGGGGACTGCCACGGCAATGCCACGCTTTTCAAAGGCAGCCGTGCCCTGAGGCAGGGTGCCGTCCACGTTGGGGAGCATCTTGGAAACGGGGATGGCATCGCCACGCATGGCGTTGGCGGGGAACATGATATTCTTGACGTATTCGGCAAGCTCGGGGCGGTCGGTCTTGATTTCGACGTCCACGGGCTTATCTTCGGCTTCTGCCCAAGCGGAGGGATAGGCGACTTCCTGAACAATTTCAATGCCAGCGTCGACCGCTGCCCAGTTGTTCATGACGACTTCGCCGCCCTTGTGCCCATAGCTCTTGACAATGGCATCTTTCATGGCTTCGACTGCCAAATCGAGGGGAATGACCTTGGAGAGCTTGAAGAAAGCAGCCTGCAAGAGGGCATTGGAACGATTGCCCAAACCGATTTCTCTTGCCTTCTTGGTGGCATCGCAGGTGAACAGGTGGATGTGGTTCTGGGCGATATAACGCTTGGCAGCAGCGGGCAGGAAGGTGTCGAGTTCTTCCATCGTCCAAGGGCAGTTCAAGAGGAAAGTACCACCGGGCTTGACATCCTGCACAATGTCATACTTTTCCATATAGGCGGGCATATGACAGGCGACAAATTCTGCCTGAGAGACATAATAGGGGGAGCGGATGTTGTTCTTACCAAAACGCAAATGGCTGATGGTGATACCGCCCGACTTTTTGGAGTCGTACTGGAAGTAGGCTTGTACCTTCATGTCGGTGTTATCGCCAATGATTTTGATGGAGTTCTTGTTTGCACCGACCGTGCCGTCACTGCCCAGACCCCAGAATTTGCAGGAGATGGTGTCGGGGTCGGAGACGTCGGGTTCTTCCAGCACGGGCAGGGACAAATTGGTCACGTCGTCGGTGATGTTGATGGTGAAGCTACGGACGGGGGTCTCTGCTTGGGCATTGCGGAAGGCAGAGAGGATACCGCCAGGGGTGGTGTCCTTAGAGCCGAGTCCGTAACGACCGCCGATGATGCGGGCGGAAGCCAGAGGCGTGCCAGCCAGTGCGGTCACAACGTCCTGATAGAGAGGTTCGCCGATTGCACCGGGTTCTTTGCATCTGTCCATGACGACAATGTTCTTTGCGGTGGCGGGGATTGCCTTCTGGAAGAAATCGGTGGCAAAGGGACGGTAGAGACGGACTTTGACCAGACCGACCTTTTCGCCCTTGGCATTGAGGTAATCGACGACTTCTTCGGCAGCGTCGCACATAGAGCCCATGGCGACCATGACGGTTTCAGCGTCTTCTGCACCGTAGTAGTTGAACAGTTGATAATCCGTGCCAATCTTTTCGTTGACCTTGTCCATGTAGTTCTGGACAACGGCGGGGAAGGCATCGTAGAAGGTATTACATGCTTCACGGGTCTGGAAGAAGATATCGGGGTTCTGGGCAGAGCCACGCAGCACGGGCTTGTCGGGGTTCAGGGAACGAGCACGGAAGGCATCGAGGGCGTCGTAGTCGACCATGGAAGCGAGGTCTTCGTATTCCCAAGTTTCGACTTTACGCAGTTCGTGGGAGGTACGGAAGCCGTCGAAGAAATGCAAGACAGGCACACGACCTGCGATGGTGGCGAGGTGTGCCACGGCGGACAAGTCCATGACTTCCTGCGGGTTGACGCTGGCGAGCATGGCATAGCCCGTGGTACGGCAGGACATGACATCGGAGTGGTCGCCGAAGATGTTCAGGGCGTGGGTGGCCAGTGCACGTGCAGAGACGTGAATGACATTGGGCATCAAACTCCCTGCAATTTTG
Organism: uncultured Ruminiclostridium sp.; assembly: GCA_964611025.1. Lineage (GTDB taxonomy): Bacteria > Bacillota > Clostridia > Oscillospirales > Oscillospiraceae > Evtepia. Next base: position 21,365 of record CAZSWQ010000010.1, read on the forward strand.
TACATGTTGGGAATCATGAGCAAGAGCCCCTGAGAAGCCGTGAAGGTGTTGGTCATAGCACCTGCGGTCAGAGAACCGTGTACCGCACCAGCAGCACCTGCTTCGGACTGCATGACAGAGATGGTGGCTGCTTGACCAAAGATATTTTTGCGGCCTTCCGCCGACCATTTATCCGACAATTCCGCCATGACGGAAGAAGGGGTGATGGGATAAATTGCGGCAACCTCGGTGAAGGCATACGCAACATGAGCGGCAGCGGTGTTGCCATCCATCGTTTTGAGCTTTCTTACCATGGGTGGATTCCTCCTCAATGATATTTGCCCGCCCCCCAAACACTTGGGCGGGCGAAGTCAGGTTGTCCCCTAAAAACTGAGTCGTTTCGGGGATATTGTATAGTAAACTTATCCTATCATTAACCGTGCAGTTTGTAAATAAAATATGTAGCCAAAGTTCAATCCTGCAAACGCGCTGGAAAACAGAAAGAATGACGAACAAGAGAAATCAAGCAGTATTTTGCAAGATATTTTGTGCAATTAGCCAGCGTGTCTCTTGCAAGACCTGTCCGTCTATGACGCACAAAAGCGGAAAGTTCCCATGGAAAAGCCCCCGAAGCGGTACTTTTTGTCGCTTTCTGAGGCTTCTGTGGGGGAAAGCCCTTGTCATACGGGTACTTTTGTGGCATGATGATAGCAGTTTGACCAAGAGAGGAGGCGATAGGATGCTCATCAAAGTTCGTTCCTTGGGCTTGCAAGGCATGCAGGGCTATGCCGTCACAGCGGAATGTGACCTGCAACGGGGACTGCCCGCCTTTGACATTGTGGGCTTGGGCGATACCGCCGTGAAGGAAGCCAGAGAACGGGTCAAGGCCGCCGTGAAAAACAGTGGGTATCCCTTTCCCGTGGGGCGTATTACGGTCAATCTTGCCCCCGCCCACTTGAAAAAATCGGGCACAGTCTATGACTTGCCCATCCTGCTTTGCGTGCTGGTGGCGGCGGATATTGTCCGTCTCGATGCGGGCGATTGTGCCTTTGTCGGGGAGCTGTCGCTCTCGGGGACATTGCGTCCTGTGGTGGGCATGTTGCCCATGGCATTGGCGGCATCCAAGGCGGGCATCAAGCATTTATTTGTGCCCGCACCCTCGGCACGGGAGGCGAGTTTGGCAGAAGATTTGACCGTCTATCCCGTCGAGACGGTTTGGCAGTTGGTGCAACATCTGCGGGGGGTATCTTTCATAGAGCCTGCCAAAACTTGGAAACCAACACAGACGGAAGAAAGCCCTGCGGACTTCCAAGAGGTCAAGGGACAAGACCAAGTCAAGCGGGTTTTGGAGATAGCCGCCGCAGGGGGACACAACTTGGTGATGGTGGGTGTACCAGGCTCGGGCAAGAGCATGCTTGCCAAACGTCTGCCCTCGATTTTGCCCCCGCTGACACGGGAAGAAGCCTTAGAAGTGTCGGCGATTCACTCGGTTTTGGGACAGCTTTCCCCAGAAGAACCGCTCCTATCCCAGCTCCCCTTTCGCAGTCCCCACCACACCATCTCCACAGCGGGTATGGCGGGCGGGGGCAACCCCGTGCCACGCGCAGGGGAAATTTCCATGGCACATCGTGGGGTCTTGTTTTTGGACGAACTGCCCGAATTTCGGAAAGACGTTTTGGAGGTCTTGCGTCAGCCCATGGAAGATGGACAAATTCAAATTGTCCGCACGGGTGGCTCGGAGCGTTTTCCCGCCCAATTCATGCTGATAGGTGCGATGAACCCCTGCAAATGTGGCTGGTACGGACACCCCTCTGGGCGTTGTCATTGTACCCCCGCCTCCATCCATCGCTATTTGCAAAAGCTCTCAGGGCCTTTGCTCGACCGCATTGATTTATTCACTGAGGTCATGCCCTTGGACTTTGACGAGCTGACCGCCAAACCAACGGGGGAAGCTTCCTCTGTGATACGGGAGCGGGTGAAACATGCCAGATGCAAACAGCAAGCCCGCTTTGCGGACAAGCAGAGTGCATACAATGCCCAAATGGGACAAGGTGCTTTGCAGGCATATTGCAAAATCGATGCCTTTGGGCAGGACATTTTGCGGGGTGCATATGAAAAAATGGGCTTGACTGCCCGTGGCTATGACCGTATTTTGCGGGTCGCCCGCACCATTGCCGACTTGGAAGATGCCGAGGACATCACAGGTCTGCACATTGCCGAAGCCCTGCAATACCGCATCCCGCCCTACTTGCGTCGCTGAAGCACCCTTGCGTACAGAAAAAATATTGTTACCATAAGGAGAATCATTTCACATGAGCACATACAACACCAGCCCCCGTGAGCAAATTTTGCTCAAATTGGGTGAATTGGTCTTAAAAGGACTGAACCGCCGCAGCTTTGAAGACAAATTGATGGGCAATGCCAAAAAAGCCCTGCGTCCCTATGGGGACTTTCGCATTTACTCCAAGCAGGCAACGACCTATATCGAGCCAAAAGATGATGCTTGCGATTTTGACGGGGCATACATCGCCATGACGAAGCTCTTTGGTGTGGCGGGGCTGACCCGTGCCAAAGCTTGTGAGAAGAACATTCCCGCCATGTTGGAAACCGCCAAGAGCTACTTGGGCGAGCAACTGCTCTCTGCCAAGTCCTTTAAGGTGGAATCCAAGCGGGCGGATAAAAAATTTCCCCTGTCCTCCATTGAAATTTCCCAGCAGTTGGGCGGGGAACTGCACGACGCTTTCCCCCATTTGAAGGTGGACGTTCACCACCCTGAAATCACGGTTCATGTGGAAATTCGAGATTTTGCCGCCTATCTCCATGCTGACCCCAGCTCTGGGGCGGGCGGTCTGCCCGTGGGCATGAGTGGCAGAGCGGTGTCCCTGCTCTCTGGGGGCATTGACAGCCCCGTGGCATCTTGGATGATTGCCAAGCGTGGGGTCATGCTGGATATGATTCACTTTTTCAGCTATCCCTACACCTCCCCTGAAGCCAAGGAAAAGGTTTTGGATTTGGCAAAAATTTTAGTGCCTTGGTGCGGGAAACTCTATGTGCAGGTCGTGCCCTTCACGAACATTCGGGAAATTTTGATGCGGGACTGCCCCGAAGAACTGTTTACCATTTTGATGCGTCGCTTCATGATGCGGATTGCGGAAGCACTGGCAAAGAAGACAGGTGCAGGTGCGTTGGTGACGGGCGAATCGCTGGGGCAGGTCGCCAGTCAGACCATGGCCGCCATGCAGACCACAGGGGCTGTGTGTTCTCTGCCCGTGTTCCGTCCTGTGATTGGCATGGATAAGACGGAAATCACCGCCCTTGCCCGCCGTATTGGGACGTTTGAAACCTCGATTTTGCCCTATGAAGATTGCTGTACGGTCTTCACACCCAAGCACCCCAAAACGAAACCCTCTTTGGCAGAAGTGGAAGCGGCGGAAGCCGACTTGGACATTGAGGCACTGGTGCAAGAGGCAGTGGAGAACATTGAAAGGGTGGTGTTGAGCCATGAGTAAGACCGCAGAAATCATTGCCGTGGGGACAGAATTGCTTCTGGGCAACATCACCAATACCAATGCACAATTTTTGTCGCAGGAGCTTTCTAACTTGGGCATCAATGTATTTTACCATACGGTGGTGGGGGATAACCCCGCCCGCTTGAAAGAAGCGGTGGCGATTGCCAAAACCCGTGCGGATATCATTTTGACCACGGGCGGTCTTGGCCCCACCTATGACGACCTGACCAAGCAGACGCTGGCGGAAGCCTTTGGGAAAACCTTGGTCTATCACGAACCCTCGGCAAAAAAACTGGAAGCCTTTTTTGAACGTCTGGGCAGACCCATCACCCAGAACAATTACCAGCAGGTCATGTTGCCAGAGGGCTGTACGGTTTTGGAAAACGACCGTGGGACAGCCCCTGGTTGTGCCTTTGAGGGGGAAAATACGCTGGTGATTTTGTTGCCCGGCCCTCCCTTTGAGTGTAAGGCGATGTTCACCAAGCAGGTCGTGCCCCTCCTGCAACGCATTTCTGATGCCATGATTGTCTCCCGCAGCTTGAAGGTCTATGGCATAGGGGAGAGTGCAGCGGAAGATTTGCTGATTGAACCCATGAAGCGTCTCCGCAACCCCACACTTGCGCCCTATGCCAAGCAGGGGGAATTGGAACTGCGTATCACGGCAAAGGCAAAGACGGAAGCCGAAGCCAATGCCATGATTGACCCTGTGGAAGCCGAAGTACGTCAGATTTTGGGCGATAAGGTCTATGGGGTGGATGTGGGTTCTTTGGAAGAAGTTTGTTTCCAGCTGATGCACGAAAAGGGCTTGACGGTCGCCACGGCAGAATCCTGTACGGGTGGTTTGATTGCCAAGCGACTGACGGATATTCCTGGGGCGAGTGAGATTTTTCTGGGGAGCATCGTGAGCTATGCCAATTCCGCAAAGGAACAGCTCTTGTTTGTCCCCAAAGAGGTCATTGCCCAAGAGGGTTCTGTCTCTGAGACGGTTGCCCGCCTGATGGCACAGGCAGTACAGACGGAGTTCGGCAGTGATTTGGCATTGGCGATTACAGGTGTGGCAGGTCCTGGTGCAGACGAGCGGGGCAACCCCGCAGGGTTGATTTATGTTGCACTGGATGCCCCCGAGGGCACATACAGCAAGCAAATCATGGTGAGCTCTGTCACCCGTGAGCAAGTGCGTATTGCAGGCTCGCAGGTTGCTTTGGACTTGCTCCGCCGTTACCTCATGGGACTTCTGCACTTTACGGACT
>CAZSWQ010000011.1:0-25820 GCA_964611025.1 uncultured Ruminiclostridium sp.
GTTTTCCACATCCTGTGGATAAGTCGCAAAATTTCTAAAAAATAGCAAAAAATAAAAACGCCTCATTTTGGCGGTTTTCGTCAAAATAACGAAGGTAGGGGCGGAAGATTTCCGCCCCCCTTTGGGTTCATTCATAATGCGCATTGATATTGGTCTTAATATCCTTAATAATTTCGGCAATTTCTGGGTTTTTATTTTTGAGTTTTTCGATGCGGTCAATCGAATGTAGAACGGTGGTGTGGTCACGGTTGTCAAACTCTTTTCCGATATCTTTCAAGGACAGGCTGGTCATATTGCGGATGAGATACATGGCAATTTGTCGCGCTTGGGCGGTGTCTTTGGTACGTCCCTGTCCGCGTAGAGCTTCCCCTTCCAGAGTGTAGAAATTGCAGACCTCATCAATGATGACGGCAGCAGAAGGCAAAAAAGAATCGGGGTCTTTGAACATGTCTTGTACCGCACGGATAACTGTTCCAGCGTCAACATTGTTGCCAAGCAGGTCACGAAACGCAAGGATTTTGTTGACAGTTCCCTCCATTTGTCGCACGTTGGCGGTGATGTTTTCGGCAACGTAGTTCAAAACCGCCTCAGGTAGGTCGACCCCCATGCGAATCGCCTTATTTTTGATAATCGCCATACGGGTTTCATAATCAGGTGGTTGAATGTCCGCCAAAAGTCCCCACTCAAAACGGGTTTGCAAGCGGTCTTCCAAGCGGAGCATCTCTTTTGGCGGACGGTCGGAGGTAAAGACGATTTGTTTTTTGGCTTCATAGAGGGTGTTGAAGGTGTGAAACATCTCTTCTTGGGTAGACTCTCTACCAGCAATGAATTGGACATCGTCCATCAGGAAAACATCTGCCGAACGATATTTTTCCCGAAAGTCTTGGTTTTTACCCTCACGAATGGCGTGAATGAGTTCATTGGTGAAGGCATCGCCCCGAATGTAAACAATGCGATAGGTGGGGTGTGCCTTGTGAATGGTGTGGGCAATGGCATAGAGCAGGTGGGTCTTACCCAAACCCGATTCCCCATAGATGAAAAGGGGGTTGTAACTACCAGCGGGTTTCTCCGCCACGGCAATGGCAGCAGCGTGGGCAAATTTATTGGAATTACCAACGACAAAACGCTCAAAGGTGTATTCTTCTGTACCAGGTAAAAAACTGTTGCTAATGGATTCTGGCTGGTATTGTTCTCGTTCTTGTTCTGAGAGCAAAAGCACCGTAAAGTCGGCAGAAAACAGTTCAAAGAGGGCTTTTTTGACCACGCCTAGATAGCGGCTTTCAATGATTCCTTTTTTAAAATCCGAGGGACAACAGAGGATAAAACGATTTTCCTCCAAAGAGACTGCCTCTGTGTCATCGAACCAAGTATTGATGGTTGTTTGGGTCATTTCGCCCTCCATCAAGAGCAAGATACGCTTCCAAATATCGGCAGCAGAATTCATAACAGGGTCTTCCTCTCGCAATGAAATAGCATAAGAAATTGTACAATTTATTATAGCAAAAAACAGGGGAAAGAGCAAGTAAATTTTTGATGAATATTTAAATAATGTATTACAATTATAAGGGACAAAAAAAGCCCTCTTTGGTTTCGGGACTTTCTGTGCCTTTTGTCCAAGAGGAGAATGGAAAAAACGTACAAAAACGGGGAAAAATGAGCTTGACAGAGTGGAAGGACTTCCGCTATAATGTTTTGTACTCTATCGAAAGAGATTCAATGAATCCAGACGACCGCAGTTTTCACTCCAGAGTGAAGCTGTTGTGGTAAGCGACCTTGTGGTCGCAGAAAGAATGATACAGGAGGTGTATCGTCATGGTTCGTACCTATCAGCCTAAAAAGCGTCAGCGTTCCAAGGAACACGGTTTCCGTAAGCGTATGGCAACCCGTAATGGGCGTAAGGTTTTGGCTCGTCGCCGTGCCAGAGGCCGCGCTCGTTTGACCCACTGATGAAGGGCTTCAACCGCATAAAAAGCAAGAAGGGGCGGGGAATGGAAAAGTTCCACGCCCCTAAGAAGCGTTATGGGGAAAAAGTCTATGTCCACTCTGGCGGGGTTTCCCGCCGCTTTGTTCGTGAGAGCGTACCTGTGTAAAGCGAGGAAGAAGCCTGTGAACTATACAGTGTCCATCAAAGAAAATCGGCAATTTCGCCGTTTGTATACCAAAGGCAAAAGCGAGGTCGCCCCTGGTGTGGTCTTGTACTACCGCAAAACCAACGGGAAAGAAAACCGTTTGGGTTTGACGGTCAGCACCAAATTGGGCAAAGCCGTAACCCGCAATAAAATTCGCCGTCGTTTGCGGGAAATCTACCGCACCCATGAGACGGAATTTTTGTCTGGGACAAGCCTCATCTTCGTGGCACGGGTGCGAGCAGTACACCTGTCTTACCAACAGCTCGAGACACAGTGCCTAGCTTTGGCAAAAAAGGGCGGTCTTTTGCACCGTCCCCCAGAGACCCCTGCCCCATGAAACGCTTTTTACTCTGGGGCATTGGTATCTATCGTCGTTATCTGTCCCCTTTGACTGCACCGACATGTCGTTTCATTCCCTCCTGTTCTGCCTATGCACTGGAGGCAATCGAGACACATGGGGCTGGTCGGGGTGTGCTCTTGGCTATCCGTCGGATTTTGCGCTGTCACCCCTTTCACCGTCAGGACAGCTTTGTCTATGACCCCGTTCCCCCAAAAGAGACGAGGGGAAACGACCAACAAGAGCCATAAGCTCTTGCATCTTTTTGAAGTTTTGGGCGAGGAAACGCCCTCTGGAGGCAAACACGCATGGAAATCATCTTAAAGCCCTTTGCCTTACTCCTAGAATGGCTCTACGCCCTCTCTGGGAGCTATGGCATGGCGATTATCATCTTCTGCTTGGTGTTCAAAGTTATTTTGTTCCCCATCTCCCTCAAGGGCAGAAAGGCGATGCTCGACATGAGCCGTCTGGCAGATAAGCAAAAAGCATTGCAACAAAAATATGCCAAAGACCGTGTGCGATACAGTCAGGAACTGGCGGACTTGTACGCAGCGGAAAATGTCAAACCCTCGGGCGGTTGTCTTTGGTCATTCCTGCCCATGCCCTTCCTCTTGGCACTCTATGGGGTCGTCAATAGCCCCTTTACCCACCTCATGGGTCTGAACAACGACCAAGTCACCAGCCTTGTTGCCCACATCACAGGCGATGTAGGGGGCAAAGTAGCCCGTACCCAGCAGTTGTCCATCGCCCAATCTGTCTATGAAAACTTTGACAGCGTAAAGACTGCCCTGCCCGATGTTGCAGAGCAAATTCTGGCAGCAGGTGGTCCCATCAACTTCCAGTTTATGGGATTGAACCTTTCGGACATTCCCGACATCTTTTTCTTCAAACAGCCCGATGCCTTTGCTTGGAGCAATGTGGGGCTTTTCTTGCTTCCCATTGTCTCGGCAATTTTTGCCGTTATCTCCATGAAGACCAGCACAGGTGTCACCAAAAAAGTCTTGGGTATGACCCAAAACGAAGCCATGAACCGCCAGATGATGATTATGCAACCCGTCTTGTCTCTGTGGATTGGTTTTATCCTGCCTGGTGCGCTGGGTGTCTACTGGGTTGCCAACAGCGTCTTTGCCATTTTACAGGAATATTGCTCCATTGGTCTTCTGAAAACCTATGTGGTCAAGAGCCGTGAAGAAGCCGAGAAACGTGCCATTGAACGCAAAGAGCAAGAAAAAGAGAAAAAACGCATTCTGGCAGAGCAGAAGAAGCAAAAAGCCGAAGAAGCCCGTCGCATCAAGATGGAACGCAGTGTCTCCACAGAGGGCATTGCCGACGGTCGTGTTGGCGTGCGTGCCCATGCCAAGGGTCGCACCTATGATGCCAACCGCTACCCAGTGACCCCCTACCACGACCCCGATGACATCTGCCGTGAACAGGCGGAAGCCCGTGCCGCAGCTGGCAAGGAAAAAGCCACTGTGACAGCATTGGAAAACAAGGAAGAGAAGGAAAACTAAGGAGGCTTGACCCGCATGATTCAGTGGATAGAAGCAAGCGGCAAAAATGAGACTGCCGCCATTGCAACAGCTTTAGCCACGTTGGGACTGGAACGAGACGATGTCATGGTCGAAGTTCTGGAACGTGCCAAAAGTGGTTTTTTGGGCATTGGTGCAAGCCCAGCCAGAATCAAAGTGACCTATGAAGTGCCAGACCCTGTGGAAGAAGCACCCGCACCATCCAAAACAGCGACACCCGTGCCCCCTGTTGCACCGTCTAAGAAGCCCCAGCCCGCTCCTGTGGAAGCAGAGCCTGTACAGGCAGAAGCCCCCATTGTGACACCTGTGGCAGATGTGCAGCCAGTGGCAGAACCCCAGCCCCGTGCAGAGCAAGCCCCTCAGAGCGAAGAACCCAAACAGGCGGAGGCGGAACAGGATGTAGGACAAGATATCCGTGCCTTTTTGGATGGCTTGCTGTCCCGTATGGGTGTCGAAGCACAGTTGCGTTTGGAACAACGCAAAGAGGGTGGCTATCAAATCTACCTTGAGGGTGAGCACCTAGGTGCACTCATTGGACACCGTGGCGAAACCCTCGATGCCATCCAACAACTGACCAGCTATGCCGTCAACCGTGACCGCCAAAAACGTCTGCGCATCTATGTCGATGTCGAAAACTACCGCAAGAAGCGTGAGGAAGCCCTACAAGGGCTGGCAAAGAAAGTCGCCATGAAAGTACTCAAATACCGTCGAAACATCACCTTAGAGCCCATGAATGCCTATGAACGCCATGTCATTCATGAGGCACTGCAAGATGTACCCGATATTTTGACCTATTCCACAGGCAGTGAACCCAACCGTCGCACCGTGATTGCATACAGCCGAGGCAAGCACAATTATTGACTTTGCCTCGTTTTTGGAGGGAGTGTTCGTACATGGAAGACCGCATGAGACCCCGTATTCATCCAGAATTGTTACCCGCTTATGACGCATCAGAGGGCTTTGACTTTGAAAATCTCGCCCCTTTTGTCGCCCGCATGAATGCCCAAGAGTTAGAACGACTGCCCAGTTTGCAAGACGAGCAGATTCTAACTGAGGAACAGAGCATTGCAGTCAGCCCCGATGCCCCGCCCCTCAAATTGCGTATCTACCGTCCCAGTGAAGACAGTGAAACCCTGCGCCCTGCCCTGCTCTTTTTTCACGGGGGTGGTTTCCTCTTTGGCTCTGTCTATCGCCAAGAAAACCTCTGCCAGCGTTATGTAAAGCACGTTGGCTGTGTGGTGGTCTCCGTAGAGTACCGCCTTGCCCCCCAGTGGACAGCCCCTGCCCCCGTTGAGGATGCCTATGCTGCCCTCTTGTGGGTGCATGAAAATGCCCCCTCTCTGGGCGTAGATGCCGACCGCTTGGCAATCGCAGGACTGTCGGCAGGTGGTACGATTGTCGCCGCCCTCTCGCTTCTTTTGCGTGACCGTGGCGGCCCTCGTCTGCGCCTGCAAATGCCCCTCTATGCAGAATTGGATGCTCGCTTGGAAACACCCTCTGCACAGGAAATGACCTCTTACAAAGTCTGGTGCTATGCCAATAACCGCCGTTCTTGGGATTTGTATCTGGGCGAAACATTGCAAAAGCCCGAGACCCTCACCGCCTATGATGTCCCTGCCTTGGCGAAAGACCTCAGCGGTCTGCCACCCGTGTTTTCCTTTGTGGGCGAACTCGACCCCGTGCGAGATGAAAACATCGCCCACTGGACAAAACTCTTGCAAGCAGGTGTCCCCGTGGAAGCCCATGTCTTCCCTGGGGCATACCATTGCTTTGAACTCAGCACCCCCACCGCCAGCCTGAGTGAGACCGCCTATCGCCTGAGCTATGATGCCTTACGGCGCGCCTTTGCCTGATGCATGCGGGGGAGATGTACGCAGGGGCAGTCATACTCTGTGGCGATACCAGCGAAGCCACAGTACGACCTCTCTTGGCAAACTACCTTTGTACAGGCACAGGGATACGTCCCTGCGGGCTGTGCAGCCACTGTCGGAAGGTCTTGCGGGGCATACATCCCGATGTGACTTGGATCAGCGGGGAAGGCAGTCTCAAAGTAGATGCCGTGCGTCAAGTGCGCCAAGATGCCTATATCCGTCCCAATGAAGCCGAGCGCAAGATTTATGTCTTTGCCGAGGCAGACGGCATGCAAGAGACCGCCCAAAATGCCCTTTTGAAAGTCCTAGAAGACGGCCCACACTATGCGGTTTTTGTGTTCTGCCTGCAAAATCCCGAACGGCTTTTGCCCACCATACGCTCTCGTTGTGTCCTCTGGCGTCTGTCGCCCGCAGAGCCTGTGCAGGAAGCAGACAGTGAAACCGAGCGCGCCATCCAAAGTGCCCGTCAGGCACTCCAAGCGGGCAATCCGCTTGCCTTTGCAAGATTTTGTCTGGATTTGGAGGACAAACCCAAAGACGTTTTTCAAGCGAGCATGCGTGCCTTGGAAGCGGACTTGGTGCGGGAAAAAGCCAAGGGAGGAGCGATTGCACTTTCTTGGATAGACACCGTGCGTCAAGTACAGACATACGGCGAGGGCAATGTCGGTCAGGGGCATTTGTTGGGCATGCTCTTGGTGAATCTCCCCTGATGGGATGTTGTCCTTGTGTTTGTGTTGTATACTTCGGTTTTCTGCCTTTCCGCAAAAAAGGTGGGTTGTAGCCGTGCCTAGGTACGGCACGACGGAGCGAACCTATGCCAGAAATTATCAGTATTCGCTTTAAGCGTGAAGGCAAACAATACTATTTTGACCCACGGGGACTGACGGTAGCGACAGGCGACGGGGTTATTTTGGAGACTTCTTGGGGCATGGAATTTGGGACTTGTGTCCGAGGCAATACCATGGTGTCCGAAGAAGATATTGTCTCGCCTCTGCGTCCCATTGTCCGTCTGGCCACACCAGAGGATTATGCCCAAGTCAAGCGCAACCGTGCCCGTGAAAAAGAGGCGTTTGCCCTCTGTCGTGAAAAAATTGCCCTGCACGGTTTGGATATGAAATTGGTCGATGTAGAATTTGGTTTTGAGGGCAGTAAAGTCCTATTTTTCTTCACCTCCGAGGGCAGAGTCGATTTCCGTGCTCTGGTCAAAGACCTCGCCGCTGTCTTCCATACCCGCATCGAACTGCGTCAAATTGGTGTGCGAGATGAGGCAAAAATGCTCGGTGGTCTGGGCATTTGTGGGCGTCCTTTTTGCTGTTCCTCGTTCTTGCGGGATTTCCAACCCGTCTCCATCAAGATGGCAAAAACGCAGAGCTTGTCCCTGAACCCAGGTAAAATTTCGGGCACCTGCGGTCGCCTCATGTGCTGTCTGAAATACGAACAAGAAGCCTATGAGGATTTGTTGCAACACAGCCCCAAATCAGATTCCTTTGTGGAAACCCCCGACGGGGTGGGCGATATCATCAGCGTCAATATCCTGCGGGAAAAAGTCCGTGTCCGTCTCGACAATGAACCCGACAGCTTAAAAATTTACCACAACAGTGAAATTCGTGTCATTCGTTCGGGTAAGGGACGTCGTCCTGAAGATTACATCCCACCCTCGCCCAAGGACTTGGAAAAGTTGCGCAAGGTGCAGACGGAACTTCTGGAAGAAGTGTCTGAAAACCGCCACGGTGGTCTGCGTGAGAGTTATATCCCCACACTGCGAGGAACGCCCGCCACAGGTCGACAAGATGCCCGTGTGGGTCAACATGCAAAACATGTCGAAAAGACCGACAAGGATGCAGAAAAGCCGAGAGGGGCTTCTCGTGGGAGACATCCGAAAAAAGAAGGTGTTTCAGGCGGACAAAAGCCCAAAACATCCCACCGCAAAGCCCAGCCCCCTGCCTCTGCGGAAAAAGCCAAAGAGGGCACACCCCAGCGGGAGAACAACGACACCAACAAAAGACACAAACCCTATTGGCGGAAAAAACCCACAGGGCAAAATAAAAAACGCAAAGAGCCTTGAAATTTTATTGCGAAAAAAACGAGCCGAACGCTAAAAGCGTTCGGCTCGTTTTGTCGGTTGGTCTTTTATTTGCTGGGGAACAAAATCGCCTCGTAGTCTTCACGGCTGGCAACTCGTCCGACCGCAGAGAGAGACATGGCTTCCCAGTCAAAAATTTGCAGGGCAAGGTGTTGAATGTCCGCACAAGTCACTTTGTCATAGGCGGCAATGATGTCCTCAGCGCTGAGGATTTCGCCCGCAAAGAGCAGGGAACGCCCCATGTGGCTCATGCGCGCCTGCGTAGATTCCATGCCCATGAGGACGTTTGCCTTGGATTGTTCTCTGGCACGTTCCAATTCTTCCTGCGTGCAACCCTCTGCCACAAAGGTCTTCACGACTTCCAAAATGGTCTTGAGGGCGGCCATTTCGGTTTCCCGTCCCAGAGCGGTGTAAATGTGAAATGTCCCTGTCTCATCGTGCCCAGCCCCGTAGCAATAGACCGAATAGCACAGCCCCTGTTTTTCCCGCACTTCCTGAAACAGACGAGAGGACATGCCCCCGCCCAAAATGGAGGAGAGAAGCTGGAGTGTGAAGCGGTCTGGGGAGAGATAGGACAGCCCAGGAAAGGCGAGGGAGAGGTGATTTTGCTCGATTGCCTTTTTCTTGAGCGTAATCGCCTGACTGGGGCTAGTAGGGCGATAGTTGGGGGCTTTTTTCTGGGGGCAGAGGGAGAACTTTTCGACAATGGTTTGCAGAAACTCGTCTGAAAAACTGCCCGAAAGGGAGACAACCGTATTGGCGGGGGTATAGTGTTTTTCTTGCCAAGCACGCAGAGCCTCGCCCGTGAATTTTTTCAAATTGCTGGCTTTGCCTAAGATGGGACGACCCAGAGAGGAATGGGGATAGACCGCTGCAAAGAGGCGTTCGGAGCACAGGTCATCGGGTGTATCTTGATACATGCCGATTTCTTCCAAAATGACCCCCCGCTCGGTGTCTACGTCTTTCTGGTCAAAACGGGAACAGTAGACCATGTCATAGAGAATGTCCAAGACCTGCTCCAAGTGGTTGTCCAGAACACGTGCGTAAAAACAAGTACATTCCTTGGTGGTGAAGGCATTGATTTGCCCGCCGATGGCATCGGTCTCACGGGCAATGTCACTGGCGGAACGACGGCTTGTGCCTTTGAACAGCATGTGTTCGATGAAATGGGCACTGCCGCCTTCACTGAGGCTTTCATAGCGAGAGCCGACCCCGACCCAGATGCCCAGAGCGGCAGAACGCACGGTGTCGAGTTTTTCGCTGACAATACGCAGACCATTGGGCAGAGTAATCAAATCATACATAGAGAAACTGAAGTCCTTTCGTAAGACGCAATTCAGGGGACGATGTTTGTCCCGAGTGCTTGTTGGGAGATGGTGTCCAGAAGCAGACAGTGGGGCACACGACCATCGAGGACACTGACACAGGCGACGTTGTGCTCAATGGCGTGGATGCAGTTTTGCAGTTTGGGAATCATGCCCCCTGCCACCAAACCATCAGCAATCAGACTGCGGGCATGTTCCAAATTCATGTTGGCAATGCGGGTGCTCTGGTTGTTGGCATCGACCAGAATACCCTTGGTGTCGGTGAGGAACACCAGCTTGTCTGCACCCATGGCTTCGGCAACGGCACAGGCGACATCATCGGCATTGCAGTTGAAATAGCCGTCATCCGCTTCGTTGGAGGCAATGGGGGAGAGCACGGGCAAAAATCCGCCGTCCAAGAGACAGTGGAGCAAATTGGGGTTTACGCTGGTGACAGTACCGACGGCACCCAAATGGCTGTCTTTCTGCTTGGCAGTCAAAATGCCCCCATCTCGCCCCGAAATGCCACAGGCTTTTGCCCCATGACGGCTGAGAGAGGCGACAATGCACTTGTTGACCTTGCCAGAGAGGGCAAGCTCCGCCGTTTCGAGCACTGCAGGGCTGGTGATGCGATAGCCCTCGTGAAAATCACTTTCAATCTGCAAGCGACCCAGAAGGGCAGAAATGTCTTTGCCGCCCCCATGTACCAAAACGACCCGCACGCCGACGGATTGCAAAGCAGCAACGTCTTCCAAAATGCTGTCCGAGGCATCGGCACTGAGGGTGCTCCCCCCGTACTTGACCACCAAAGTACGTCCGGCATAACGGCGCAAAATGGGGAGCAATTCCAGAAGATTTTTGACACGGCTCATACCGTCCATGCCTTTTTGTCTGTCGTATTCCTGCAAGTATTGCAGGGAGTAGTCCACATCAGAGGGGCAGTCAATGTAGGCGCCCCCGCGCTTTTGGCGGGTTTCTGCGCCCTTACCCGTGATGAGCAAAATAGAAGGCTTGTCAGAACTCATAATCGCCTGCTGGATTGCCTCGCCACGGTCGGGACAGATGGAGTAGTTACAGCCCTGTGCTTCGACGTGTACGGCAATGTCACGGCAGATGTCCATGACGGGTTCTTCGCCTGCATCTTCCTCAGTCAAGATGACGAGGTCAGAATATTTGCCCGCAATTTCACCCAAATCTTTACGGCGGTCAAAGGCTTTTTTTCCAGGACAGCCGAACACGCTGACAATACGGCGGTCGGGATATTCCATGCGGACAGAGGAAAAGAGCTTTTCAAAAGATAGTCCGTTGTGGGCATAGTCGACAATGGCAATGACGTCCTGATTGGCATTGGTGTAGGTCTCCATGCGACCAGGTACACGGGCTTTCATCAGCCCCGCATAGGCATAGTGCTCGGAAATGCCCACCGCCTCACAGACCGCCAGCGCAGCGAGGGCATTTTGGACATTGAACAGCCCAGGCATGGTCAAGCGGAAATCACGGCTGTAGGAGGGGCTTTTGACGTGAAATACAATGTCGTTGCCGACTTTGTGAATGTCGGAAGCATAGAGCGTCGCTGTGGGGTCTTCCTGAGAAAACGTAATCACACGGGGGCTATC
This sequence comes from uncultured Ruminiclostridium sp., assembly GCA_964611025.1. Taxonomy (GTDB): domain Bacteria; phylum Bacillota; class Clostridia; order Oscillospirales; family Oscillospiraceae; genus Evtepia. Next base: position 10,870 of record CAZSWQ010000011.1, read on the forward strand.
CGCTTGGGCGCGTGCCAAGATGCGGTCTGCATGGTCTGCGTCCAAATTGACACAGGCAACCGCACTCTGGGAAAAAATGCGGAGCTTGGCGGAGAAATAGTCCTCAAAATCGGGGTGCTCAATGGGGGAAATGTGGTCGTTGCCGATGTTCAAAAAAACGGAAGCGGCAAAGGGCACACCCTCGACACGCCCATACTTGAGTGCTTGGCTGGAGACTTCCATGGTGGCATAGTCAATACCAGCTTGGACGGCATGGAAGAAATGGCGTTGCAAATCCAAAGGTTCGGGGGTGGTCAAATGGGACTCAAAATTTTCCACCCCGTCATAGGTGTCGATGGAGGAGATGACGGCACTTTTGGCTTTTTTCTGTGCGCTGAGATATTCGTCGAAAATATAGCGCAGGTAGTAGGTGGTGGAAGATTTGCCCTTTGTGCCCGTGATGCCAATGACAGAGAGGGAATCGGCGGGATTGCGGTAGAGGAAGGGGGCGAGCAGGGACATGGCAGCACGCACATCAGAGACGAGCAGACAGGGCAGGGGCACATCTGGATAGGCGACCTCAGAAATGTAAGCAAAGGCGCCTTGTTCCATGGCACTTTGCAAAAAAGCGGGCTTAAAATGTGCGCCCTTGCACAGAAAAAGGGTGTCTTTTTCCACCTGACGGGAATCACAGGACACCAGTGCGACAGGGCGGGACAAATCCACACCAGAGACGGCTTTGGTCAAGAGCTGATGTTGGTTGAGGAGCTGAACATATTCCCCAAAGGTATAGGGCATAGGCTGGTTCATAGACAGGATACCTCTCAAATATTACGTAAAGTTTTGTCGCAGTGTAAAATGGCACACTCTGCGAGCACTTCCATGGCATCGACATAGAAGGCGGGCAAGTTGTGGTAATTGCGGTATACGGATAATTCCGTACAGCCCAAAATGGCACAGTCGCAACCCATCTGGTGCAGGGCGGTGTCAATGTGGGAAAATTTCTCACGACTGCCAGGCTCACCCCGTTTGATTTCATCATAAATGATGGACATAACCAGACGCTGGATGTCGTGAGGGGGTGTGAGGCAGGTCAGCCCTGCCCGTGTGCATTCGTTTTGATACAGTCCCATTTGCACCGTGCCGTCCGTGGCGAGTATGCCCACGGTTTTGACATTGGTTTGGGCAATGCGAGAGACGGTTTCCCGAATCATATGTAGGATGGGAATCTCCAGTTCTGCTTGCAGGCGGGTGTGGAAGTAGTGGGAGGTGTTGCAGGGAATTGCCAAAACGGAGCAATCGGCATTTTGGAGGAGCTGGGCGGCGGCGTGCAAACGGGAGAAAACCTCGTCTTCTCGTCCGTTCAAAATACAGGTCGTGCGGTCGGGAATTTTGCTGTCACTCCAAATGAGCGTAGGGACATGTTCTTGGTCACAGTCAGCTAAGGTGCGGTCAATGATGCGCTGGTAAAAAATCTGGGTCGCCTGTGGGCCCATCCCGCCGAGTATGCCCAAACGGGCTTCTTTTGTATTGGTCATGGTGAAACGCCTCCTCTAAGCTTGGGAATGGATGGAGAAAAGAATCAGTGTTTTTTCGTGCAATAGGTCTTGTATTTTTTGAAATGCCCCAGTTGGTTTTTCCACAGACGCAAGCGACGCATGAAGGACTTGTCCTTGTCGTAAAAGAGGGGGTTTGTGGCACGACCTTGGGTTTTTTGTGTTTGCATCGCCTGATGATATTGTGGCACGATGTACTCCATAGCGACCTTGGTGGGAACGACCTGCCAGAGGCTTTCTTTGTCGCAGATGTGGAAGGGGATGTCCTTGTGTTCGACGAGGTCTTCAACCAAATAGCCGGCAAGGTTGTAGCCCGCCCCCGTCACATAAAAATTACTGCGTCCCTGACGACAGTTGATTTCAAAAACCTTAAATTTTCCATCTCGTTCATCGTACTTGATGTCAAAATTGGAAAAACCACGGAAAGAAATTGCCTCGAGAAATGCCTTGATTTTGAGCGACAGTGCCTCGTTTTTCTCGGTCAAAATCACAGCGTGGTTGCCAATGCCGTGGGGGGTGTGTTCTTCCAGAAGCACATGCCCCAAACACATCAATTTGACCTCGGCGTTTTGGTTGGAATAGTTGGTCATGACACGCATATAGGTATCATCTCCAGGGATGAAATCCTGAATAATCATACTGTCGTCATAACCCGAAGCGTAGACCTTGTCCAAAGTGGCGAGCAGGCTTTCACGGCTCTTGCAGATGAAAACCTTTTCGTTGCCCTCAAAGGGACATTCCCAATAGCGTACCCCGTTGGCGGGTTTGCAGACAAAGGGGGCATCAAAGGGCAGGGTAAAATCATGTCCCATTTCACCCCGATGGATGAAAGTTGTGGGATAATCCAGTCCGTGTTGGTCACAGAGTTCGTAAAAACGCTCTTTGTGAATCAGGGTATTGATTTGCTCACCCGAAACGTAGGGGGCAATGACGTTGGCGGGAAAATCGTCTTTGTTTTCGGCGGCGAGCTTGACATAGCTGTCGCCACAGCCCAGAGCAATGACGGTGTGATTGGGAAATTCGGCAGCAACGCTCTTGACCTTTTCGAGAAAAACTGTGGCATTTTCGATGTCCCGACAGGGGCGGTAGTCGATAATCTGGCTGTCATAGGCAGGGCCAGAGGGGAACTTGCCAAAGCAGACGGAGCGCAGACCGTATGCCTCGTGAAAGGCACGCGCCATGCTGTATACATTGATATCGCCCCCAAAGAGCAGGGGTTGAATGGCTTGATTCATAAAAAAACCTTCCTCATGAGAATAGGGATGAGGGGTATGATGTTTCCATCATACCCCGAATGTGTGCAGATGATACCCCAGTATCAGCCCGAAAGACGGCTGACCTGATAGACATCTGGAATCTGATTGAGTTTGTTCATGACGCTCAGAAGCTCACGACTGCCCTTGACCTGCACAATGACGCTCATTTTGGCATAGCCGTCGGGGTGGGTGTTGACTGCCAGAGAAATGATGCTGAGTTTGGCGGAGGAGAGCACCGTGGCGACGTCCAGCGTCAAGCCGTTTCTGTCCTTAGCAGTGATGTCCAGAGCGGTCTTGTAGCTGTTCTGGCTGTCGTCGTCCCAGAGCACCCGAATCCAACGGTCTTTTTCACTGGCATTTTGCTGACTAGAAATGGCATTTGGGCAATCCTGTCTATGGATGGAGACACCGTAACCACGGGTGATATAGCCGATGATATCGTCACCGGGGACAGGTGTACAGCACTTGGCGAACTTGGTCAGGCAGTCGCTCATGCCGTCCACAATGACCCCAGAGGTGGATGCACCTTTTTTGTTGGGGGTGGAGACCACACCCGACTCAATGGCAACGGTGGTGGGGGGATTGTAAATGCTGTTGGTCTCGGCGGTTTTTTCCGCCTGAAGACGGTTGAGGTGAATCAATTCTTCACGGACACGGTTGGCGCATTTCTGGGCACTGACCCCGCCATAGCCGATGGCGGCATACATCTCGTCCAAATTACCAAAGTGCAATTTTTTCAAAATATTGGGCAGGACTTCTTCCGAAGAAACCATGGTGATGTTGATGGCGAGGTGCTTGAGCTCACCTTCAAACATACTGCGACCGTGGACGATGTTTTCTTCACGGCGTTCTTTTTTGAACCACTGGCGGATTTTGGCACGGGCTTCGTTGCTCTTGGCCAGTTTAATCCAGTCACGTTTTGGCCCTGTGGCATTTTTGGAGGTGATGATTTCGACCAATTCGCCAGAATCCAATTTGTAATCAAAGGGCACAATACGCCCGTTGACCTTGGCAGCGGTCATGCCGTTGCCGACAGCGGAGTGAATGGAATAGGCATAGTCGATGGGTGTCGAGCCTTGGGGCAGATTGATGACATCGCCTTGGGGGGTATAGACGAAGACTTCGTCGGCGTACAAATCGACTTTGAGTGTACGTACATATTCTTCTGGTTCGGTGTTTTGCTGGCTTTCGAGCAGTTGGCTGACCCACTGATAGGGGTCGTCTTTGCCGCCTTTTTTCTCCAAAGTGGGCAGACCCTGCTTGTATTTCCAGTGGGCGGCAATGCCGTATTCCGCCGTGTGGTGCATGTCCCAAGTACGGATTTGCACTTCAAAAGGCAAACCTTCACTGCCGATGACGGTGGTGTGCAGGGACTGGTACAAGTTGGGTTTGGGTGTACCAATGTAGTCCTTAAAGCGTCCAATCACAGGGCGGTAGAGGTCATGAATGACACCCAAGACGTTGTAGCAGGAGGGCATGTCATCCACAATGACCCGAAACGCATAGAGGTCAAAAATTTCGCTGAGTTTTTTGTTTTGGACAAACATCTTGCGGTAAATCGAGTAAATGTGTTTGATGCGTCCATAGACCGTGCCACGGATGCCTTCCTCTGCCAAACGGGTCTGGATGGCAACTTGGGTGGCACTCATGAAGCTCTCTTTGAGCTGGGCTTGCTGGGTGAGTTCTTCCTCAATTTCCTGATAGGCAATGGGGTCGAGGTACTTCAGGGAGAGGTCTTCCAGTTCCCATTTCATGCGTTGCATGCCCAGACGGTGGGCGATGGGTGCATAAATTTCCAGTGTTTCAAGGGATTTTTCACGTTGTTTGCGTTCGCTCTGGTATTCCATGGTGCGGATGTTGTGCGTGCGGTCACAGATTTTAATCAAGATGACCCGAATATCCTTTGCCATTGCCATGAGCATTTTGCGGAGATTTTCGACCTGTTCTTCTTCCTTCGAGCGATATTGGACACGGGTCAACTTCGTGACCCCGTCGACCAAATCCGCCACCGTCTGTCCGAACATGTGTACCAATTCTTCGTGGGTGATGTTGGTGTCTTCCACGCAGTCGTGCAGCAAGGCTGCCATGATGGACTCAATGTCCAAGCCCAAATCAGCGACCAAATCGGCAACCGCCAAGGGGTGGCTGACGAAAGGAGAACCGTCCTTGCGGAGTTGCCCATCGTGCTGTTTGGCAGCACAGTCATAGGCGTCACGCAAACGCTGGGTATCTGCTAGGGGAAGATACTGTTTCACTTTTTGTTCGAGTTTTTCAAATCGTCGTTCCAGAGAAACCATACGTTCCCTCCTTTCTCTCTTTCCTAACGAACTAATATAAATGTGCCTGCGCTTTGTGCGATTCAAGACTGTTGCATGTTGCGCAGGCGACGCATCAACGAGGTCTGTTCCAAATCCATTTTGATGCCAGGTCGGGCACGACTGCGTACCCGCAAGCGACCGTCACGGTAGTCGAGGTGAATCAGCCCCGATTCTTCCAAAACATCGAGACAGATTTTGGTTTGGGTGCAGTTGAGGGGTGCTTTGGAAAAACGGTTGGCGTGTTGGGTAATGCTGGGCAAGGAATCTTCCATAAAGCCCCCCAGACTGACCAAATACCGCCAGAGTGAGCGGAAATTGTCCCGCTCGGGGACAAGCGTTTTTACTTCCTCGGGAGAGAGGGTGTGTCCTTGACAAAAACGGGCATATAAGAGGGCTTGAGGCTCGGCATGCTGAGAGGGTCGAATGTCGACCACATGGAGCTGTACCGAACGCAAACCACGAAACTCATTGATTTGCAGATAGAAGGATAAATCAATACAGTCGCCCAGAGAAAGCCCGCTTTGCAGACGGGTCACGGAGAAGAAAATAGCGTCTAAGGTGCGGTTGTCTCGACACAGACGCAGTTTCAAATGCCGTCCGCCCCCGACCTCAGACAGACAGGTGATGGTCATGCCCATGAGGGAAAAAACGGGTTTGGGGTTGCCGTTGCCATAAGGCTCTAAGACGGAAAGCGCAGTGACCTCCTCAACCGTGAGGGGCGCGAGGGTCTTCAGGGGCACATCGACCGTCAAGGTAGAAATCAGTTCTTCTCCCCCCGTCTGTTGCTGTACCAAGGTGTGAATCCGCTGGCGGAAGGCGTCAATTTGTGTTTCGTCAATGGTGAAGCCCGCTGCTAGGGCATGCCCGCCGAAGCCGTCGAGCAAATCGTTGGAGGCTTCCAGTGCCTGAAAGAGATTGAAGCCCCCATAGGAGCGACAAGAGCCTTTGCCCTTTCCATCTTGCAGGGAAATCATAAAGACGGGGCAGGCATAACGCTCTGCCAGACGGGAGGCGACAATGCCCACTACACCCTGATGCCAGTGGCTGGCGGCGAGTACAATGCTGTCATGGCGGGTGTTTTCCCCCAACTGTTGGACGCATTCCTGAAAAATCTCCAATTCCACGTTCTGACGTTCCCGATTCATCGCACAAAGTTCATGGGAGAGTTGCTCGGCAGTCTGGGGGTCTTCGGTCAAAATCAAATCCACCGCCAGAGAAGCATGTCCCATACGCCCAGCGGCATTCAGGCGAGGGGCGAGACAAAAGCCCACCGTGGTAGAGCTGAGATTTTGGGGGGCAGTGCCCGATTCTTCCAGAAGTGCCCGCAGTCCAGGACGGCGGGTCTCTTTCAGTCGCTCCAGCCCCAGACAAACCAAGGAGCGATTTTCTTCGAGCAATTTCATGACATCGGCAATTGTGCCAACGGCGGCCAGTTCGGAGTATTCGTCCAAAATGGCACGGGTTTGCTCTGCACCCGCCAGTGCCATGACCAATTTCAGGGCGACCCCGACACCCGCCAAATCCTTAAAGGGATAAGCACAGTCGGGGCGGTGAGGGTTGATGACAGCGACTGCTTCGGGCAAGTGCTCTTTGCACTCGTGGTGGTCGGTGATGATGACCTCCATGCCCAGACGTTTGGCGTATTCCACTTCTTCCACAGCGGTGATGCCACAGTCAACCGTGATGAGCAACTGTGCACCCTCTTTGGCTATGGTATCCAAAGCGGGCTGGTTCAAACCATAGCCCTCATCCAAACGGCAGGGGATGTAATAAGAAACCTGACCATTTTGGCTGCGGAGGTAGTGTGTGAGTAGACAGGTGGAGGTGATGCCATCGACATCATAATCGCCATAGACGACGATACGCTCGCCCCGTTCTAGGGCAAGGCGAATCCGTTCCACCGCAAGCGACATGTCTTGCATGAGCAAGGGGTCGCAAAGGAGTTTTGGGTGCCAAGACAAAAAGGCTTTGGCTTCTTCGGGGGTGTCCAGACCACGAGAGCAAAGCACCGCCGCAACGAGGGTCGGTACATCTTGCGAGCGCAAGTACCGAAAGGCATTGTCGGCGTGTTCGGCAAAGAACCACTGCTTATATTTTAACATAAAGAACCTCATTTTTAGAAATACGGTGTTAAAAAACATGATTCTCTCTATTATAGCAAACTTATGCCCGTATCACAAGGCATTTCCCCTTGCATTTCGGGCTTTTCTCGGAGAAAGCATGCTTTTGCCCAAAGACACTCAGGGCGTGTTTCTGTTGGCGTAGTAATCGCTTTTTAGGAGCAGTCGACTCATATGCAAGAGACGGGCAATGTCACGTTCACTGAGGGCAATGGTCTCAGGAGCGGGCAAAATTTTCACCTTGTCAGTCTTTGCCTTGTCGTCGGTCTTGTCGGTGTCTGTTTTGGTTTTCGCCTTGTCGTCGGTCTTGTCGGTGTCTGTTTTGGTTTTTGCCTTGTCGTCGGTCTTGTCGGTGTCTGTTTTGGTTTTTGCCTTGTCGTCGGTCTTGTCAGTGTCTGTCCCAGATTTTGTTGGCGCATCTGTTTCCGATGCAGGGGGCACGGTGCTCTCCTCAGTGGGGGCAATGACTTTGCTGTCTCCTGTATAGAAAGAAGCATCTGCAAAGAAGACATAGCCACCTGCTTTCCCCAAACCGTCCGTACCCAGATAGACCGCCTCATCATCCTTCAAGTCAAAGAGATTGGCAAGCGTGGGCACAATGTCCAGAGAGCTGGTCACTTTTTCCACCTGCACGGGGCTTTGGTCTTGGCTATAAATGAAAAAGTCTGTTTGTTGCAAGAGGTTCAAATCATCGACAGCCTTGATTTCCATAATCAGGGGGTCATCGAGCATGTAGTAATTGTAATGGTCGGCATAGAAAATCAGCACGGTATCTTCCAAGAGCTCGTCTTCTTCCAGACGCTCCACCAAGTTTTTGACAAACAAATCGGTTTCCATGGCATGTCCGACCGCCCAAATATAATTGTCTTCATCCCGCTCGGCAACCTTACGGGCTTGTTCGGCATGGTTTTTGAAAATGCCGTTTTCGTCGCTGTAAGGGCCGTGTCCAGAATAGGTGATGACAAAGGAGAAGAAGGGTTCTTTTTTGGTCATGTCCTCATAGCCCGCCATCAAGTGTCGGTCGAGCATATAACTATTCATGTCCATATCTTTCCCGCTGTGGTATTGTTCATAACCCAAATTGGGGTGCAAGAGTCCACGGTTATAGACGTTGCCCTCACTGCCATGGAAGGAGTGGGCGCGATAGCCTTCGGCACGGAACAAGTTCGCCAAACTGAGGGGGAAGCTATTGCGCTCGTGGGTACTGATGGATACCCGACCCGTAGCGGGTATCATGCCCGTATTGGCGATAAATTCGGTGTTGATTGTGCCAGCGGTGATGTAAGCGGGGGTAAAATGCTTTTGGAATTGGATGCTTTTTTCTTTCAGAGCATAGAGATTGGGCATATAGTCTTCGGTGAGCATCCAAGTGTCAATCGCCTCGAGCTGTACCATGATGACGTTTTTGCCTTTGAGTGTGGCGGTGTAGTCATTGTCTTCTGTCAGGGCTTTGCGTTCTTTGGCAAAAGCGTCGAGGTCTTTTTTCTCCGCCGTGCTCAAGTCGTTGTCGATGTTGAAATATAAGTGAATGTCACGGAAGGTATATTGATACAGCCCAGCGGCAAAAAGCGAACCTGTGGAATCGGTGAAGGTATCATAGACCGCAGCGGGTCTGGTGTAGCTGTCCCAAGAAATTTCTTTGTTTTGTTCTAGGGCATTGCTGTTGACGGAGAGCACGCAGGCAAAGCCCGCCAGAGCAAAGAGTGTGCCCAAGAGCATGCGGGGCTGTTTGAGCTTGAGACGCATACGGCGTTTTTTTAGGGTGGGCATGAGCAGAAGTGCCAGCAAGATACAAGCCAGCGAAATCCACAAGCCCTGTTGCAGGAGGGGTGGAATTTTCAAGTAATCTCCATTCAAAAAAGAAAAGCCATCGCTGGCAAGAGAGAGGGCGGAGAACATGAAAAATTTGCGGAACATGGTTTGTAAAATGCCGTGGGTCAGCGTCAAAAGGGCAAAGCCCGCAAAACTGACCGCCAAAAACACCCGCCCCCAGACAGCAGGCAAAATCAAGCTGACCGCAACGAATAAGAGACAGTAGCCACAACTGCCCAGCATGGGGGCATCTACCCAAGTATCCCAAGGATTGCGCGCCCAAAATGCCGTGCGCAGGTACATATCCAAGCAAAAAAAGGCGGCAAAGGCAAAAGGGAGATACAGCCAAGGCCGTATCCCCCCCCTTGCCTGCCAAGTACGAAAGTTGGCAAGTATTTTCATTAGAACGTCAAACGCTCCTCGATGTAGGAACGCAAATCGGCAATGGCAATGCGTTCTTGTTCCATCGTGTCTCTGTGACGGATGGTGACGCAGTGGTCGGCTTCGACCTTGTCGTCGCCCACGGTCTGGAAATCGACGGTGACGCAGAAAGGTGTGCCAATTTCATCCTGACGGCGGTAACGCTTACCGATAGAGCCTGCCTCGTCATAATCGACCATGAAATACTTGGAAAGTTCTGACTGAATTTCCTGTGCCTTTTCGCCCAGCTTCTTGGACAGAGGCAAAACGGCACACTTCATGGGTGCAAGGGCAGGGTGCAGGCGCAGAACGGAACGGACATCGTTCTTTTCTGCGTCGATGACTTCTTCATCATAGGCATCGACCAAGAATGCCAGCGTGACACGGTCAGCACCCAAAGAAGGCTCGATGACATAAGGAATGTAATGTTCCTTAGCGTCTTGGTCAAAATAGGTCTGGTCTTTGCCAGAAGTGGTCTGGTGCGCCTTCAGGTCAAAGTCAGTACGGGACGCTACACCCCACAGTTCGCCCCAACCGAAGGGGAACATAAATTCAAAGTCAGTGGTGGCATTGGAGTAATGGGAGAGTTCCTCGGCTTCGTGGTCACGCAGGCGGATATTTTCTGCCTTCATGCCCAGATTAAGCAGCCAATCACGGCAGAATGCTCTCCAGTAGTCGAACCATTCCAGTTCCGTACCAGGCTTACAGAAAAATTCCAATTCCATCTGTTCAAATTCACGGGTACGGAAGGTGAAGTTACCAGGGGTGATTTCGTTGCGGAAGCTCTTGCCGACCTGACAGACACCAAAGGGCAATTTACGGCGGGTGCTTCTCTGGACGTTCTGGAAGTTGACAAAGATGCCCTGTGCGGTTTCGGGGCGCAGGTAGACAGTCGCAGCGGTGTCTTCGTTGACGCCTTGGAACGTCTTAAACATCAGGTTAAACTTGCGAATATCGGTGAAGTCTGCCTTGCCACATTCGGGGCAGGTGATGCCCTTGGTACGGATATAGTCCATGAGACCATCGTTGTCCATGGCTTCGACGGTGACATCGGTGACACCGTTTTCTTCGTTCCAAGCTTCGACCAGCTTGTCGGCACGGTGGCGCATCTTACAAGCCTTACAGTCAATGAGGGGGTCATTGAACGTGGCGACGTGACCAGAAGCCACCCAAGTCTGGGGATTCATCAAGATGGCAGCGTCCAAACCGACGTTGTGGCGGTTTTCCTGCACGAATTTTTTCCACCAAGCCTTTTTGATGTTGTTCTTCAGTTCCACACCCAAAGGGCCATAGTCCCAGGTGTTTGCCAGACCGCCATAAATTTCACTGCCTGCAAAGACAAAGCCACGACCCTTACACAGGGCAACGATTTTGTCCATTGTTTTTTCACGATTTTCCAACATAAATACTCAATCCTCCGTTTTTCATGGATACAAAAAGTCGATGATATTCATTATAGCCACAAATGAGGAGCTGTCAATGCAAGAGCGGGTGTTTTGGGTAAAAATTCGACAAAAGACGGTTTTGGAGTGGGGGACTTTGCGCCATATGGCTGTTTTTTTCGTCTCTGCTCAAGATAAAAACGCTTGGATGTCTGCGGGGGGCACGTCGGCATGCAGGGCGAGCGATAAGCCGAGACCCAGCAGTTTGGCACTGTACTGCAAGAGGGCATCCACATCACGGGGCGTGACGAACAGACGGCTGGCTTCTGCCAAAATAGGCGAGGGCAGGGTGCAGTCCTTGCCCGCCTTTTGCAAGATGTCTCCTGTTAGCGTGGCGGCATCCACCACGGTGGGCACACCCAGCGCAAGCACGGGTATGCCCAAAGTATCACGGTTGAGCGGCACACGATGATTGCCGACACCAGAGCCTGGTACAATGCCCGTATCGCTCACTTGTACGCTTTGAAAGAGTCGGTCAACACTGCGGGAGGCGAGGGCATCAATGGCAATGACACAAGCCGGCTGAAATTCTGCCACCAGTGCCTGAATGATTTCCCCGCTTTCCAAACCCGTATCCCCTAAAACGCCCGTAGCTAGGGCGGAAACAGGGCGAAATGTGCCGAAATGTGCAGGCAAGCCCGAAACCAAGTGGCGGGTCACGAGCAGGTGTTGTAGGGCACATGAACCCAGTGCATCGGAGGTCATACGGCGGTTGCCCAGCCCCACGACGAGAACGGGTGCTTTTTTGTCTTTGGGCAAAAGACTGTCTATCTGCTGGGCCAGTAAGTTTGCAGGGGTCTTGTGGTCTTGCTGGGGGGAGGCGGTGGGTAAATCCAAACTGATATAATTGCCGAGGGGCTTACCGAGGGCATGTGCGCCCTTGTCGTTGAGGATTTGAATGTGGCTGATGTGGTAGCCCTCTTGGTCTTCTTCATGGGCAACAATGCCTTCTAGGGTGCTGGTGCTTTGGGCAGATTCCTCCCAAAGTGCCTTGGCTTCTGAGGCCAAATCGGTGCGGATGCTGGACATGGCAAACCCTCCTTTGAAAATGGTAAAAATTACAAATTCCTTGCGGGTTTTTGTACCATAGAAAACAAAAATCCCCGCTTCTCCTAGGCATAGACTGTATAAATTCATAGATTTTATGCAAAATGGGAAAAGTTTAAAAAACCCCTTGCAATTTTGGGCAAAGCGTGTTATACTCTATACCTACGCAGATGCACAAAATTTATTTAACCCATCGGAGGAGGTGTTTGGTTTGCCCAATATTAAATCTGCCAAAAAGAGAGTCCTTGTCAATCAAACCAAGGCTATGGAAAATAAGGCTGCTCGTTCCGCACTGAAGACTCAGCTGAAGAAGTTCGAGGCTGTTGTGAGCGAAGGCAACCGCAGCGAGGCCGATCAGGTATATAAGCTGACAGTCAAGGCGATTGATCAGGCTGCTGCCCGTGGCTTGTTGCACAAGAACAATGCCGCACACAAAAAGAGCAGCATGACCCTGAAGCTGAATAAAATTGCACAGTAATTTTTTCAACAAAACCTTGAAAGCCGTCTGCATGCAGACGGCTTTTTGTTATATTTGGGGAGACTAAGAGCAAGAAAAAAGGAAGGGTGATGGTGTATGGAACAAGGGATAGCATTATCTTGGAAGGAACGGGGACGGCTGTGGATGCGTTTGTTCATTCGCTTGTTGTTGCTGCTTGGTTTTTTGTTTTTGCTGGCAAAAATAGGCTTGCCTGTTTTGTCCTATTGTATGCCCTTTGTCTTGGGCTTTGTCTTTGCTTGGATGCTCGAGCCACTGTTGCGTTTTTTCATGCGTCATACAATACTCTCACGCAAAGTTATTTCCATTGTTTTGGTGCTTTTGATTTGTGCATTTTTGGTGGGCGGTCTGAGTTTTCTGGTCTATAAAGTCGTGGTGGAAGTGGCTTCTTTGACGAACAACTGGGGGAGCATCTGGGGGGAGATTAGTCAAGCCATTACCCAGTTGTGGGATATGGTGAAACGTGCCCTGAGCTATCTGCCCCCGCAAATGCAGACCATGGCAGAGAACATCACAGGGCAAGCGGTGAGCTGGTTGCAGGCATTGGGGACAAGCTCTCTTTTGCCAAAGACAACCTCTGTTGCCGTTAAGATTCCCTCGGTGGTGGTCTCCTTGGTTTTTTTCCTGATGAGTTTGTATTTCATCATGGCGGACTATCCCAAAATTGGTGCAACGGTGACGGACTGGATGCCCGATAACTTGCGGAAATTTTTGGGCTTTTTGGAGCGGACATTTAAGATTGCCTTTGCTGGTTATATACGGGCTGAGTTTTTGCTCTCGGTGGTGGTCTTTTTTATTTTGCTCATTGGTTTTTCGCTCATGGGTTTGCCCTATGCTTTCGTCTTGGCATTTGGCTTGGCGGTCATGGATTTTATCCCCATCATCGGGGCGGGGACGGTTATGGTGCCTTGGGCAGTCATAGATGTGATTTTGGGCGATATTTGGACAGCCGTGGTGCTCATGATTATCTGGGGCGTGATTGTGTTCTTTCGTCGCCTTGCCGAGCCAAAATTTTTGGGGGATGCCACGGGCTTGCATCCTGTCCTGTCACTGCTCAGTATTTTTGTGGGCATGAAAGCCTTTGGGGTTTTGGGCATGATACTTGCCCCGACCTTGTTGCTGGTCTTTTTGAATGTTGCTCGTTCGGGGGTTTTTCATCATGTGAACGAGGACATCATCCTAGCATTTCAAGATGTTTCTTCTCTCTTACAGCGACGCAAACCAAATGTATAAATTTGAAATTGACATATCCAAATGGATGTGTCAATTTTTTTCAGATTTTTGTAATGAAACGGCATTTTCTGCGTCTTATAGGCAAAGGAGGGAAAGAGAAGTGACAAATTTTGAGGAGATATATCAGGAATATGCCACAGTGGTCTATCGCTATCTCCTGTCCTTGGGGCAAAATCCCGCCCTTGCGGAAGAACTGACGCAGGAGACTTTTTTGAAAGCCTTGGAGCATCTGCCCCGTTTTGAGGGTAAATGCAAATTGTCTGTGTGGCTGTGTCAAATTGCAAAGCATCTGTTTCTCTCCCAGCTGCGGAAAGAAAAGCACTGTGTTTCGGGGGATGGCTTGGCGCATCTTGGGACAAGTGAGGGGGTGGAAGCTGGTTTTTTGCAGCGGGAAAGTGCCTTGGCGATTCATAGAGCCTTGCACCACTTAGCCGAACCGTACAAGGAAGTGTTTTCCCTGCGTTTGTTTGGGGAATTGTCCTATGCGGATATTGCGGATTTGTTTGGAAAAACGGAGAGCTGGGCGAGGGTGACCTATCACCGTGCCAGATTAAAACTGAAGGAGGAGATGCAATGCAGATAGCTTGTGCCGTGGTGGAAGACCTGTTGCCCCTGTATCATGACGGGGTGTGCAGTGCAGAGAGTAGAGGCTTGGTGGAAGAACATATGAGCACTTGTGCCCATTGCCGTGAGATTTTGGCAGGCATGCAGGAGGAGATATCTGACCCAGCGCAGTATCTTCAGGAGGCAAAACCTTTGTTGCGTTTGGGGAGGCTCTGGGCAGAGGGAAAACGCCGTGCGTTTTGGAAAGGGGCGGGTCTGGTTTTACTCGCTTGCGGGCTTTTGTTGGGGGGCTATGTTGGCTTGACGCAGTGGAAATGCCTGCCTGTACCCAGTGAGCGGATGGAAATTTCTGAAGTCTCCTTGGCAGAAGACGGGAAGATTTTCTATCATTTTCGCATTTTGGATGAGAAGAACTTGCGTGTGATTGCCTTTGACTACAAGAAAGATGGACGGTTTTATATGACACCTTTGCGTTCTGTGATTGAATATAAGCGCGTGACGGCAGAAGGCTTGTACAACCACAGTGATGTATTGGATTTGGCATGGGTGCAAGAGAACGCCAACGAACGGGGGATAAAGGCGGAAATCACTGAGGTGTATTTTGGGACAGAAGAAGACAGCATTTTGCTCTGGGAGAAAACTTCTGGTATGGAATAAAATTTGGAATGTTTCACGTGAAACATTCCAAAAAAACGGAGGGCGGTCGCA
>CAZSWQ010000012.1:0-25511 GCA_964611025.1 uncultured Ruminiclostridium sp.
GTGCGGGTTTCTTGTGGAAAAAATTTTTTTCAAAAAGGGCTTGCATTTTTGGGGAAAGAGGGGCATAATGAATTAGCACTCACACAGAGAGAGTGCTAAAATCACCATTACCTCAGAACATAAGGAGCGACATACGATGCAAAAGAAAGCCTTTCAAGCGGAATCCCAACGCTTAATGGATTTGATGATTCATTCGATTTATACCCACAAGGAAATTTTCCTGCGTGAATTGATTTCCAATGCCAGCGATGCCATAGACAAATTGGCTTATCTGTCTCTGACCGATGAAAAGGTCGGTCTGAATCGTGACGACTTTCAAATCGTCCTCTGTGCTGACAAAAATGCCCGCACCCTCACCCTCTCCGACAACGGCATTGGCATGAATCAAGAACAGATGGAAAGCAATCTGGGCACGATTGCCAAAAGTGGCTCTTACCAATTCAAGCAGGACAACCAAGATGCCAAGCAAGACGACATTGACATCATTGGTCAGTTTGGTGTGGGCTTCTATTCCGCCTTCATGGTCGCAGATAAGCTGACCGTCACCTCCCGTGCCTACGGCGAAAGTCAAGGTTATCGCTGGGAATCCGAGGGCATTGATGGCTATACCATCGAAGCCTGTGACAAGGCAGACGTGGGCACAGAAATTGTCATGACCCTCAAGGCAGATGCCGAAGACGAGGATTACAGCAGCTACCTCGAAGAAAATACCCTGCTGTCCCTCATCCGCAAATACTCCGACTATATCCGCTACCCCATCCGCATGGAAGTTTCCAAACAGCAGGAAAAGCCCAAGCCCGAAAATGCCCCCGAAGACTACCAGCCCGAATACGAAACCATCCACGAATGGGAAACCGTCAACTCCATGGTGCCCCTCTGGCAGAGACGCAAGAGCGAGGTCTCCGAGGAAGAATACCAGAGCTTCTACCGTGAAAAATTTCTGGATTGGGAAAAGCCCTTGGCTGTCCAGCACATCGCCGTCGAGGGCAATCTGGAATACAAAGCCCTCTTGTACCTCCCCGCGCGTGCCCCCATGGACTACTACACCACCGACTTCAAGCGTGGTCTCCAGCTCTATTCTTCGGGTGTCATGATTATGGAACACTGCGAAGCCCTGCTCCCTGAATATTTCAGCTTCATGCGTGGTGTGGTCGACTCCCCCGACCTGTCCCTCAATATCTCCCGTGAACTGCTGCAACACGACCGCCAACTGAAATTGATTGCCAACAATCTCGAAAAGAAAATCAAGTCCGAGCTGGTCAAAATGATGCAAAACGACCGTGAAAAATACGAGACCTTCTTCGATGCCTTTGGTGTCCAGCTCAAGTATGCCCTTCTGAACACCTACGGTGCAAACAAAGACCAGCTTCAGGAACTGCTTTTGTTCTACTCCTCCCACGAAAATAAGCGCGTGAGCCTGAAAGAATATCAGGAACGCATGCCCGAATCCCAGCAGTATGTCTACTTTGCCTCCGCCCCCAACAAGGAAAGAGCCGCTTCTCTGCCTCAGGCAGAACGCATCTTGAAAGCGGGCTACGAAGTCCTGTACTTGGTTGCCGAAGAAGACGAACTTCTGATTCAGATTTTGCAGAACCTGAACGGCAAGGAATACCTGTCCGTTGCCGATGAAAAGGCACTGGCAATGACCGAAGCGGAAAAGAGCGAACTGGAACAGGCAGAGGAGAGCCACAAGGCACTGCTCGATTTCGTGAAGGAAACTCTGGGGGAGCGTGTCGCCAGTGTACAGCTGTCCAAGATTTTGCAGAGCGGGGCAGTCTGCCTGACCTCCGATGGCCCCATCTCCATCGAGATGGAAAAGTATTTCAGCAAGATGAAATCCGCCTTCCCCATGACCGCAGGACGTGTTTTGGAATTGAACCCTCACGCACAGGCATTCCAGTCTCTCAATGCCATCTATGAAAGCGACGTGGAAAAGGCAAAGAACTATGTGGAAATTCTCTACAACCAAGCCCTGCTCATTGCCGACCTGCCCCTGCCTGACCCCGTAAAATATGCAGAGCTGGTCTGTGGTCTGATGTAATGGGGGAACAAAAAGCACCCCCAAAATCCAAGCTCAAAACCCTGATTTATACCCTCGTGGCGGTCTTGCTCTTGCAATTTCTCCTCAGCGGTCTGAACCTCACGGTCTATGAGACGCTCGAGGGTGTGCAATTTTCCGAAGACGATTTGCAAAACACCACACCCATTTCCCTGCAAGTAGAGGGCACATACCGCTGGAAGCCCTTGGGCAAAGACGAGATGCAACTCACCCTCTCCAGCCCCGCTCTGGGCGAGCAGGGGCTCAAGATGCACATACTCTCCCCCTTGGGTTCGGTGTACGGCTCTGCGGATAGCACAGAGACCTACACCCTCTACGGGACGTATCGCCCCACCCCGATTTTAGCGGACAGGGGCTTGATACTGGCTCTGGAACAGGAAGGCATGATGCAATATTTTGTCTGTCCCGCCACGGACAGCGACAGTGCCCTCCAAACCCTCCACCGCTACGCCACCCCCTTGCACAAAACACTCACCGCATAACAAAAGAGCCACCCGAACGGGTGGCTCTTTTCGCATTGTTTCGGAAGCGGTGGCGGGATTCACGGTAGGGACATGGCTTGCCATGTCCGCCTTTCGTAGGGGCGGATATCATCCGCCCGCAACCACCACAAACCTTCCGCAAAAAGGATTCGTTGTCCCTGCCGCCTTCGGTGTCTTAGTCAACTTCTTCTGCGTCCACAACGTCTTCTGCGTCGTCTGCGTCGTCAAGCTGCAAGGTGCTGTCGATGATGACGGAGTTCTTTTCTGCATCCCAATCCACGCCAAATGCCAAAGCTTCGGCGAGGTCACGGAGCTTGAAGTAGTTGTTGCCGTTGATGTTGTAAGCGGTCAGCTCAAGGGCTTCTTCTGCACCTGCAAAGCAAACCGTAGCGGTGCTGGGCACAACAACGGGATTTTCTGCGGAATCGGAAGCTTCCAGTTCGCCACCAGCGGGGGTGTAAGGCGCATTATCGACCAATTCGATGGTCTGGGTTTCTGCGTTCCAAGTCACGTTAAACTGGGTTTCGGTGCCGTTCAGCACCATAGCAATGTCACGGAGCTTGAAGTAGTTGTTGTCGTTGATGTTGTAAGCTTCAAATGCGACTGCTTTGCCATCGACCAAAACGCTTGCGGGGTTGGCAACGACACGCAGTACCTGAGGTTCTTCGATAACTGGGGTTTCGTCGACTTCTTCTGCATCGTCGGTCACTTCTTCTGCGTCGTCAACATCTTCAATCACGACATCAATCACGACATCATCAATGTGGACGGGGTTGCCCTCGTCATCCACGATGGGGGAGCCATCGGGGGCAATCAGGTAGTCGCCTTCGTCCACCAGGTATGCGCCGTCTGCATCCACATAGTAGCCGTTTTCGTCTTCTTCGTAGACGGTGGCATCTTCTGTTGCAAAAACAGAAGTCCCAGCAACCATGGTGAATGCGAGGCACAGGGCAAGAATCTTTCTCAAATAGGTACTCATAACAATCATTCTCCTTCAAAAAAATTGTTTATTCTGAAAAATGGCACACGCCATTTACTCAGTCCATTCGTAGGGACAAATTCCATATTTGTCCGAGCAGGTGCCGCCTTTATGGGGTCAGGGTCAGGGTTTTGCTATCGCCCCAGTCGACGTCAGAGACCGCCACGCCCAGCACCTCCGCCAAGTCACGGATTTTGAAATAGTTGTTGCCGTTGATGTTGTAGGACTTGACTTCCACAGCGACCCCATCACAGAAAATATCTGCGGTGTTCAAGTGCCCTTCGGTGACGGTTGCCAAATCCAAATCCAGTTCGCCACCCACAGGGGTATAGGCTGTGCCAGAGGTCAAATCAATACGCTGTTCGGTGTCGTTCCAAGCAATGTCAAATTGCTTGTCCGTCCCAGAGAGCATCTGGGCGACGTCACGGAGCTTGAAATAGGCATGGTCGTCGGGCAGGGTGTAGGTCTGGGCATCGTAAATGGTTTCATTCACGGTGATTTCTGCGGTGTCTGCACGGACATTGAGCGGTTCTCTGGCATCAATGGAAATGAGCAGTTGTGTGCCCGTCTCGCCATCGGGCAAAATCCCCAAGGCATAATACAAACCAGGCTCGGTCAGGGTATAGCTCGCCCCCGTCAAAATGCGTAATACTTCTTCATAGCTGGCAGTGGGGTCATAGTCCACGGTCAGCACCTCGCCCGTTGCGGGGTCGCACAGTTGCAGTTTGCCTTCCATGGGCAGAAGCTGGTCGGGCAGCCAAGACTTATCGCCGTCCTGACGCATGGTGTAGACCTCGAACTTCACCAAATCGTGGATGCTCTCGATGAAGACATCATCGGGGGCGAAACAGGTCATATAGCCCTCAAAACTGCTGGTGTCAATCCGCAAATAATTCGGTTGGGCGGAGACGGTGAATGCCCCGCTCGCCTTGGGGGCTTCCTCTGATTCCTCTGCCTCGGTGCTCTCCTCAGCTTCTGCCGTCTCCACGGGGGCAGGTGCGGTGTCGGTGTCGGGCAGGGTTTCGTCCTCAGTGGGGGCGACCGTCACACCGTCTTCTTCCGTGGCAGGCAGGGTCACGGGGGTGTTTTCTTCGCTGATGCTCTGGGCGGGGGTCAAGTCGTGCATGGGCAGGGTATCCACCGCCATGGCGGCACTCTGACAGGCGACCGTTGCGACCAGTGCCAGCCCAAACGTTAAAATAGGTTTCCAATCAATACGCATGTGTACGCTCTCCTCATCTCATCAGTGCTTATGTCATGGAGGGATTTCTTGCCAAAGTCATACAAAAATGTATGGCTCTGTCGATTTGCCCCCCAAACTGGAACGATTCCATACAATTCCCATCTAGTATACGGGTTTTTGGTCAAAAAGGCAAGTTATCTGGGCAAGTTTTCGCAGATTTTTTGGAATTTGTCCAGCTCATTGGGCAATGGCGGCGTCATAGAGTTCCTTGCGGGATGTTCCGCTCTCCGTGGCAACCTGACGCACAGCATCCCGCAGGGACAGCCCTTCTGCCCGCAGTGCCTCTACCCGTTCCAAACGGCTGTCCAAGTCCTCCAGCGTTTCGCCCGTCTCCTGCGCGCCTTCCAGCACCAAAACGAACTCCCCACGGGCTTTGTTTGCCTGATAGTAGTCGTCTGCTTCTGCGAGGGTCAATCGCTGGACTTCCTCGTGCAATTTGGTCAATTCTCGGCAGAGACTGATGCGTCTCGTGTCCCCGAATTGTGCCCGCAAATCGGAAAGCGTGGAGGAGAGTTTGTGGGGGGCTTCATAGAAAATCATGGTGCGGGTTTCGCCCGCCAGAGAGCGCAGGTGTTCCCGCCGATTTTTCTTGTTCATGGCGAGAAAGCCCTCAAAGCAAAAGCGACCCGTGGGCAGAGCGGACAGGGCAAGGGCATTGACCACCGCACAAGCCCCGGGGATGGCATAGACGGGGATGTTTTCTTGGGCACAGAGCACGACCAAATCTTCGCCGGGGTCGCTGATGGCGGGTGTGCCCGCATCGCTGACCAGTGCGCAGGTTTCGCCCGCCCGCAGGCGCGCCATGATGATGGCACCACCCGATTCTGCGTTGTGGCGGTGGTAGCTGACCATCTCCTTGCGCAGATGCAAATGGTTCAAGAGTTTGATGGTGACACGGGTGTCTTCGGCGGCAATAAAATCCACCGTTTCTAAGGTCTCAATGGCACGTTGGGACAGGTCGCCCAAGTTGCCAATGGGTGTAGCAACCAGATATAAACAGCTCATGGGGTAGTTTCCTCCTGATAGTGGTTGGGTAAGATGTCCAAGCCCGCCCCACCCTCTTTGATGGCTTCCACCAGAACGGCATAGGGGGCTTTTTCTCTGCGGTGGCAGAGCAGTTGCAGACGTTTTGGTTCGAGCTTCACAGCCACAAGGGCAGAAAATAGTGCGCTGAGACGTTCGGGGCGAAAGACCAAGGCAAAACGTCCGCCCGTGCGGAGCAATCGGCTGGCGGTGGTACAGAGTTCTTCCACGGAGCAGGTCTCATCCATGCGGGCTGTGCCCCCGTGGTCGCCCGTGCCTAGCTTGAAGTAGGGCGGGTTGGACACCACAAGTTGAAAGCCATCCGTGGGCAAGAGGGTTTTTTCGCGCAAATCCCCCTGCAAAATTTCGCCCGAGAGTCCATTTCTGTCCAAGTTTTTCTGGGCAAGCATCGCCGCCTCTGGCTGAAGCTCCACCCCGTAGCGGAGCAAATGTTCTTCCCGCAGGGAGAGGAGCAAGAGCAGAGAGCCAATGCCACAGCCCAAATCACAGACCTTCCAGCCCTTTTTCACGGTGGCAAAACGGGAGAGCAAAATGCTGTCTCTGCCCAATTTGAAGCAGTTGGGGGATTGCTCTAGGGTGAAGTGTTCGAGGTATTCCAATTTCACAAGCCCACCTCCTCGAGACGCCACAAGACCTCCCGCAACAAACGTCCCGACAAACCCCAAACGGTTTTCCCCTCGTATTCATAAATGGGTACATCAATTTTGCCTTTGCGAAAGGCATAGTCTGCTGTGACCCCCACCCGCTCGAAGGGAAAATCGGCGTGGATTTCCATGTGGACGGGCACTTGATAGACATCAAACTGCCCTTCCCGCAAATAGTGCAGAGGCAGGAAAAACAGCTCTTTCACCTCGTCTGGGTTGGAACGAATGTGCTGGAGATGCTCTGCGGAGACATAGCCCAGAAAGGGGTGAATGACCCGATTGCTGATATCGACCATAAAATCGAGCGGGGCAAGTATTTGGATGTCTTCCGCCGTCAAGCCCACTTCCTCGAAGCCCTCCCGCAGGGCGGCATCTAGGGCAGACTCCCCAGACTCGATGCGTCCACCAGGAAAGCAAGCTTCCCCAGGTTGCCCCTTGAGGGTATCGGCACGCAATTCAAAGAGGAAGCAGAGCTTCCCCTCGTATTCGCAGAGGAGCACCAAAACGGCAAAGCGTCCCCTTGCCTCTTGCACCGTGCGTTCTCTATCTTGAAAATATTGGGCAATCTCTGCCAACTTCTGTGCCTGCATGAACTGCCATCACTCCTTTTCTCTTTTGTTGTTGCAAAACACGAAAAACCGCCGTAGGCGGAGGGGGATTCCCCCGTAGGGGACGGCGCCCTCGACGTCCCGCCCCACACCCAAACGGCATGGTCTTTCATTGTGCATTATGAATTATGAATTGTGCATTGTCCCACCAAACCGCTTGGTTTTCATTTTTCTTTTTTCATTCTTCATTTTTCGTTTCCCCCACATGGCTTTCATCCCCCTTGCCAAAGGGGGAAACCGCCGTAGGCGGAGGGGGATTTTCATTTATTACGATTCTGGCACGGTGAAATGGGCGAGGGAAAAGCACGGTTCTTGCCAAGGGATAATATGTCCCGCCAGACGGGTTTTTTGCATGTCGATAAGACGTTGGTTGCTGCTGCCTCGAAAACGGGCGGTGTAGCTGTGCAGGTCTTCCATGTATTTCCCGTCGACCAAGACATCGGTCTCTTGCAGAAGGGCATGCCAAGCCTCGTTTTTGCTGTTTTCTATCTCCTCATAGCGATAGCCCGTGTACGTCCAGACATTCATGCCCAGCTGGTGAGCGTATTGTGCCAGACGGACACAGTCTTCCGCTTGCAGAAAGGGGTCTCCCCCCGAGAGCGTGATGCCCGAGAGGTGTTTGTGCCTGTCCAAAATCTGATACAGTTCCGAGAGGGGACGTTCTGTCCCGCCTTTGGGGTCGTGGGTTTGGGGGTTGTGGCAACTGGGGCAAGCGTGATAACAGCCTTGGGTGTAGATGGTGAGACGCAGTCCATAGCCGTCGACAATGGAATCGCTCAAAATATCGGCAATCCGCATGCGTGTACCTCCTTTTTGGGATGGGTGCTTTTGTTTTTTCTATGGTATTCTATTGTAACATATACCAAAAGCACAGACAAGCATTTGCCCACGAGAGAACGACTGGGCTGGGTGTAAAGGTATTTTTCTTTCTATTCCTATAAAACTGGACAAAAGGAAGAAAAAGGTTTTGTGCGATTTTCACACAAGGCGGGGCAGTCTCTCCCCCCTATTCTAATGAAAAAATATGATAAAATTTTCAAAAAATAGTGTATATAAAGCATGCACCTCTGGCTTTGTTGTGATATAATCGGTTCATAGACGTACACGGTACGGAACATTGTATCCTAGACGCTTTCTGCGCATTTGCACGGGGCGTTCTTGTGAGACACAAGGTTCTTCACCCCGTTCTTAAATTACACATTTCAGGAGGACTATTTCTATGGAATTTATGCTCAATGAAGACCAGCAAATGATTTACGAATTGGCTCGTGACTTTGCAAGAGATGCTCTGGCTCCCCGCATCGAAGAAATCGAAGCTGGCGAACTGAACGAAGTGAGCACTGGCGAAATGTTGCCCCAGCTGCCCCACGACCTGCACATGCAGATGGCCGAATCCGGCTTCATCGGTGTCAGCTTCCCCGAAGAATACGGCGGGCTGGGCATGGGTCATATCGAACAGGCTCTCATCCTGAAGGAAATCAGCCGTGTTTCTCCCTCCGTTGGTAAGTGCTTGGACGTTTACATCTTGGGTCTGGAAGCCATCGACCTGTACGCTAACCACGAACAGAAGGAAAAGTATCTGGCTCCCTGCCTGACCGGCGAACAGACCGTTTCCTTCGCATTCACCGAACCCGAAACTGGTTCTGACCCCAAGATGCTCAAGACCCGCTTGGAAAAGCAGGCTGACGGCACCTACAAGCTGAACGGCGTTAAGCGTTTCATCTCCAACGCAGCATATGACGGCCCTCTGGTTCTCTTTGCTCTGGTGAAGGACGAAGAATCCGGCAAGGATTTGGTCACTGGCCTCGTCATCGACAAGTTCTGCAAGGGCTACTCCATCTCCACCCCTTGGGAAAAGATTGGCTACCGTGGCTCCCATGTCTATGACATCTTCATGGACGACATCATTGTCAACCCCGACCAGATTCTGGGCAAGCCCGGCGACGGCTTCACCCAGCTTTTGGGCACCACTGCTTACGGCAAGCTGGGCTTCACCGCTGTCTTCGCAGGTACCGCTCTGGGCGCAGCTGACCTCGCACTGAAGTATTGCCAAGAAAAGCTGCACCGTGGCAAGTCCATCATGAAGTTCCCCACCACCCAGCTGCGTATCTCCACCATGCTGACCTACGCTCATGCTGCTGAACTGATGCTGATGGAAGCTGCTGACTACTGCGACAACAACCATTTCGCAAACGACGACATCGACGTCATGCGTGCTGTTCAGGCTCGTACCGCACAGGCTAAGGGCTTTGCTGCTGAAATGGCTACCACCGTTGCTACCATGGCTGTCAACGCTATGGGTGCTTACGGTGTCTGCGACGAATATCAGGCAGAACGCTTCCTGCGTGACGCTGCTGTCGCTCCCAACATCGAAGGTTCCGGCGACATCCAGTACCTCATCCACGGCATGTTTGTTGGCGGCAACGGCAACACCAATGCAATGTAAGATTTCTTCATAACAAGGAACTTTGTCTCTGCGTTTTGAAATCTAAATAATGTTATCAATGTTGAATTGGCACGCCTTTGGGCGTGCCAATACAGCGAAAAATTTTAAGGAGGACTTTTACCATGGCTGCTATCACTTATCCCGCTCCTATCGTGTACCCCGCATACGAAACCCTGAAGATCGACATGGTCGAACCCAACATCATGAGAGTTACCCTGAACCGCCCCAATGCTTACAACGCATTGAGCCACGTTCTGGTTTCCGAAATGACCGACCTTTGCATGAAGTTGAAGGATGACTTCTACAATGTTCGTGTTGTTCTGCTGTACGGCGGCGACGAAGGCAAGGGCTTCTGCGCTGGCTTGGACGTCAAGGAAGGTCTGACCGACTACGAAAAGACCGCTCCTGGCTTCTACGCATACCAGATTAAGCTGGGCGAAATGGAACTGAGAATGACTCAGACTCCTCAGGCTTGGATCGCTATGATCGACAACGTATCCGCTGGCGGCGGCTTCTCCTTGGCTATGGCTTCCGACATCCGTGTCTGCACCAAGACCGCACGTTTCTCCTGCTTCTATGCTAACGTTGGCATCGGCGGCGCTGACATGTGCTCCTCTTACCAGCTGCCCCGTCTGATTGGCACCGGCCGTGCATACGAAATGCTGCTGACCGGTAACTTCATCAACGCTGACGAAGCTTGGAACTTGGGCTTGGTTTCCCGTGTTGTCGAAGACCGTGCTGCTCTGACCCCCGTTGCTATGGAACTGGCTCGCACCATCGCAGCTAAGGACCCCCTGGCTGTCCGCCTGACCAAGGAAGCTATGCGTATCAACGTCGACGCATCCGGCTTCGAAAACGGCCTGCATGTTGAAAACCGTAACCAGACCCTGATGATCTGCCACAACATGAACAAGGACTCCTCCTTGGATCCCATCGGCAAGCATTGGATCGAAAACAGATAATTTCTGTTTCCACTTGTTACTTAACTCCTTAGAAAAGACCCCCACGGCTTCGCCGTGGGGGTCTTTTTGCCTTCCTGTGCATTGCCCCCCGTAGGGGACGGCGTCTCGACGTCCCACCAACACCAACCCCGTAGGGGCGGATATCATCCGCCCGTCTCCCACCCAAACCCAAACCACATGGTCTTTATCCCTCTTGCCCGTAGGGACATGGCTTGCCATGTCCGCCTTTGTAGGGGACGATGCCCACATCGTCCCACCCCACATCCAAACGGACAACCGCAAAAACAGACAACCGCAAGGGTTGTCCCTACTTTTGATTGCCAAAATGGAATTGTTTCACGTGAAACAAACCGCCCCTGCCATTCGGCAGGGGCGGTTTGCATATCTTCATGTTTTGCTTTTCATCCTTAATTCTTCATTATGAATTATACATTGTGCATTGTCAAACGTGGTGCTTGACGCGGTCTTTTTCTTCGGAACGCTTCGCGTCGTTGAAACGCTCCAGCGTGCCGACCAAATAGCCCGTGATACGGCGGATGCGTTCAAAGGGCACACCGTCGCTCTCGGAGCGACCACAGCCAGGGCAACGCTCCCCAATGATGCCTGTGAAGCCACAGACGGGGTCACGGTCGACAGGATGGTTCACCGAGCCGTAGCCAATGCCTTTCTCCTTCATACAGCGGATGACCTGCTCAAATGCCTCCAGATTTTCACCGGGGTTGCCGTCCAATTCCACATAGCTGATGTGTCCCGCATTGGTCAGCGCATGGTAGGGTGCTTCCAGAGCAATCTTATCAAAGGCAGAAATGGGGAAGCCAACAGGTACATGGAACGAGTTCGTGTAATAGTCCTTGTCCGTCACACCGGAGATACAGCCAAAACGCTTCTTGTCAATGCGGACAAAACGTCCCGACAAACCCTCTGCGGGGGTGGCGAGCAGGGTAAAATTCATGTGGGTTCTCTGGGCTTCTGCGTCAATGCGTTCTCTCATGTGCCCAATGATGTCCAGACCCATCTTGCGGGCGGCATCGCTCTGGGCATGGTGTTCACCCATAAGGGCAGTCAGTGTCTCCGCCAGCCCAATGAAACCAATGGAGAGCGTCCCGTGCTTGATGACCTCACGGATTTCATCGTCCCAAGAGAGCTTGTCGGAATCCAGCCAAACATGCTGACCCATCAGGAAGGGGAAGTTACGCACATGCTTTTTCGCCTGAATTTCATAACGTGCCATAATCTGCTCAAAACACAAGTCGAGCTGGTCGTCAAGCCCCTCGAAAAATTTCTGTCTGTCGCCCTTTGCCAAAATGGCGAGGCGGGGCAGGTTGATGGTGGTAAAGGACAAGTTGCCACGTCCCGTAGAAATCTCACGGTTTTTGTCATAGACATTGCCGATGACACGGGTGCGACAACCCATGTAGGCAATTTCCGTCTCGGGATGACCTTCCTTGTAGTAGGCGGCATTGAACGGTGCATCAAGGAAGGAGAAATTGGGGAAAAGACGCTTGGCAGAACAACGAATGGCGAGCTGGAACAAATCATAGTTGGGGTCGTCAGGGTTGTAGTTCACACCTTCCTTGACACGGAAAATCTGAATGGGGAAGATGGGGGTTTCGCCGTGCCCCAGTCCTGCTTCCGTGGCAAGCAAGACGTTTTTCATGACCATACGCCCCTCAGGAGAAGTGTCCATGCCGTAGTTGACAGAGGAGAAAGGTGTTTGTGCCCCAGCACGGGAGTGCATGGTGTTCAGGTTGTGAATCAAAGCTTCCATCGCCTGATAGGTCGCGCGGTCGGTCTCCTTGATGGCTCTGGCATGGGCGAACTGCTGGACGTTTTTCATGGTGGCTTCATCACCAAATTGTGCCATGAGCAAGGGCAGTTCCACGGCTTCGTAAGCACTGTTATTTTCCAGCGTAGGGTACAGCCCCGTGTCCTTGCGGATGTCCGAAATCATGGCTTTCAGTGCCGTCTCAGGGTCAGTCTCACCACAGAGGAGCATGAGGGCACGGGCGAGGTTCTGGCGGTAAATGCGGATGAAAGTCTTGGTCACACCGTCTGCCATACCGTAGTCAAAATTGTGGATGGACTGTCCGCCGTGCTGGTCGTTCTGGTTCGACTGAATGGCAATACAACCGAGTGCCGCATAGGAGGCGATGTCGTTTGGCTCACGGAGTGTACCGTGCCCCGTGGAAAATCCACCGTGGAACAACTGCTTCAAATCAATCTGACAGCAGGTGGTCGTGAGGGTCAAGAAGTCCAAATCGTGGATGTGAATGTCGCCGTCACGGTGGGCAGCGGCATGTCTTTTGTCCAGCACATACATGTCATAGAAACGCTTTGCACCTTCCGAACCGAACTTGAGCATAGAGCCCATGGCGGTGTCGCCGTCAATGTTGGCATTTTCCCGCTTGATGTCGCTTTCGGCAGCGGAGGAAAAAGTAATGTCCTCATAAACCTTCATAAGCGTGCTGTTCATCTCACGGTGGCGGTTTCGCTCATCACGGTAGAGGATGTAGGCTTTTGCGGTCTTGGCGTAGCCGTTGTCCATCAGGATTTGCTCGACAACGTCCTGAATATGTTCGACATCGGGGGCGAGTTCATCTTCTGTTTCCAAGAAAGAAACCACCTGCTTCATGAGCATCTGGGCGGTTTGTTTTGTGTTGGGTGTATCGGTAGCAGCAAGGGCTTTTTCAATGGCAGCTGCAATTTTCATTTCGTCAAAAGAGACCTGTCTGCCGTCTCTCTTTGCAATTTTCAGGAGCGTCATGTGCTTTCTCCGTCCTCTCAAGTGGGCTCTTGTGCATGTTGGATGCTTTTCCGCACAAACCACTATATATTGTGTTATTATCTTTCTGTATATACATAATAGCATTAAGAGCCGTATTCCGTCAAGGGGTCATTATGCACAAAATACCCGCCAAATTTCGTCAAAAGTCCTCATTGCCAAAGCGGGAGGGCGGGTCAGCGAAGCTGACAAATTTTTGTATTTATTGCGTTGGACTACTAGATGCTGTGTCAAGACTTTCCCGCAAGCAAGCATGTCGTTTGCCTACGCATCTCGCACAAAGCGTTCAAATTCTTTGAAGCAAAATCCCTTGGCGTCCAAGTCTTTCCAAGTGGGCAGTTTTTCTTCCAGCCGTTTCCACGTCAAATACCAGAAATGATAGATAATTTCCACATGGGCGGGGGCAATGTTCTCGATGATGGGACGCAACAGTGCAAAATCTTCGGGAATTCCACCAATGTCTGGAAAGGAAACTTTTATCTGGCAGGGGGTGTCAGTCTCCTCGACATGGGCGGGCAGACCACAGCCTGAGATGTTGTCAGCAATGGCATCCGCTGTAAAATGGTGGTCAGAAATACGCAAAAGTGCGGCGAGGGCGAGACGCAATTCGGCACTGTTGTGGGTGATGGGCACGCTGGGCAAGAGGCGACAAATGTTCTCCAGTCCCAAGTCCTCCGCCGTGGTCAAGTGCATCTCCCTTGCTATTTTGGCAATCTGTGCAATTTGGGCATCGAGCACCGTGCCTATCGTCCGCAATTCCGCCTCTTGAAAGCTCCCGTCCCAAGTATAGACCCCCAAGGGTGCGAGCACTTGCTTCAGCTGCTCAAAACTGCTCATGCCCGCACCTCCACCTGTAAATCATCGAGTCTGGGCAACTGCCCCCTCTGCACAAGCACATCTTCCGCAGGGGAAACAATGTGGTAATTTTCCACCCCGTCCACCGCAAAAATGAGCTGACCCAGTTTGGCAAGCAGAACGCTTTGTCCCAGTTGTCTGCCGTCAAAATGCGTGCTGAGGGTTTCCTTGACCGCCTCCACAATGGGCGGGGCAAGCACCCCAGACTTGAGCGTCAAATAGACCTCTAAGGACAGGCTGATTTCCTCTGGGGCACGGGTCTTGACATCCACCGCAATTTCTCTTTGTTTCTGGAGATGGGCTTGCACCGCTTCGACCAAAGCGGTCTCAGGCTGTCCCTGCACACTGGACACAATGATA
Organism: uncultured Ruminiclostridium sp.; assembly: GCA_964611025.1. GTDB lineage: Bacteria > Bacillota > Clostridia > Oscillospirales > Oscillospiraceae > Evtepia. The sequence continues at coordinate 14,465 of CAZSWQ010000012.1, forward strand.
TCCACCGTCCCACGTCCACGGGCACGGGGGATGACATTCACCGCCGCCACCTGAGGCACAGACAGGGCTTCCCGCTCGTAGTAAGCGACATTTGCCCCGTTGGGCATACGCTGGTAGCTGTCCAAAATACGTTCTCTCAGTTGGCTGTCGTCTTCGGTCTGTGCCCCACCTGTGAAGGCTTCTGGGTTGCTGCAGCTGGCAATGCCCACAGGAGCAACCGCCATAATACGAATGCTCCCCGCCAGCACATTACTGCCCTCGCCCTCCGCTAGGGCTTCGGCGGGCACTTCCACGCTGCTTTCCCCCGCTGGGATGCTGGCAGATTCCAGTGTGGCAAAACGCACCGTGCCTGCCGTCATGCAGACCGTGCCCTCTGGGATATCCACCGCAGTCGTCTGGGTCGTGTCCAGCGAAAAGCGAATCTTGCCACGGGCAAAGGTGGCTTCTCGCCGAGACAGCCCTCGCACAAATGCGTGTTTGTCCAAATAGCTTCCCGATGCCGTGTGAGGAAAACACTGCTCCAGTGTCCAATGGACTTGATACTGCATGCCGTGGATTTGGGCAGCAATGGCATACAGACGCACTGCCATTTCCCCATGTTCCTGCAAGGTGATGCCACTTTCTCTCATAAAGGTCGCAAGCAGGCTCTGATAAATTTCTTCTGTACTTTGGATGTTGTTCATGTGTCTTTCTCCTTTTTCTGCTTCACAGGGGCACTTGTAGGGCGAGGCTTTCGCCCAGCACCTGCACCGCCACCGTGACCGTCGCCGTTTCCTCGTCCCAAATGACATCTTCCAGAAGCAAGCCCTCCTGTTCGCCCAAGCAGGTCTCGACGTATTCTTTGGCACGTTGGGCACGATTTGCGGGTTTTTCCTGAGGAATGCGGTAGAGTTCCGAGCCAAAATTGGGACAGAGCGGACATGCCCCCCGCCGTGCGGTGAGCTGAAAGAGCAAGCCTTGCAAGAGGGCTTCCGTGGGTGTAGCGACACGAAAATCGCCCGCAGGGGAGGGTGTGTAATCGCCCCCATAAAAATACAATGCCATCGTATCCCGCCCTTTCTCACGTTGGTGTGGGACGCATAACCGCAATGGGGAAACCGTTCAAAAAGGCATCACCTGTCAAATGGATGTCCCCGTTGGGGGAGAGCGTAATGCCCGTTCTGCCATTGGCGGAAATGAAAATTTGTCCTGCGCTGAGTTGGATGTTGTCCTGTGCCTTGGCAATGAGACAGGGGCTTTGCTCATCGTCGCAGTGGAGCACCAAGACCTCCTCGCCCGCACTGGGCTTCCAGTGATAGCCCCCAGGGGAAAAGAGAGCAATGTTACGACGTTCGCCCTGCAAAAAAACCGCAAGCCCCGCCCCCGAAACGCTGACCTGTCCGCACTGAATATTACTTTCTTGTTTTTGCTGTTGATTGCCTTGTTGGGAAAGCCACATAGTATCCCGCCTTTCTGTCTTTGTTCAGTAGAGCAGTAGTTTGGTGCAATAGCCCTCTTGTGAGAGGGAAATGGTCGTTTCTCGCACACGATATGTTCTTTGTGCCCGCATCTTGGGCAGTGCCAAGCTCACCTGCTCCGTGGGCAGGGCGACAAAGGGCAGAGGAAACGAGACTTCCACTTGGTCTTGTTCCTGCCTCGACTGTGCCAGTTGAAACTCCGCCGTGTAACGCATGGTCTGATAGCTGGTGTTGCGGGGCACGGTCAGCACACGGGAACACGAGCCACCCTCCTGCAAAAAAGCACTGTCCCGCACCGTGTGGAGGGCACGGGTGCTGCGGTTTTGGACTTGCACCTGCGAGAGCCGACCATAGCGTTTGCCCCGCCAGAGACAAGCCCTCTGGGGCAAGGTGCTGAGGTCGAGGGGGGCTGGGTTTGGGAGGGCGTCCAGTTGCAGAAGCCCCTGTGGGGAGAAATAGGGTGTGCGTCCCCCGTGGTAGCAAACGAACTGGTGGAGCACCTGCCAACAACTGCACCCCGCCCGCACGGAAAAGCCATATACAGGGGGCAAATCTCCCCCGCCTTGGCTGTATACCCCATAGGGCTTTACATAACGGCTCAAAATATCTTGCAAGGTGGCGATGCCATAATCGACACTGAGGGCTTCGTTGTCGAGCAAGAGGGCTTGTAGCCCCCGCCCGTGGCACTCGAGGTAGTGCCCCGTCTCGTCCAATCTCTGCTCCCACTCATCTAAAATGCCATAAAACAGCAGTTCTCCTTTGCGAAAGGCTTTGACTCGACAGGCACGGGGGAGCAGGGGAATCGTTTGCCAGAGCGCACGGAGGGAGAAGTGGTCGCAGGGTTTGCCCATGCCATAAAAAACTTCAAATTGCAGCATATTTTGCAGGGTGTATGTTTCGCCCGTGGCGGTCAAAAGTTGCCAAGTCAGCATGGGAGCATCACCTTCTGTCCGATGTAAATCAAATTGGGGTTGGCAATGTCGGGATTTTGGGCGAGCAGCGCCTCGAGGCTCGTCCCATAGCGTCGGGCAATGCCCCAGAGCGTGTCGCCTTTTTGGACAATGTGGCTTTGCAGGGTCTGCGTGGGTGCGGGCATTTGTCTGGGGCTCATTTGGCTGTCTTCTGCCACCGTGGGCAGGGGCACAGGGGGTGTGTGCTCCCAGAAGGCAAATTGATAGTGGACATAGTTTTGCTTGGGTTCTTGCTTGAGGGAGAGGCTGGCAAAATATGCCTGCGTGCCCTGCCAAATGGGGTGGATGAGCTTACCTGGTGTGTCCTGATAAAAGAGACTGGCAAGGTGTCTGAAATTGGCATAGGCAAAACGCCCGACAAATTCGCCCTCTCCCAACAGTACACGGGTACTCAGCCCCAAATCCTGTACCACATCCCGCCCGAACGGTACGGACTGTGTGATGAGCTTGCGTTTGTAATTGACCTGATACACCTTTGGGTTGTGTGGCCAAAGGAATGTCTTAAACTGCATGGGTGCAAGCATAACCCCCACCACCTTTCTTACAATGCATAATGCACAATTCATCATTCATAATTTCCCTTTTCATTTCCCCGCACGGTCTTCATCCCCCTTGCCATCCCCCGTAGGGGACGGCGTCCTCGACGTCCCCTACCACACGGTCTTTATCCCCCTTGCCAAAGGGGGAAACCGTCGCAGACGGAGGGGGATTGCCCTTTTCATTTTTCACTTTTCACCATTCATTTTTCATTATAAAAGGCGAAATCCTTGGTCATAACAGCGTGCGTCCCGCTCGATGATGCGGTCGAAGGCTTGTGCGTTTTGGGGCAGGCTGTTGTCCTGTGGGAGCATGGGGGCGAGGGCAGGTGCGGGTGTGTTCTGGGGTGTTGCGTCGAGCCATTGCGTGGCACGTTTTGCCTCTTGGAGCAGGGCGAGTACAGGTGTGTTTTCCGCCTCTTTCGCCTTGTGCTTCAGCCAGTCTCGCCCAATGTTGCTGGAAAATACCCTTTCCTTGAGGGTATTTTCCGCAGTTTTTTGTGCGTTTTCTAGCAGTTCAGCCTCCGCTTTTGCCCCTACCCCTCGGCTGTGTCGGATGTCTCCCGCCCCTGTCAGTGCGGTGTTCTGCAAACGGAACTGGGGCACGTTTGGGTCTTCCCAGACGGGTCTTTGCAGGGCAGGATTTCCCTGAGAAATCTCTGGCTTCTGCTCGTCCATTTGGGCAAGCCTTTTGGCTTTTTTCTGAGGGAAACCCAAGGGTTGCGTGCGGGCAATGTCCGCTCTTTCTTCAGAGACCTCGGCTTGTTTTTGGCTGAGATGCTGGGGGTCGAGCATCTCCTCTGGGCTTCTCTCCTGATTCTTTGCTCGGGGCGGGGCGGTTTTGTTCACCTCTCGGGGCAAGTCCAAACTGGTGTTTTCTTCCTCCTCGTCCTCTGGGGAGGCATACGACAGTGCCAAGTGCAAATAATCAATCATCATGCTTGTTCAGCTCCTTGAGTTGCAAAAAGCGTTTCATGTCAAACTGTGGATTTTCGATGGGACGGCTTGTGCCACAGACGGGACACAGACCCGCCTCTGCGTCGGCACGGCACTTGGGGCAGAGCATCGCCAAGCGTTCTTCCTCGTCCAAAAGCAAATGCAAACTGCACCAGAGCAAATCCCGCTCGAGCAGTTGCTTTGCCCGCTCCTCGGAGGGGAGTACCCCAAAACTGCGTAGAACCTGCCAACGCAAACGCTCTGCGGGTTTGTTCCGCAGGGCATCTTTGAGGTCGTCCACCTCCTCTTGGGGCAAGGAGAGCGAAAGTGGGTGTTCCGACTGAAACGCATGCCATTCTTGGGCGAGGGCTTGAATCTTCTGGGGGGAAAGGCTCTGCAAGAGAGCCTTTCCCGAAGCAAAACAGGGTCTTGTGTCCTGCAGCCAGACTTTCGCCAGAAGGCAGGCATTGCGACAGAGGGCAAGGTCTTCTTCCTCAGAAGCGAGCGCAAGTGCCTCCGCCTTGACTTCCAGCATCTCCCAAGCACTGAGCAGACGAAATTGGCTTTTATCCGCCCGCTCACAGTGGGTCTTTTGAAAAAACGATGTGAGCAAATCCAAGTGGCTCATTGCTCATTTTCCTTGATTTCTCTACGCTCACGGGCAATGATGGAGACCTGCTCCAAAATGGTATCCCCCACGGTGGCACTCTCTTGGAATTTGTCCCAGCGACAGCCCTCATAGGTGATGCGTCTGTCTGGTTTGACAATGGAGAGCGAGAAATTTTCCAACTCGTAAAAATTGATGTTGTCAGCGATTGCCTCGTCGGTGGCATAGAGCCTATGGAGCAAGAGGGCATGTTGGGTCTGCCCGTGGATGGTGGCAATGGGTTCTTTTTCCCCGAATGCCTCGACACTACGGCTGTTGCGCAGGGTCTGTGCCTGATAGCTCTGGACAACGGCGACTTTGCGCCCTTCCACTTCGAGGTAGACCTCATGGGAAGTGGGTAAGGTTTTGATGCTCATGGGCAAAAACGCTCCTCTCAAACAGTGATTTTGGCACTGAGCCAAATTTGGTTCAAGCCATGCGTGACACGAAAGGCGAAGCTGACTTGACAAATGCTGGGCTGGTCGGGCAGTGCCTCAGCACTCACGGAAGCGTACTCACTGATGATTTCAGCACGGCATTTGTTTTGCAGTTCCATCATGACTTGGGCACGGATTGCCTGACGGATTTGCTTGGTGTTTTTGGCACGGGCAAAACGCTGACGCAGGGCAAGACGAATGGTGGGAATCACGTCGTCAATGATGCGGATGGTGTTCAGTTCGTGCCAAGTGCTGTCTGGTGAACCGCCCGTCGTGGTGCGGGTGGTCACGGCACGGACAATGCTCACCGCCCCGTGCTTGCGTTCCACCACAGTCAGCCCACCCCGCACGAGTGCGTCCAAATCGGACTCTGCATAGGTATGGCTGAACTGGTGCAATCCAGAAAGCTCTGCCCCGCCCATGGGCACAGCGGGGTCACGTTCCCCCGCAATCGCACCTGCCACTGCCGCCGCCAGCGCAGCGGGGCTTTCGCCTTCAGGCAAAGAAGCAGGGGCGAGTAAAATCACTCGTTCTGCATTGAGGGCTTTTGCCTTGGCAATGGCATCTGTGGCAGCGGTTTCGCTGGGCAGGGCAAAGACCGCCATGCGTTCTTTTTGCACCTGAGATGTGCGCTCCACGGAGGTTTTGATGAGGCTGTGTACCGCATCGTCGAGGGCATCACAGACCACCAGCCCTACATTTTCTTGGCTCTCCAGCGTCTTGCAGGCGGTGGCATAGTCTGTGTCCTTCACGGGAATCAGCACCACGCAAGACGCACCATTGCGGAGCAACAGCTCCACGAGACGCAGTACCTGAGGGCTGTCTTGGAGCACAGCTCTGGCGGATTCGTAATGGTACAGATGCAGGGCGGGACTTGCCTCCCCTGTGGGGGTGCAAACCGCCAAAAGTGCCACATTCGCCCCGTTGGTTTTGCCCGTGACGATGCTGGAGGCTTCGTAGACGGAATAGACACCCGTGCGTTCATGGCTGTTGAGATTGGGCAAGGAGAAAACCACCTTTCACATAGAAATCAGAAATACAGCCCTCGGTATCTTGGACGGCATAGAGGAGGGCTTGACTCTTGACCTGTGCCGTCTTGGCAAAGCATTGCCACTCGGCATTGAATTGGGAGGCGGAGAGGGAAACACCGTCGCATTGCAGGTCTTCCACCCCATCGCCCGTGAGGGCAAGCAGGACTTCGTCCCCTAGGGCTTGGAGTGCCAGCTCGCCCGCCTCTTTGGGCACGAGCAGAGTCAGCGAAAAAGTCAGCGACAAGCGTTTGGCATAGACTTCTTCCCAAGCGTTGCTCACGTTTTGCAAGCGTTCGCCCAAATAGCCCTGAAAGCCCAGATGTTTTGCCTCGCACTGTTCCAGTGCAATGAGCACCTGTGGTGCAGTCAGCTTCCCCTGTGCAGTCTGGGGGAAAGTGTGCTGGGTGCGTATGCCCTGCTTCTCCAAAAAAACACGCAAATTTTCTTGCAAGGTCTGGATGGCAGTCATGCTTACACCTCCCCCTGCGGGCGCAGAATCGCCCGCCAGTGATGGATTGCTTCGCCCCAGTACACAGGCTCTGCCTGAAGGATTTCATACTGCCCATTTCCCCAGTGCAGGCTCTGCCCGATACAGCCCTCAAGGGAAAGGCTCGCTTCCCCCAAATAGAGATACAAACGCTGGTCTTGCAAACCCAAAGGTGTTGGTGTGGGTTGGGGCTGGGCTTTGCCCGCATGGACCTGTAAAAATGCCTTGCCCACACGGGGTGTTTCCGCATCGTCTCCCGACAAAGACACCGTTTGTGCAAAGACGGAAAAGGGCAAAAAACTGCTTTTCATCCCGTGTACACCTCCCGAAATTGCATGCTGTCCTCTTTGAGATAGGAGAGGAGCAAGCCCTCTGCCCGCCGTTCCAGTGCCTCTATTTCCTGAGAAATGCCCTCGGCGAGCGTGTAGGACAGCTCTCCCGCAGTGAGGGAACGCAAGGGCTGTTGTGCCCTTTGTAACTGCAAACGCTGGGCAACTGCGCTGTATGCCACGGCGGGCACAAAACACGCCAAGCAGTCCTCTGGGCATACATTCCTACGCAACTTTGCCCGCCAAGTTTGCTCCGCAATCTGGCACAGTTGCCTCAAACGCAGGGCATCGTCCTCGGACAAATCCGAGCAAAAGCCCTTGGCCATATCAAAAATCTGTTCTTGCATCATCTCTTAGCCCCAGCGGACAGACGAAGTACCTTAGAGGCATCGGGGAAAATTTTAGAGAAACCCGAAATGCTGGTAATCGCCGCACGTTCGAGCTGGCGGTCGATGAGCTTGTCGTACTCCACCAGAATATCGGTGGCACGAATCAGCTCCAGTGCATAGTTTTTGTCCAGCCCAATGAGCGTCCCTGCGGGGAGCGTAGCACTTTTGAGCAGTGTTGCGCCCATGGGGGTCAGCATGTTCCCGCTCGCTTGGAAATCCAGCCCTCTTGCCTGAGGGATTTGCATTTCAGGCAGTTTCAACATAGCACTCATGACGTCGGGGCTGACCAAAAGGGTGTTCATGGTGTAGGGGTCAAAGGTATTCCAGAAATCCACAAGGGCGGGATAGGACAGCGTCCCCGCCGTGCCCGAAATGACACCTTTGCCAATGTACATGACTTCGGCGGGATTGCCGTTGCCGTCCCCGTCCATCAGTACGGAAACTGCGTCTTGTAAATGCATGCGGTTGATGTACGCGCCGATTTGTCGGAGGGTGACGGCGAAGGTATCGAGCTTCTGGAATTGAATCGCCTCATAGCTGGCAATGAGCATGCGTCCACGCTTGTGGAGCTTGACCATGTTGTCTTGGGTGCGAATTTCGGTGGCGGGAATCTGTGCGCCCTCACTGACGTATTGGAAGGTTTTTGCGTCTTCGGAGGGATTGGAGGCAATGGCACGGTAGTCCAAGCCATCAAAGCGGGTCTCAGTGGCGGTGATGAGGGGGATGAGATTGCTTTCTTCCATGCCCTGTCTGACCGCACGGGAGACATACTCAGGGAACAAGACCGCCGACTCCCAGCTGGCAAAGAACTTGGACACGTTGTCGCAAGCTGCCCCCTTGACCTTGATGTCAAAGCGTTTCAGCTGACGCTGGAAGGGGTCGAGATGTTCCAGAGAAGTGCCTTTGTACTGCTCGGAGGGGTCAGCACGTTCGAGCACCTCAGAAAAGGAACGTCCGTGTTCGTGATACATGCCCTTGTCGAGTTTTACGGATTCAAAATGATATGCCATAATCAAAAAACCTACCTTTCAAAATGAGGAGTTCTGGACTCAGAGATAAAAACCGAAGCGGTCATCTTTGACCCAGACCACCAGACGGCTGAGTCCCTGCTCATCGAGCTGACAGCCCCCCTGCCCATCGGCAGAGAGCTTGTTCCAACCGACCGTGGGTGCTGTGCCCGTAAAGGGGCAGTCTACAAAACCCTGCAGCTGAATGGCGGCAAAGCCTTGTCGTTCGTGCTGAACAAAACCGATGGGTGCTTCGTCCTTGCCTGCGGTCTTCACGGTGTGGTTGTCGCCCATGACAACGGGCGTACCGAGCATGACCTCACCTTCGGTTTCAAACGTGACCACGAGCTGACCCGTGCCTTCAAATGCAACACGCATAAAAAAATACCTCCTAAAAATTTTTGTCCTTGGTGTACATGTACTATCGTAACGGCGTGTACCCACATACCCAAACCATCTGGTCTTCAACCTCCCTTGCCCGTAGGGGCGGATATCATCCGCCCGTGTACCCCCATACCCAAACGGCATGGTCTTCATTTTTCACTGTTCACTTTTCATTCTTCATTGAACCCCATCTGGTCTTCAACCTCCCTTGTCCGCCCCCGTAGGGGACGGTGTCCTCGACGTCCCACCCCACCAACGACGGACAACCGCAAGGGTTGTCCCTGCTACATGGCATAGGGTGCATTGCCCTTTGTATCGGGTGCGTCCTCTGGCAGGTGTTGGAGCTGGGTCTGGAGGGGATAGTGCAGGGCGGCGTCTTTGTGGAAGCTTTCCTTCATCTGCAAGAGTTCCTCGGTGTCGAGACGGGCACAGAGTTTCTGGAGCGTCTCGTAGGGTGCGTGGGGGTGGGCGAGGAGGGCAGCGCGGAGCGTGTCCTCATAGAGTTGTTTTTGGTAAATAACCCCTGCCTTGGCTTGGCGTTTGAGCTTCTGCAAAAAGGGTTGCCAGGCTTCGGGGGGTTTTTCGCCAAAGGTCTTCGCCAGAATATTTTCCGCAAAGCCCTTCAGTACCCCCGCCTGTCGCTGGGCGGGCACGGCAACAAACGACCACTCATAGGCATCTGTGGGATTGCGGAGGTAGATAAAACAGGGTTTTTCCTCGTAGACTTCCCCTTCCAAATGGGGGCAGGGGCTTTGCTGTCTGTCCGCCCCACAAATGGAACAAATACGCTCCTGCACCGCACAACTGATGCTGACTTCTTTTTTGATACCTGCCTCAATCTCGGCAATGAGGGCTGCGTTTTGCTCGTTGCGGAGCAAATAGGCATAGCCTTTTAAGTAGGTAGAGACTTCTTGGGTTTCTGGCACGAGAAAGGCTTCGGTCACAAGTTCTGTGCGATAGAGTCTGGCGGTCTGTTCTTTCGCCGACCAGTTGTGGTCAAAAATGCCTGACGTCCCGACAAAGAGCGGGGCGAGCTGTTCCAGCGTGGGAATGTCAAAACACTCTCCCTCACGGTCGATGTGGTTGTCGCACAAACGCAGGGCAAAGAGATAGACCTCGTCTTGGGTGAGGGCTGTCTTGGTGTAGGCATTGAGGGCTTCGAGTTCTTTTGGGTCGGTGTTTTTCTGGGGCAATACACTGCCTTGTGTGGCTTCTTTTGTGAGGGTCATGCCTCTACCTCCTTTTGGGATGTTTCAAAATCGAGCGAGCGGGCTTGCTGGCGGAGCAGTTCTGCACGGGCTTCTTCTACGCTGTCTTGGAGATTGATTTCCGCCCATTCTAGGGAAAAGCGGTCGTCATAGGCATGGAGACGCAACCAGAGCCGACAAATGTTTTCGAGGGGCTGGGCGAGGGTACGACGCAGGGCATGCAGTTCGCTGGTCATCATGTCCGCCTGCTGGGAGCTCATACGCTCCGTGGTCGACCAGTGCAAACCCAATAAAAAGGGTGGGATGCCCGTCTGGGCAATGAGCTGTTCCAGAATCAAGCGGACAGGAATCTGGCAATCTGGAATCTCCGCTTCTGCCCCAATGACCCGAATTTGCACATCTCCCACCGACACGAAATCCCGTACAGACCCCTGCTTGGAAGCCTGCATGGCACGGCTCCACTGGGTGGCGAGCAGCTCGGCACGTTGGGAAGCTCTTGCATCTTCGCCCTCTTGTGGCTTGTACACCACGGAATAACGCAGATTCCCCGCACGCTCCCAGTTCGTCCCGATGGTCTGATAAATCTTCAAAAGGATGTTGGATAAAAAGGGCATGGCATGTAAGAGGCTCTGCCCATAGGGTTGCTCAGGGGAGGGCAAATAGGGGGTAAAAAGAATGAGTTTCGGGAAGGGTACCGCTGTGCGGGTCAAGCCCATCTCACGGCGAAAAAATTGCAGTTCAAGCGGGGAGACTGCCTTGCAGTCGATGTTTTGTACAGAAGCGGGCAAGACAGCGGCAATGTCCGTGCCCTCAGGATTGAGTACAATTTCCCCCACAGCCCGCCCGCAGGTCAAAAGCGAGTCTAAATAGTTGTCGAGAAAGGATTGGATGCCCCGCTGACCGTGTGCCGTGGGCACATTTTGCAAAAAGGCATTGAGTGCCTCTTGAATCTTTGGGTTGGCACAACGGGCTTCGACCCCCGCCGAGAGGCGAATGAGCTTCAAAATGGCGGCATCAATCAGGGGCACAGCTTCCCGCAGGGCATGGTAGAGGGCAATGTCTGGGGTGTGAAGGGGGACGTAGCCATCGAGCATGGCAAAGGGATGGGTTTCACTCTGGCGCAGTTGCACAGCACTGTGTGGCAAAGCTGTGCTGTCTGCATTGTATTTTTCTTTTCGTTGACTATCTTGTCGGCATATGCCTTGGGTGAGATGCCGACATACTTGTTG
>CAZSWQ010000013.1:0-25312 GCA_964611025.1 uncultured Ruminiclostridium sp.
TGCCCCCGCCTATCTGAATGCCATCAGTGGCAAGGGTGTCCATGTGGTCACCGTCAACGACGCCCTCGCCAAGCGTGACAGCGAGTGGATGGGCAAGCTCTACCGCTTCTTGGGGCTGACCGTCGGTCTGGTCATTCATGAGGTCAACGGCATTGAAAAGCAAGTGGCATATCAGGCAGACATCACCTATGGCACAAACAACGAATTTGGCTTTGACTACCTGCGTGACAACATGGCAATTTATGAACACGAACTCATGCAGCGTGGGCACAACTTCGCCATTGTCGACGAAGTCGACTCCATTCTGGTCGACGAAGCCCGTACCCCTCTGATTATTTCTGGGCAGGGCGACAAGTCCACCCAACTGTATAGCTTGGTTGACCAATTTGTCTCCAAGCTGAAATTTATGACCTTTGCTTCCGTGGACTCCAAAGAGGAAGAATCGGACGACCTCGACGCAGATTATATTGTCGACGAAAAGGCACGCACCGTCACCCTGACTGCCCGTGGCATTGCCAAGGCAGAAAAGCACTTTCAGGTGGAAAATTTGGGCGACGTGGAAAACACCACCCTCTCTCACCACATCAATCAGGCGATTCGTGCCCGTGGCATTATGAAGCGTGACATTGACTATGTGGTCAAAGACGGCGAAGTCATCATTGTTGACGAATACACGGGACGTCTCATGAATGGCAGACGCTACAACGAGGGCTTGCACCAAGCAATCGAAGCCAAGGAAGGTGTGGAAATCGCCCACGAATCCAAAACGCTGGCGACCATTACCTTCCAGAACTATTTCCGTCTGTATACCAAGCTCTCTGGCATGACGGGTACGGCAATGACCGAAGCGGAAGAATTTGGGCACACCTATACGCTGGACATTGTGGAAATCCCCACCAACCGCCCCATCCAGCGTAAAGACCAGCCCGATGTGGTCTATAAGAACACCGTGGGCAAGTACCGTGCCATTATCCAGCAGATTGTGGACTGCCATAAAAAAGGACAACCTGTGCTGGTCGGTACGGTCTCCATCGAAAAATCCGAGCTGATTTCCAAGTTGCTCAAGCGTGAGGGCGTTCCCCACAACGTCTTGAATGCAAAGAACCACGAACAGGAAGCGGAAATTGTCGCCCAAGCGGGTCAGTTCGGTGCGGTCACGGTTGCCACCAATATGGCAGGTCGTGGTACGGATATCATGCTGGGTGGTAATGCGGAATATTTGGCAAAATCCAAGCTCCGCAAAAAGGGCATGAGTGAAGAATTGATTGCGGAAGCCACGGGTTATGCCGAAACGGACAACCAAGAAATTCTGGATGCCCGCAAGCTCTACACCGAAACGGAAGCGAAATTCAAGGAAGAAATTGTACCCGAGGCAGACCGTGTCTGCGACATCGGCGGGCTGTTCATTTTGGGTACAGAACGCCACGAATCCCGCCGTATTGATAACCAACTGCGTGGTCGTGCAGGTCGTCAGGGCGACCCTGGCGAAACCCGTTTCTTCCTCTGTTTGGAAGATGATATCATGCGTCTGTTCGGCTCGGAACGTGTCATGACTATGATGGAGACCTTAAAAATTGACGAGGACACGCCCATTGATGCCAAAATGCTGACGGGTGCGATTGAAAATGCCCAGAAGCGTGTCGAATCCCGCCACTTCCAGTCCCGTAAGAATGTTCTGGAATACGATGACGTCATGAATACCCAGCGTGAGGTCATCTATAAGCAACGTCGTCAAGTTCTGGCGGGCGAGGACATGAAGGACATTGTACGCAGTATGCTCCACAACATGATTCAAACCACCGTTCACAGTGTGGTCGGGGAGGGGGGCAACTTCGACAGCGACAGCTTCCGTGCCGCCACAACACCTTTCTTTGGTCTGTTCTGTGACGCAGACGACTTTGAGGATATGGCAGTGGAGAGCACCACACCCGATGCACTCATCAAATTCATGGAAAATGAAGCGATTTTGACGTTGGACGAGAAGGAAGAAAATCTGGGTTCACCCCTCATGCGTGAGGTGGAACGTGTCATGATGCTCCGCACCGTCGATGAATATTGGATGGATCATATTGATGCCATGAACGAACTCAAGCAGGGCATTTCCCTGCGGGCTTATGCCCAGACCAATCCCGTGGTCGAGTACCGCCGTGAAGGGTTTGAGATGTTTGAAGCCATGGTCACCGCCATTCAGGAGGAAACCGTGCGCCGTATTTTCCGTGCCCGTGTACAGGGCGAAGTGAAGCGGGAACGTGTTGCCCGTGTGACGGGCGAATCGGGTGGTGGCAACACGGGCGAAATCAAGAAGACGCCCATCAAGAACACCCTGCGTATCGGACGCAACGACCCCTGCCCCTGTGGGAGTGGCTTGAAGTTCAAGAAGTGTACTTGCAAGCAGTACCACGGCGAGCAGTAAGCAGAAAAGTGTACAGGGGCGACCGTGGTCGCCCCTGTTTTTTTGTAGCGGTATGTATGAATGAGAAAGGAAGCTTGCTATGGCAGTGGAGACCATCGTGCGGGAGGGTGTGCCCTTCCATCAGTCGGATTTATTGTCTTCGTTTCCAGCGTTGGTGCATGGATTTTCGACCCGTTTGGGTGGTGTGAGTCCTGCCCCCTATGATAGCCTGAACCTCAGCCGTACTCTGGGGGATGCGGAGACGAAGGTGCGGGAAAATTACCGTATCTTTGCCCAAGCGACAGGGGCGAACTTGGCAAAACCCGTGCTCTGCCATCAAATCCATTCCGACCGTATTTTTTGCGTCACAGCAGAAGATGCACTTTTGGATTTGTATGATACGACACCCTTTGAGGGCGATGCACTCATCAGTCGGGATAAGGATGTGGTGCTGTTCAGCTATTATGCCGATTGTACGCCCATTTTGCTCTATGACCCCGTGCAGGAGGCGATAGGGGCGGTGCATTCTGGCTGGCGGGGTACGTCTTTGAATATCGCAGGGAAGACCGTCCGTGCCATGCAAGAGGCATTTGGGACAAACCCTGCGGATTTGCGTCTTGCCATCGGGGCGGGGATTTGCCCCCAGTGTTTTGAGACCCACGAGGACGTACCCTTGGCATTTCGGGAACAGTTTGGGTCGTGTATGGATGGGCATATCTCCCCCATTGCAGGCGGGAAATTTCAAGTGAATCTGAAAGGGGTGATTTGGGATTGCCTCTTGGAAGCGGGGATTTTTCCCCAGCACATTGAAGTGAGTGGGCACTGCTCTTGCTGTGAACCCGATTTGTTTTGGTCGCATCGGCGACTGGGACGGGCACGGGGCAACCAAGCCGCCCTCATTTCCATGAATCGGGCATAAAGTTTGCCACGCTGTCGCATACTAGGCGGGAAAAGGAGGGGATGACCATGCACATGAGCCCCGAAGAATATCAGGCATACGTCCAGCAGAAAGCCCGCCCGTCGCCGATGGGAAAAAATATGCTTTGGGCATTTTTGGTGGGGGGCGGGATTTGTCTGCTGGGGCAGGGCTTGCACGATTTATTTGTCTACTGGCAACTGCCTGAAACGGCGGCTTGTACCGCCAGCTCTCTGGTACTCATCAGCCTTTCTGCAATTTTGACGGGTTTTGGGGTCTTCGACGACCTTGCCAAGCACGCAGGGGCAGGAACGCTCGTGCCCATCACGGGTTTTGCCAATGCGGTGGTCTCGCCTGCACTGGAATTTCGGCAAGAGGGTGTGGTGACGGGGACGGCGGTGAAGCTGTTCACGGTGGCAGGTCCAGTCTTGGTCTTTGGGATTTCCACCAGCATTGTGGTGGGCTTTGTGCTCTATCTGCTGGCACTGCTCTAATCGGCGCGTGCCAAAGATACGCCAAGGCTTCGCCTTGGCGGTGTTGTGCTGTTACAGCACAACAAAATGCCCCCCGCACCTTCGGTGCGGGGGGCATTTCCTTTGGCACAAGCTCAGAACAGGGCATAAAACCCACGGCTGTTGCGGGCCTCCAAAAGCTCTACCGCAGAGGAGAGCATGCAGGCAACTTCCCCCATTGTGAGGATATCCTCTGCCCCGCTCGCATCTCCCAAAACACCCACAGCGTCCAGATTTGCCATGGGCTGTACCGCCCAGACTGCCACGTTCTCCTCCACTTTTGAGACGTCAGCCACATCCGACAGGCACAAGAGCGCGTCCAGCCAAGCAGAAGCCTCCGCTTTCGTAATGGCACGGTTTGCCTCGAATACGGCATTGCCCTCTGCGTTGTGTGTGCCCTGCACCATGCCCGTCTGCAAGGCGGTTGCCACATAGGGCTTCGCCCAACGGGCGATGCTCGCATCATCTGAAAAACTCGTTTTCTCCACATCAGGCAAGGTCTTCACGTCCAGACTCTGCATCGCCAAGGTCAAAAATTCCGCACGGCTGATGCTCTGCTCAGGTTGGAAAAAATACGCACCGCCCACCTGCTGTCCCACAAAGACCTCCCGATTGGCCAAGTCAATCGCCGCCTTATGCGCTGGGTTGTGTGCCATATCCGCATAGGTAAAGCGACATGCCTGCTTCTCAATCCGAATGAACACCTTAGCAGGTTCAGAAACATTTCCCTTATCGTCCTCCACCACATACTCAAAACTGTCTTTCCCACACTTGTTCTCATAGGGCGTATAGGTAAAGCCCAAAGAACCGTCTTGGGCAAAGGCAATGCTCCCACGGGCAGGTTTTTTCACCAAACGTGCCGTGAGTGCATCTCCATCAGGGTCAAATGCCAAAAATTTGTCCTCAAATGCCACATTCCGATAGGTCGTAAAGCGCAAGTCCTGTGCAATCGGGGCAAGATTTTCTCTGGGCACTGGCTCAGAGTTCTCAGGACAGCTTTGCAGGGCTTCCAAGTCCTCCGCTCCCCCAATCACAAATGCTGTCACCGAAGTCAGCAAAACAATGCCACAGAGCATCATGCCCAGCACCGAACGACACAAAAGACGGGTTTTCATTGCAAATTTCCTCCTTTGCAAGCTCATATGGAGAAAGTTTGCCCCCAAAACAGCACTTGTATACCCTCAGCGTCTGGGTTTCTTTTGATAGCGGGGCATATGCTGTGCCATGCCCGCTACGGTCAGTCTATCTGGCTCTGCCACCGTTTGCACGGGCAAAGACAGGCGGGCTTGTAAGTCCTCTGCCAAGCCCCAGAGCAAGCTCCCCCCACCCGTCAGATACAAGCCCTCCGCTTCAATATCCTCCAAAATACACGGGGGCAAATCCGCCAAAAGCCCTGCAATCCCCGTTGCCAAGTCCGCCCACAGGGGTGCGAAAATCTCCCGCACTTCCGCTCGCTCCAGCACACAGCGGGTCTGGTTCGCATCCGCAAAGGCATAGCCCGTACAGACCAGTGCCCCCGCTTCTTCCCCCAGACGGCACTTCTCCCGCTCCATCATGGCACGGCTGACAAACACCTGCTGACGCTGGCGCAGTGCCTGCATCAAAGCTCTATCAAAGGCTGTCCCCCCTTGGGGACAGTCATGATATGCCAGCACTTGCCCCAAGGCAAGCACTGCAATATGACAGCCACCCGCCCCCACATCCACCAGACAGTGCGCACGGGGGTCTTGCACCTCCAAACCCAAACCCAATGCCTGTAACAGCGGGGCTTCCACCAGTGCCACCGCCCCTGCACCCGCCTGCACCGTTGCCGCCAAGAGTGCTTGGGCTTCTATCGGTCGGATATGCTTCGGCACGGCAAGGCTGACCTTTGGCTTACGCAAGGCACGTCCCTGCACCCGCCCCAACAACAACCGCAAAAGTGCAAGCGTCTCTCGATAATCCGAGATGATACCCGCACGCAAGGGATACAGGGGATAATGCATTTTGGGTGCTTCCGCAAGCAGGGCTTCCGCTTCCCGCCCTAGGGCACAAAACCGACCCGTCTTGCGTTCCACCGCCAAGACCGAGGGTTCTTCCAAGACCAAACCTCGTCCCCGCACCCAGACCCGCAGACAGGCACTGCCCAAATCCAGCCCCAGTTCCTCTTGCCAAAATCCACGCTTCCCTTGCATCTCAGCCCAGACCCCTTTCGTGACATCTTGCTTTTTTGCTATGCTACCACACCCCAAGGGTCGTGTTTTGTTGCATCTTGTCTCCTGCTGAGAAAGCCCTCAGCCTCTGGCACGGCAGACCGTCACGCAAAGCACTTCCCTTGCCCCCGCTTCCAAAAGTGCTTTTGCCCCTTCTTCCAGCGTCGAGCCTGTGGTAATCACATCATCTAAGAGCAAAATCCGCTTGCCCACTACCCCTTCCAAAACCGAAAAACAACCCTTCACATTTTCCGCCCGTTCCTCGTCGCTTTTCAAAGAGGACTGGGCTTTCTTTTTCTTCGGCTGTGCCAAAAGACAGGCTAAGGGCTGGTGCAGGGTTTCTGCCACATCTTGGGCGAGCAGTTTACATTGGTCATAGCCACGCTCTTTCAAACGATGCTTCGAGACCGGTATCCAAGTAATGACATCGTACTGCCCCGCCAAGTGCTCGGCAATGCGCTCTGCCAGCAAGGGCGCAAAGAAGGCAGAGAGCTGTTTTTGCCCATAAAATTTATACTGGTGTATGGCATGACGCAAGACGTCTTCATACCACGCCACCGACAGACAACGGGAAAAATACTTGCCCCTTTGCCAAGCATCTTCTCCTTGCAAAAATGCAAAGCGTTTTTGACACACCTCACAGACATAATGAGAACCCTCCGACAAAAGCGTCTCGCAACAGGCACATTTGGGTGGGTAAAGCAAATCCAAGAAAAATCGCCAAAGCCGTTTCATTCTGCCTCATGCTCCTTTCGCAAGCGTACCAGACGGGCACGCAATCCGCTGTACCGACGGGTGGGGCGGTTGTTCTGGGTCATTTTTGCAATCAGCATATCATCCCCCACCAAAATCAACAAATCCTTGGCACGGGTCATGCCCGTGTAGAGCACCGCACGGGTTTGCAGGGCAGAGGCGGTCTCATGCAGACACAAAATCACGGCACGGTATTCGCTCCCCTGCGATTTATGTACTGTAATCGCCCAAGCAGGCTCTAGCTGGTGTAAAATCTCGCTGGTATACTCCGCCAAACGCCCCTCAAAATTCACCTGCACCAAGCCCGCCTTGGCATCCACCGCCACAATCTGTCCAATGTCCCCATTGAAAATGCCCATGCCCGTTTCTTGCTTTTCGGAGTCTTCCCAGAGCAATTCATAATTGTTTTTGACCTGCATGACACGGTCGCCTTGACGGAAGACCCACGAGCCATACGCTTTTTCCGGCTTACCCTCCTGCGGTGGATTCAAGACTGCTTGCAGGGCGGTATTGAGCGACTGTGTGCCCAATGTGCCCTTGCGTGTCGGGGTCAGCACCTGAATGTCCTGAGGGTCTATGCCCATGTTTTTGGGCAAACGGGTCTGGCACAGCTCCACCACGGTTGAGAGAGCATGTTGTCCCTCCAAACGCTTCAAAAAGAAAAAGTCTCCCGTTAGGCTGTTCTGTAAAGGGGGCACTGTGCCCTGCTGGACACTGTGCGCCGAGCGGATGATGGAAGACAAAGAGGCTTGACGGAAAATCTCATGCAGTTGCAGGGTGGGCAGGCTATCCGCCCGCAACAAATCCGAGAGCACATTGCCCGCCCCGACGCTGGGCAACTGGTGGGGGTCGCCCACCAAAATCAAGCGACAGGACAGGGGCAGGGCATCCAAAAGTGCCGCCATCAGGGGCAAATCCACCATAGATGCCTCATCCACAATGACGGCATCGGCATAGAGCGGGTTCTGGGCATTGCGGGCAAAACGCAGGGCATTGTTTCCACCGTCAAATTTGGTTTCCAAGAGGCGGTGAACGGTCGAAGCCTCCCGCCCACAGGCATCTGAGAGCCGTTTTGCCGCCCGACCGGTTGGGGCGGTCAAAACGGTATCCAGACCCAAGGCATCAAAGAGAGCGAGCACCGCACGGGTGGTCGTTGTTTTGCCCGTGCCTGGCCCACCTGTCAAAAGCAAAACCTGCCGACCTCCTGCCAAGACCACGGCATCTTTTTGCAACGGGGCATATTCCATGCCCGTTTCCGCTTCGATGCGGGCAAAAAATGCCCCAAAGTCCATATCGGGATAGAGCAAATTCCCCGCCATGGCATGGAGACGCTCTGCCACGGCACATTCCGCTTCATAGAAACGGGCGAGGTAACAGGCATTTTGTTTGGCAATGGGCGACAAAATGACCTCTCCCTTGTCCAAGAGTGCATCTAGGGCAGGGACAAGCATGCCAGTATCCATTTGCAGTAATTGTGCCGTTGCACCCAAGAGCTTTTCTTGGGGCAAAAAGACATGGCCATTTTCCGCATTGTGTTGCAGTTCAAAACGCAAGCCCGCTTCCAAACGCAAGGGGTTTTCCACGGACAAACCCATGCCCTGTGCCAAGGCATCTGCGTGGTGGAACGATGCCCCGATGCTGTCTTCGGTCAAGACATAGGGATTTTCCCGCAACACAGCAAAGGCTTCTTCTCCAAAACGGCGGTACAAGGGCATGGCAATGCCCAAGGGCATTTGATAGGCTGCAAGAAAATCCAAAAGCTGACGCAGGGACAATTGCAATCGAAAAGCATCGCTCATGGCAAGGGCACGTTTGCGGGTAATGCCCTGAATGACGCTCAACTGTTCGGGGCTTTCCTCCAAAATACGCAGGGCATCTGTGCCAAATTCATCCATGATGCGTCGGGCGGTCACTGCCCCTATGCCACGCACTGCCCCCGATGCCAAGTAGCGGAGCATGGCGTTTTCCCCAGAGGGCAGACGACGTTCTAGGTATTCCGCCCGCAGTTGTCTGCCATAGGTGCTGTGTTGTTCCCATGTGCCGTGTACAGAAAGGCTCTCACCCACCGCCACACCAGGCATACAGCCCACCACACTGATGTCATCCTCGTCGCCGTTTTCCAAGCGTAAAATCGTATAGCCGTTTTCCTCATTGCGGTAGAGCACCGCCGAGACCGTGCCCTCTACATAGTGCAAATCAGGCATTTCCATGGCTTGCCTCCTCCCTTGCGAAGATTTTTTTCAGATACTGCCCTGTGTAGGAAGCTTCACACTGGGCGAGGGTTTCGGGTGTTCCCACACAGACCAGATTCCCACCTGCATCGCCCCCCTCTGCACCCAAATCAATGAGATAATCCGCCGTTTTGATGACGTCCAAGTTGTGTTCAATGACGAGAACGCTATTGCCCTCCTCTACCAGACGTTGCAGGACTTCCAAAAGCTTTTGCACGTCGTAACTGTGCAAGCCTGTGGTCGGCTCATCCAGAATATAGAGGGTCTTGCCTGTGGAGCGTTTGGCAAGTTCGCTTGCCAATTTCACCCGCTGTGCCTCGCCCCCCGACAGGGTCGTGGAGGGCTGTCCGATTTTGATATAGGACAAACCCACATCCCACAGGGTTTGCAAACGGCGGTGAATTTTGGGAATGGGGGCGAAAAAGTCCAAGCCCTCTTGCACAGTCATTTCCAAAACATCATGGATATTTTTGCCCTTGTAACGCACTTGGAGGGTCTCTTGGTTGTAGCGTTTGCCCCCGCAGACCTCACAGGGTACATAGATATCAGGCAAAAAGTGCATTTCGATTTTCAACAGCCCATCGCCCTGACAGGCTTCACAGCGTCCCCCTGCTACATTAAAGGAAAAGCGTCTGGCAGTATATCCCTTGGCTTTTGCCTGTGGTGTGCTGGCAAAGAGTTCTCGAATCTCGGAAAACAGTCCCGTATAGGTGGCAGGATTGGAGCGGGGGGTACGCCCAATCGGGGCTTGGTCGATGGCAATGACTTTGTCCAAGTGCTCCATGCCCAAAATGTCTTTATGCTTGCCTGAACGCAGTTTGGCACGGTTCAAATCGGCAGCCAGACGTTTGTAGAGAATGCCATTGACCAAGGAGGATTTCCCAGAGCCAGAGACCCCCGTCACACAGCAAAACGTCCCCAAGGGAATGGTAACGTCCAGATTTTTCAAGTTGTTTTCGCTTGCACCCAGCACTTCCAAATGTTTTCCATTGCCTGTGCGTCGTTTTGCGGGAAAGGGAATTTTTTTTGCCCCGCTCAAATACTGCCCCGTGAGGGACTTTGGGTCTTGCATGATTTCCGCAGGTGTGCCCGTGGCGACCACTTCGCCCCCGTGTACCCCCGCCATCGGTCCTATGTCGACAATATAATCTGCCGCCCGCATGGTGTCCTCATCGTGTTCCACCACAATGAGCGTATTCCCCAAATCCCGCAGACGTTGGAGCGTGGCGAGTAATTTGTCGTTGTCCCGCTGGTGTAAGCCAATGGACGGCTCATCCAAAATATACAAGACACCCATGAGCGACGAGCCAATTTGGGTCGCCAGACGGATGCGTTGGCTCTCCCCACCCGACAGCGTCCCCGCCGTGCGGGAGAGCGTCAAATAAGGCAGACCCACCCGCTGTAAAAAGCCAAGGCGTTCCCGAATTTCCTTCAGTATCCGCTCTGCAATTTGGCTTTGCTGGGGTGTGAGGGTCAGTTTGTCCAGCGTATCCAAGGCATCGGTGACGGATTTTTCGCAAAACGCATGGATGGATAAGCCCCCCACCGTGACCGCAAGAGAAGCTTTTTTCAGTCTTCTGCCCCGACAACTGGGGCAAGGCAGGTCACTCATACAACTTTCCAAATCCTTGCGGGCAGATTCTGAAGTCGTCTCCCGATAACGTCGCTCCAAATTGGGAATGACACCCTCAAAGGGACGGTCAAGACTGGTCGTGCCGTAGGAGCGAACAAAGTCGATGCGGAGGCTCTCTTGCTTTGTACCGTAGAGCAGAATATCGACAATGTGTGGGGGCAAATCGCAAATCGGCGTCTCCAGAGAGAAATCATATTTTTCTGCCAAGGCATCAAAATACAGGCGGGCGATGGAATCCTCTTTCACGCTCTGCCAACCATAGGCGACAATCGCCCCCTGCAAAATCGAGAGTTTATGGTTGGGGATGACCAGTGCGGGGTCTACTTTCCGCTGTGAACCCAGACCCGTACAAGTGGGGCAAGCCCCGTAGGGATTGTTAAAAGAAAACATGCGGGGGCTGAGTTCTTCCAGAGAAATGCCACAATCGGGACAGGCATAATTTTGCGAAAAAAGCAAGTCCTCGTCTTCTTTGGGCAGGTTGACCAAAGTCAAACCGCCCGTGCGCTGAGAGGCGGTTTCCAAGGATTCCACCAGACGGGGACGCACCGTTTCATTGAGTACAAGACGGTCAACCACAAGTTCAATGCTGTGTTTTTTGTTTTTCTCTAAGATAATTTCTTCGCTCAAGTCGTACAAAATCCCGTCCACCCGACAGCGGACAAAACCACTTTTGCGGGCATCTTCCAGAATTTTTTGATGCTCGCCTTTTTTCTCCCGCACGAGGGGGGCTAAAATTTGCAATCGTGTCCCTTGGGGCAAAGCCAAAATTTGCGTGGCGATTTGGTCGAGGGTCTGGGGATGGATTTCCTTGCTACACTGCGGACAGTGGGGCAGACCCACTCTTGCCCAGAGCAAACGCAGATAATCATAAATTTCCGTCACTGTGCCGACGGTCGAGCGGGGGTTACGGCTGGTGGTTTTCTGGTCGATGGAAATGGCGGGGGATAGCCCGTCGATTTGCTCCACGTCGGGCTTATCCATCTGCCCCAGAAACTGACGGGCATAGGAAGAAAGGGACTCGACATAGCGTCGTTGTCCCTCTGCGTAAATCGTATCAAAGGCAAGGGAAGATTTCCCAGAGCCAGAAAGCCCTGTGAACACCACCAGTTTGTCTCTGGGGATGTCTAGGGAGATGTTTTTCAGATTGTGGGTTTTTGCACCCTGTATGCGGATGTGGCTGTGCATATGACCTCCTTGGTGGCTGGGGATGAATGTTTATCAATCGGGGCAGAGGCAAGTGGACGGACATGGCAAGCCATGTCCCTACGGTACTATGGGTTTATCGGGGTCAGGTGGACATTTGTAGGGAAGGGTCTTGACCCTTCCGCAGGACACCCACCCCAAATGCCCTTGTATCCCGCATTTATGGGGAGAGGGCAAAGATTTGGTCACGCAGACGGGCGGCGGTCTCGAAGTCGAGTGCCTCGCTGGCAGTACGCATTTCTTCTTTCAGACGTTCCAGAAGGGCATCTTTTTCTGCTGGGGTCTGGGGTGTTTCTGGTGTGGGGACAAGTTCCTCTGCTGTGACTGCCTGAGACATGACCAAGCTCTCGGCAATGGGGCTGGAGACGCTCTGCGGGGTGATGCCCTTGGCGTGGTTGTGGGCTTCTTGGAGACGACGACGTCTCTTGGTCTCTGCCATGGCATTTTGTATGGCGGGTGTGATTTTGTCCGCATAGAGCAAGACAAAACCTTCCACATGGCGGGCTGCCCTGCCGATGGTCTGCACAAGGGCGGTTTCGCTGCGCAAAAAGCCCTCTTTGTCGGCATCCAAAATGGCAACCAAAGCGACCTCAGGCAAATCCAAACCTTCTCGCAAGAGGTTGATGCCCACCAGCACATCAAAGATGCCTTGGCGCAAGTCTCGTATGATGTCCAGACGTTCCAGTGTGCTGATGTCGCTGTGCATATAGCGTACACGCACCCCTGCACTCTGTAGGTAGTCCGTCAAATCCTCTGCCATGCGCTTGGTCAAAACGGTGATTAAGCTCCGTTGATTTTTCTGGATACGCAGGTGCAATTCCCCCAAAAGGTCGTCCATTTGTCCTTGAATGGGGCGGACGTCGATTTGTGGGTCGAGCAGACCCGTTGGGCGCAAAATCTGCTCCACAATTTGCCCTGAGCGTTCCCGCTCGTAGGGGGCTGGGGTGGCGGACACATAGATGGTCTGTCCGATGCGGGCTTGAAATTCCTCAAAGGTGAGGGGACGGTTGTCTCTGGCACAGGGCAGGCGAAAACCGTAGTCAATCAGATTTTGCTTTCTGGCACGGTCGCCCGCAAACATTGCCCGCACTTGGGGCAGGGTAACATGGCTTTCATCCACAAAGAGCAAAAAATCTTCTGGAAAATAATCCAAAAGTGTCAGGGGGGGCATGCCTTCGGCACGCCCTGAGAGCACACGGCTGTAATTTTCTATGCCCGTGCAGTACCCGAGCTGCTGCATCATTTCTATGTCATAGAGCGTGCGCTCACGGATGCGTTGGGCTTCTATCCACTTCTCCTCTGCCTCAAATTGCGTCACCTGCTGTTCCAATTCCCGATACATTTCTTGTATCGCAGATGCCAATTTCTCAGGGCTTGCCACATAGTGCGAGGCGGGATAAATGGCGATGTGTTCCAAAATACGGCTGACCTTGCCCGTCAGGGGATGGATTTCACAAATACGGTCGACCTCGTCGCCAAAAAATTCAATCCGCAGGGCAGTATCCTGTGCATAAGCGGGGTAAATGTCCACCGTATCGCCCCGCACCCGAAAGCGGTTTCGCTCAAAGGCGATATCATTTCTATCATAGCGAATTTCCACCAATTTTTTCAAAAGTGCGTCCCGCTCGTAGCGCTGCCCTTGACGCAGGGAAATGACCATCTTGGCATAATCAATGGGGTCGCCCAAGCCGTAAATGCAGGAGACCGATGCCACGACAATGACATCACGACGTTCAAAGAGCGAGGCAGTCGCCGAATGGCGAAGACGTTCAATTTCAGCATTGATACTGCTGTCTTTTTCAATGAAGGTATCCGTGTGGGGGATATAGGCTTCTGGTTGGTAATAATCGTAATAGGAGACGAAATATTCCACGGCATTTTCAGGAAAAAACCGCCGAAATTCTGCACAGAGCTGGGCAGCTAAGGTCTTATTGTGGGCAAGCACCAAGGTCGGGCGTTGCAGGCGTTCAATGACCTTTGCCATGGTAAAGGTCTTACCTGAACCTGTGACACCCAAAAGGGTCTGCTCGTCCAGACCATTTTCCAAACCAGATGCCAAGGCATCAATCGCCTCTGCTTGGTCGCCTGCTGGGGCATAGGGACTGTGTACAACAAATGGCATGGGAAGCCCTCCTTTTTTCATGGGTTCTGTGGGGTTTATGTACGCAGGCGACGGCTGTCCCGCAGGGAGACCATATCATCGTCCACCATGATGACGTGGTCATAGAGTATAATCCCCACTTTTTTGAGCAAGTCTTGCAAATAAAGTGTGGTTGAAATATCGACGGGAGAGGGCAAGGCAACCCCGCCCACATGATTGTGTGCCAAAATAATTCGGGTCGCATTGAGTGAAAAGGTAGTTTTCATAATTTGCTGGGCGGAAATCTCTGTGGATGTGGGAATGCCTTCACTGAGTTTCCGCACACCGAGCACTTTTTGCTTGCTGTCCATCCCCACCAGAAAGCTCATTTCATTTTTTGCACCGAAAAAGTGAGGGGCAAGCAAGCTGCGTATGTCTCGACTATCTTGGATGATGCCATCAAAACTACTGCGGGAGGAGAGGTATTTTGCACCGATGGCGGGAATCAATTTTAAGAGTACAGCCGTATTATCCCCCACACCATTGATTTTACGCAAGTCTTCCATATCCGCATCCAAAACACCCGCCAGAGAACCGAAGTGGTCGAGCAGTGTATGCGCCAAGGGGTTCACATCGCCCTGCCTGCGGGAATAGAATAAGAGCAACTCTAGGACACGAATTTCCGAAAAGGCAGACAGACCCCCCTCCAGAAATTCCTGCTTCACCCGCTCACGGTGTCCCTTATGTATCTCCATAGCCTCCGCCCCCTTTCCTCGTCATTTTTCCAGTATACTATATTTTTCTCAGGCTCACAAGCCAAAAAATGCCCCCTGTGTTCCAGAGAACACAGGGGGCGAGGTGTGCAATGCTTAGAAATTTTCTGCGTGGAGTTCAAAGTATGCCTGAGGATGTGCACAGATGGGACATGATTCGGGTGCTTCCAGACCATATTCCAAATGACCACAGTTACGGCAATACCAAACTTTGACGCCTTCACGCTTGAAGACTTCGCCGTTTTCGATGTTTTCAGCCAACTTCATATAGCGTTCTTCATGGGACTTTTCGACCTTAGCAACAAAGGTGAATGCGTCAGCCAGACTATGGAAGCCTTCGTCACGGGCGGTCTGTGCCATTTCCTTGTACATGTCCGTCCATTCTTCGTGTTCGCCTTCGGCGGCTGCGATCAGGTTTTCTGCGGTCGAGCCGATGCCGTCCAGTGCCTTGAACCACAGCTTTGCGTGTTCCTTTTCGTTGCCAGCGGTTTCTTCAAAGATGGCTGCGATTTGTTCGTAACCCTCATGCTTTGCCTGACTTGCAAAGTAGGTGTACTTGTTGCGTGCCATGCTTTCGCCTGCAAATGCCTTCCACAGGTTGGCTTCCGTCTTACTGCCCTTCAATTCCATGATGAAATCTCCTCTCAAATGTGAATGCAAAATGATTTGTGCTTGCTGTGTGCTTATTCGCCCTTCCACAGACCGTGCAGGTTACACCATTCATAAGCAGTGACCTTGCCATCCAAGGTGGTCTTCAGCACGGGTTCTTGACCAGGCTTGGGCATCTTGAAGACAACGGTGTCTTCCGTGACAGCGGCAATCATGGGGATGTAGTGTTCTTCCTGCATGGGGTGAATGACAGAACCTACGCTAATGGTAACATCATTTCCATTCTGGGTCAAGACGGGAACATGCTTTTCGGTGGCGGCGTCGGTGACATTTGCCTTCATTTCGACCATCTTTTCGCCACAGCAGGACAGGGGCGCTTTGCTTGCATACACCTTAAAAGCGATGTTGCCACATTCGGGACAGCGGTACAATTTGAATTCCATGATACATTCCTCCTAAAAAATATGTGCGTTTTTGTATATGTCAGTGTTGTTTGCTTTTTGCCAGACAGTGGGCACAAAGACCCGAAAACATCAGCGCTTCTCGTTGCACTTCATAGCCCAAATTTGCGACGGCTTCGTGGCAGACTTCGGGCAATACCACCTCCAAATCATCAATGCACCCGCAGGCATGGCAGACAAAATGGGCATGTGGCTGGAGTTTGGCATCAAAGCGGTTGATGTGCCAAGGAATTTGCACGGCTCGTCCTTCTTCAACGAGCAGATTGAGGTTGCGATAAACAGTACCCAAACTCAGCGAGGGGATTGTGGGCTTGAGCCACTGATGAATCATCTCTGCTGAGGGATGGTCTGTGCTGTGCAACAGTGTCTCATAAATCAGCTCGCGCTGTTTGGAATAGCGACGCTGTGCCATAAGCTACCCTCCACAATTAGTAATCATTCCTGTTTATGGACTTAGTATAGCAAGTCTTTCCCCAAAAGTCAAGGTTTATTTTTTGTTTTTGCACATCTTTTGTCGAAAGACGCACACACTAGCCAAAGTCCCACTGCAAAAGACTTGGAAAAACGGAGGAGATGGCATGAAATCCATGATGGCTTCCCTCTTGCTGGGGATTTGTTTTCTTTTGGCACTCGGTGGCTGTGGCAACCGCCAGAGCATGCCAGAGGAAGACACGGCATCCTATCCCGCCTATCGGAGCGAACTGGAGAAAAACGGCGTCCACGACGGCAGAGAACGTACAGAAGACTTGCACGACAAGTCCCGTGCGTCCAGCCTCTACGACGATGCCCGTGATGCTTCTCTGGGCAGAATCAACGCAGAACGAGATGCCAAGGACATCCAAGGCAAAACACCCTAAGCAAGTGCCAAACCTAGGGGCGGGACAGATATATCTGTCCCGCTCGTCTTTTTGATATCCACTGAGATTAGGCTTTGCATCCCTTGGGCAATGATGGTATACTGAAAGAATAGTCCAACCTTGTTCACATAGAGAGGAGAAGCACACCATGATTGCCTGTATCTTGCCCCATATTTACCGCATTGAAATCCCGCTCCCCAACAATCCCCTCAAACGTCTCAACAGTTATCTTATCCAAGGAGAAGACCGTAGTTTGTTGATTGACACGGGCTTTCGACAAGAGCCTTGCCGTCTCGCCCTGCAAGAAGCCCTAGACACCCTAGGTGTCGAGCGAGATAGCTTGGATATTTTTGGCACACATATTCACTCTGACCACATTGGCTTGGTCGATGAATTTGTCGGGAAAAACCGTCATATCTACTTAGGGGAAGGGGATTTTCTCTGGACGAGTTCCAAAGAGAGTCAGCGTTATTGGGATATTATGGATATACGCTTTTTGGAGGAGGGCTTTCCCGCCGAGGAACTGCTCGCCCTGCACAAAAGCAACCCCGCCCGCAATTTCGGCCCTCAGTTGGATTTGCCCAATTATACTTGCGTCCACCACGGCGACAGCTTTGACATTGCAGGCTATCACATTGAGGTACTCGCTGCCCCTGGGCACACCCCTGGCATGGTCTGTCTCTGGATTGCACAGGAAGGCATACTCTTTACCGCCGACCACATACTCTTTGATATTACGCCAAATATCACCATGTGGCCAAACATGCCCAATTCCTTAGGGACGTATCTCCAGAGCCTGCGACGCTTTGCAAAACTGCCCGTGCGCCGTGCCCTGCCCTCTCACCGTGAAACAGGAGACTACTTTGCCCGCATTGATGCCCTGCTCTTGCACCACAAAAACCGTGTCCAAGAAAGTGAAGACATTGTACGGGCACATCCCAACTGGACGACCTATGAAATTGCAGGCAAGATGACTTGGGCAATACGGGCAAAAAATTGGGCGGAATTTCCCTTGATTCAAAAGTGGTTTGCGGTTGGGGAAGCACAAGCCCATTTGGATTATCTCTGTCAAGAAAAACGCATCCAGCAAGTCACCGTGCAGGGCATACACCGCTATCTTCCCCTCTAGCACACCGCAACACAGTCATGATAGAAAGGAGCACTTGTCTATGGAACAAAAAGAACTGTTACATCATGTCGACCACACCCTGCTCAAGCCCGAAGCGACTTGGGCAGAAGCCAAAGCAACTTGTGACGAGGCGATACAAGCACAGGCAGCGTCGGTCTGTCTGTCCCCCTGCTATGTCGGGCTCGCCCGCCAATATGTACGCAATGCCATTTCTGTCACCAGTGTCATCGCCTTCCCCCACGGCAATCAAAAAAGTGTCATCAAAGGCTTAGAAGCCAAAGCAGCCATTCAAGACGGTGTGAGTGAAATTGATATGGTGCTTTCCTTGGGGATGGTCAAGGAAAAAAACTGGGGCACACTTTTTGATGAACTGGCAAACATGCGGAAAATTTGCGAGGAAATCACCCTGAAAGTCATTGTGGAAGCCTGTCTTTTGACGCAGGATGAAAAACAGAAACTCTGTGCCATAGTTTCCGCTGCGGGGGCGGATTATCTCAAAACTTCTACGGGCTTTTCCACGGGCGGGGCAACGCTGGAAGATGTGACATTCTTCCGCGCGCACCTGCCCCCACAGGTACGCATCAAGGCGGCAGGGGGCATTCGCACGTTCGAGCAGGCAAAAGCCTTCCTCGATGCAGGTGCTGACCGCATTGGCTCATCCGCCTTGGTCAAAACTTGGCTTGCAGAACAAAACAAAGAATAAGATGGGTTTCTGTCCTTGCAACGAACAATCCCCCCAAGGCTTTGCCCGTGGGGGGATGTTTTTTCTCACTGGTATCCAGTATCTTGATGCTCCAGCAGATAGCGTTGATAGTTGGCATTTGCTTCTTGGATGAAGTCGGCATCGTCCTCTTTTTCTGGGGGAATATATGCCTTGCCCTTTTGTCTCTGACGCAGCTGGAAGCGTTTCATGGCATCGTTGAGCACTTTAGCGTGCTCTTGCATTTCCAAGCTGGTAGCGGTGGTCTCCTCGACAATGGCAACATTTTCGCTGGCAACTTGGGTAATTTCCAGCATGTTGTCGTGGATTTGGGCAATCTCTCTGCCCTGCTCGGTGGTGGCGGCGGTGATGCCTTCCATCAAGTGGGCAAAGTCCTGAATATTCACATGGATGGTCTCCAAGTCTTTTGCCGTGTCCTGTGCCAAGGCACTGCCCTCTTTGGCTTTTTGTACGCTGTTTTGAATCATGGTCGTGGTTTGCTTGGCAGCGTCTGCGCTCTTTGCCGCTAGGTTACGCACCTCGTCCGCAACCACAGAGAAACCTTTTCCTGCCACACCCGCACGAGCAGCTTCTACGGAGGCATTCAGGGCTAGGATATTGGTCTGGAAAGAAATGTCCTCAATGACCTTATTGATTTTGGAAATCTCCTCAGAGGAATGGACAATATCCACCATAGCGGTGAGCAGTTCTTGCATATGGCTTGTGCCCATTTCAATATTCTGCACCACGGTCTCTGTGTATTCGCCCGCCTCAATGGATTTTTTACCGTTGTCCGATGCCAAGGTATTGATGGTCTCGATGCGTTCGGAGAGGCTTTCAATGGCGACTGCCTGCTTGTTGCTGCTCTCGGCAACAAGTGTATTGACCTCTGAAATTTGTCCTGCCCCAGAGGAGACGGCATTGGAAACTTGCAACATATCGGCATACATGGCATCATTGGACTGGACGAGCTTATAGAGGTTCTTGCCCAGTTCGTCGTCCTCAGAGGTAATATCGACAAAGACGGTCATATCGCCCTCTGCCACACGCTTGACAACCGAAGTGTTGTGCGCAACCATCTGTACCATATTTTCAAAAGAAAGTGCCATTTTATCCAGTTCAAAGTTGCTCTCTGGGTCAATATTACGGGTCAAGTCGGACAAATCCACCCGAATATCACCCATGGAAATCCGCTCAGTAGCACGGGTGATTTGTTCAATGGGATGCACCACGGACTGTCCCACTTTTCGGTCGATGCTCCACAGGGAGAAACACATGCTCAGGGCAGAGAAGATAATCATGAGCAGGGCAAACGGTGCCATCCCCTTGAGAAATTCCTGTGTGGGCAGTTCCGTCACGACCACAAAATCTGTATCTGGGACTAAAGTGGTGTTGACGTAGTAGGCTTTCAGGAAGTCCCTCGCTTGCTGGACACCAAAGCGTTCTTGTTCAATGAACGAAACCGCTTTGGCATTGATATTGCTCAGTTCTTTTGCCTGTTTGCCCACATATTCTGGCTTGCTGTGTGCCAAAACCTGTCCTGTGCTGCGTTCCATGATGTAAAGGTGTCGGTCGCCTGTATAGCCCACATCTGCAATGATTTGAGAGAAATCAGCGAGGGTGACATCGGCGGCAATGACCCCAACAAGGTCACGGGTCTGTGCATCGTGGAGCTGGGCGGAGACGGGCACAACGGGTTTGCCTGTGTAGGCATCTAGGTAGCTGTTGCCAACCACAAAGTCATTGCTGGCTATACCCTCGATGTACCATTCTCGTTCGGTGGGTTTGAAGGAAGCATCTGGGACAAAGGTCGCATGAAAAATACGACCATCTGTGGTTGCAATGAAAATCCCATCGGGGTAAAATTTGGTTTTTCCTTTGGAGGTGTCGACATAAGATTTTCGGGTGACATCGTCCACCGCCAACTGTTCAATGACGGTTTTTTCCATTTCTAACATGGCTACGGTTTGCTCCAGCCAAGTGGTGATATTCTGCGTGACCTGTTGGTTTTCAATGGCTGTCGTGCGAGAACCGTGGTTGATATTAACGGTAAAAATCAACGCCAAGCTCAAAAGTGTGATGACGCTGACAGAAAACAACATACTACGGCGCAGATGCAGACGAAAAATGCGTTGCAGGGTGTTCTGCTTGCCCTGTGTCTTTGATTTTTTGGGTAGCAATTTCATGGGAGCACTCCTTTCCAATGATATGTAATTATAGCACTCCTGCGAAAAAAGAACAAGATTTCCCAAACAATTATTTTCTTCGACAAACAAAAAAACGCCCTGTCTTTGCAGAAAAACAAGGGCGGATGGTATCCGCCCCTGTTTGTTTAGCCCGCGCGTGCGAGCATATTCTCGATGAAAATGCCATAGCCTCTGGTGGGGTCATTCACCAAAACGTGCGTGACGGCTGCCACCAGTTTGCCGTCCTGTAAAATGGGCGAGCCACTCATACCCTGCACGATGCCCCCTGTTTTTTCCAAGAGCTTGGGGTCGGTGACATGCAACATCAAATCACGGGTGTCCTCCGAGGCGGGGTAGCACTTCACAATCTCCACCGCAAATTCCTCCACGCAGTTGCCCGCCACGTTGCACAAAATCGTCGCCTTGCCCTCGTGGACTTCTGAGGCGCTGGCGACGGGTGTCAGCTCGCTGTGCGCACAAAATAATTCCTCCTCCAAGTGCCCAAACACACCCTGTTTTGTATTCGCAAAGAGCGTGCCCAGTTCTCTATCTGTCTGGAACGAGCCGTGCAATTCGCCCGCCTGTCCCATGACCCCCCGCTTCACATCGACCACCGTAGCAGGCAAAATCGCCCCTGTATCCAGAGGCATCATCTGGGCGGTGTCAATGTCGTTGATGCCGTGTCCCAGTGTGCCAAATTGCTTCGTTTTGGGGTCGTAAAAGGTCATTGTGCCTATCCCAGCCATGGAGTCTCGTATCCATGCACCCAATTTATATGCCCCGTCTGTGGGACAGCACACCGCCTGCGTCATCACCTCCTGCTGTGCCTCCTCACGGCAAATCCGCAAGGTCATTTCCTCGCCCTGCAAATCCTGCAAGACCTCTCTCACTGTCTCAATGCTGTTCACTTCAGCATCATTGATGTGGGTGATGATGTCCCCCTCCTGTAAACCACAGGCTTTCGCAGGGGAAGACAAACCCTCAGCACTGGGAATTTCTGAGAGTCCCACCACCAAGACCCCCGCAGAAAATAATTTAATCCCCACTGTCTTCCCCACAGGATAGACATACCGTGTCATGGTCGCTGTGTCCGCCTCCTTTGCTGAGACTGTCCCAGAGGAGAACACCGCACACAGACACACGAGCACCACTGCCAAGAGACGCTTTCTTTGCCCGACCAAAGGCATCACACTCCCTTTTTCACAAAGGCATTTTGCCTCCGTTTCGATTCACAGAAAAACACTGTGTGCTTCTTAATATGGCGGATTTCAGCACATACACACACGGAATTTTGTCCAATGCTAGATGCTCTTGTCAAAAAATCCTGTGCTATGTTATAATAGAGGGGAACACCCAATCTTCACCAAAAAGGAGTTTACACAAATGACCATTGATTTTACACCAAAAGGTGTCTGTTCCAAAAACATGAAAATTGAAGTCGAAGACGGCTTCGTCAAATCTATGACCGTCACTGGGGGCTGTGCAGGCAATTTGCAAGGGCTTTCCAATCTGATTGTCGGCATGCCTGTGGAAGAAGTCATCGCCCGTCTGGACGGCATCAAGTGTGGCATGAAAAAGACCTCCTGTCCCGACCAGCTCGCCCAAGCCCTGAAAAAAAATACCTAAGTGACAAAAAAACCAATCGGGGATACTTACGCTGTGCCGATTGGTTTTTTTGTATCCGCAGTCAAGGAGAGCTATGATGAAACGAAATTGTTATGGGGAACTGTCTTATCTGGCGGGCATGTTGATGCTCTGTCTGGGGGTTTATTTTCTGCTCTATGCTGATTTTGGCATGTCCGTGGTGGTCGCCCCCGCCTATCTCATTCATTTGAAATTGTCCACCCTGTCCAGCTTTTTCACCTTTGGCACTTGTGAGTATTTGATACAAGCGGGTTTATTTGTGCTCCTGTGCCTGCTTTTGCGCCGTTTTTCGGGCTATTTTCTCTTTGCCTATGCCTCCTCGGTCTTTTATGGCACACTGCTCAATCTGACCACTTGGCTCTTGCCCGACCTGCCCATGGACGTTTTTGCCCTACGCATTGTCTATTTCGTGCTGGGCATGGTGCTCTGTGCGATGGGTGTGGCATTCACCATCCACAGCTATCTGCCCCCTCAGGTCTATGAGCTTTTCCTCAAAGAATGTGCCTTACATTACAACTTGTCCTTTGGGAAAATGAAGTGGCTTTATGACGGGTGCTCTTGCCTTCTGGCTGTGCTGCTGTCGATGGTATTTTTTGGCTTTTACCCCCTCCGTGGCATTGGTGTGGGGACAGTGGTCGCCACCCTCTGCAACGGCTATATTGTCGGGAAGATTTCCCAGTATTTTGCCGAGCATGTGGAATTTTCGCCCCGTTTTCCGCAAGTCGCCTCCTACATTCAGGGCAAAACCCAGAAAAAAACTTGAGTATGGGAAAGTTTCACAGTTTTTTGCAAGATTCGTGTCAAATTTTCTGCTTGACTTTCTGGGCAATTCCACGCATTATTAGGGTACATGACAGAGACAAATGTTCGTCTGACGAACACGAAAAGCAGGACGTTTTTTGTCCTGAGTATAAATTGACGATGAGGTGTACACGATGAAATATGTTTTAATCATTGGCGACGGCATGGCAGATAACCCCGTGGAAAGTCTGGGCAACAAAACCCCCCTGCAATACGCTAAGATTCCCACGCTCGATGCTCTGACCGCCAAGGGCGAAATTGGCAGTGTGAAAAATTGTCCCGACGGTCTGCCCGCTGGCAGTGATACCGCCATTTTGTCCATTTTTGGCGCAGACCCCTGCCAGTGCTATACGGGTCGCTCCCCCCTAGAAGCTGCCGCCACAGGCATTCAGCTCGCCTCTGGGGAAGTCTCGTATCGCTGCAACATGGTCGCCTACGAAGACAGTGACCTGCCCTTCGTGGAAAAGAAAATCCTCTCCCATTCGGGCGGTTCGATTGAGGGCGAAGAATCCATGAGCCTCATCTGTGATTTGTTTGCCGACCCCGTTTTTGCCCAAGAAGCCGAAAAAGCGGGCATGCGTGTCTATCCCGCACCCTCCTTCCGTCACATTGCCGTGCAGAAAAATGCTGATATCAAAAACATTGCCCTCCTGCCCCCGCACGACCACTTGGGCGAAGTCATCGGCGGTCTTTTGCCCTCTGGCAATGCCAACGCTGCAGTTTTGAAGCATCTCATGGAAGTGGCACACCCCATTCTTGACCAGCACCCCGTGAATGTCGCCCGCCGTGCAGCGGGTAAGCTCCCCGCCAATGGCATCTGGTTCTGGGCAGAGGGCAGTGCCGTCATTTTGGATTCTTTCGTGGAACGCTTCCATAAAAACGGTTCTGTCATTTCCGCTGTCCCCCTCTGCCACGGCATTGCCAACCTTGTCGGCTTGCAGACCCGCTTTGTGGAGGGTGCAAACGGCGAGCTGGACACCAACTACGAGGGCAAGGCAGAAGCCGCTTTGGACGTCTTGCGTCAGGGTTTGGATTTTGTGGCAGTACATGTGGAAGCCCCCGACGAATGCACCCACAACGGCGACCTCACGGGCAAATTGCAGGCGATTGAATGGCTCGACAGCCGTGTCATTGCCCCCATTGTCCAAGGTCTGGAAGCCGACGGAACACCCTTCCGCATGCTGGTGCTCTCCGACCACAAGACCCTGACCGCCACCCGTGGACACGACGGCGAGCCTGTTCCCTACCTGCTCTATGACAGCACCCGTGATTTGCAAAGCAATCTGCCCTACAGCGAAGAAAGTGGCGAGATGGGCAAGTCATACAACAAGGGTGCAGATGTGCTCATGTCCCTCTTGTTCGACCAGATGTAAAAACAGACGGACACGGCTTGCCGTGTCCCTACAGTAAACAGCTTTGTTTGCACCAGTGATGCTACAAAATATAAACCGCTCTTGTGCTTTTCCCACACAGATGATAGACAGAACAGAAAGGATAGTGTTCATAATGAAAGATGCGTTGACCTTTTCCCCTGCGGATATTTTATTGCCCGTTGGTTGTGGCTTGTCCCGCTGGGCAGTGGTCGCTTGTGACCAGTACACCTCCCAGCCCGAATACTGGGAACGGGTGGCAAACTACGTCGGTGATGCCCCCTCCTCCCTGCATTTGATTCTCCCTGAAAGCAAACTGGAGGGCGAACAGGTGGCAGAAGACATTGCCAAGATTCATGCCACCATGCAGAACTATTTGGACAACAAGCGTTTTGCGACCTTGGAAAATAGCTTTTTGTATTTGGAACGCCGTTTGGACAATGGCGCTTTGCGCCGTGGGCTTCTGGGTCAGGTAGACTTGGAGCAATACAGCTATGATAAGGGTTCGCAGACCCCCATCCGTGCCACAGAGGGCACAGTGCTCTCCCGCATCCCCCCCCGGATGGCGGTGCGCCGTGATGCCCCCATCGAACTGCCCCACATTTTGATTTTGATTGATGACCCCGAAAAGACCGTGCTCGAACCCCTCGGCGAAGAAAAATCCAAAATGCACTTGAACTATCGGACGCATCTCATGGAACAGGGCGGGGAAATTTCCTGCTATACCCTGAGCAAAGACCAGAATGAGCAGGTCACTTCTGCTCTGGATGCACTGGCTGACCCCGCTCGTTTTGCCCAGTATTACAAGGCAGAGGGCAAAGCGCCCTTGACTTATGCCGTGGGCGACGGCAATCACTCCTTGGCAACGGC
>CAZSWQ010000014.1:0-22922 GCA_964611025.1 uncultured Ruminiclostridium sp.
GCTTTGTGTATCAGGGGGTGAGGGTCTGTGTGAAGTCCTCTGGGGCATCGCTGGGGCTGGGCAGGACTTCGGGGATTGCTTCAGCTTCAGGGGCTGCTGTGCTTTCCTCTGGCTTGGGGGTGGGCACAGCGGGTGGCAGTTCCACCAGCGCATGCTCCCCTATCCACTGCGACCATGCCTCATAGCCCGTCATGTAGGGGTGGACACCATCGCCTGTCATGTCGCCCTTCAAATAGCCGTTTTCATCGGCAAAGTAGGGATTCACATCCAGATAAAACACGGTTTTGTCATCGGAGAAGCCCGCTATCATGCCGTTGAGTCTCTGTATGGCATCCAGCGAAAAAGTGGGGTTTGCCTGTGCTTTTTTTGCAGTAACCGCCAAGTTTGCCATGAGAATAACCTTTGCCTGCGGTTGCATCTCCCGCACCTTGCCCAAAAGCGTCCCAAAGGCATCTTGCAGGGCATTGAGCGAATAGCCAATTTCATTGATGCCCAGCATGATATACACACGGTTATACTGCTTGCTCCCCATCAGCCCCACCAGACTCTGGTTGCTGAAATTCTTATCCGTCAGGGTTTTTTCAAAGCAGTTGAACATATTCATGCCCACATCAGCAAAATAATCCGCCTTCCCCAAACGGGCATAGAGCGCAAAGCCCACCGTGCGGGAATCCCCAATGAACAGCGTCTGGTCAAAGTCGCTCGCTGGGGCGGGGGCAAAGCCATAACTCGGCTCTGGGGGTACTTCCACAGGGGCAAGGGCTTCACTGTCTGGTGTTGCGGGTGTCTCTTGCCCTGCGTTCTGGACAGGCTCTTGTGCCTCACCCTCGTCTTTGGCTTTGTCCTCGTCCTGCTTGGGCAGGGTAACATCTCCACGCAAGAGCACAAAGGGCACGGCAATCGCCATGGTTTCCTGTATCTGTTGGCTATCCTGCCCAACGGTGTATTTCAAACCCACACCCAAAAGGCAGAGCAATATACTGCTTACTACCAAAAGCGAAATGAGTTGTTTTTGGGGGTCTGTGAAGCATCTTTTCACGCAAAACCTACTTTCTCTGTCCCCAAAATACAGGACAGTGCATCAAAAACTAAAGTATAAGAAGGGGTCATTCAGCCCCGCAGAGAGGCAATAAATGGACAACCAGAAAAAGACAAACAAAAGCCAAGTCGCCAAGGGTGTCTTGCGAATTTGTAGCCAAATGCGTCTGGGGTAGGGGCTGGCAATGAGCACACCCACCAGCAAGGGTAAAATATAACTCTTTGTGAGCTTGAGCGTATCCAAAAAGCGGATGGTGCTCCCCGTCTCTGCCACAAAACCAAAGAGACGAGAGATGTAGATACCAATATCTGGAACAGATGGAATGGCAAAAAACATCCAGCTGAGCATGACCACCACAATGAGGTATGTATGACCCAAGAGGGGGTAACGGTGGAGGGGCTGTTCCAAACCGCTTTTTTCCAGTATAATCAGCAGGAAAATAAACGCACCCCAGAGCAAAAAATTCCAGCTGTCCCCGTGCCAAATGGCGGTGAGCAACCAGACAATGCCCAAATTGCGGATATGACGCAGGCGACCGCCCTGATTGCCCCCCAGCGGGATATAGACATAGCTCACAAACCAACGCCCCAAGGTGATATGCCAACGTCGCCAAAACTCACTCATGGATTTGGCGGTATAGGGCAAATCAAAGTTGATGGGCAGGTGAAAGCCCATCATTTTCCCAAGTCCTATCGCCATACGGGAATAGCCGTAAAAATCAAAATACAGTTGCAGGGAAAAGGCAAGAAGCCCCAACCAAGCAAGCAAAGTGGACATACTCGTAAAACCTAGGCTCTTGACTTGAAACCAAAGCCCGCCCACTTGGTCGGCAATGAGGCATTTCATCGCCAGACCCAAGATGAAATCCTGTAAGCCATCTTGAAAATCTGCCCAAGACAGGCTGCGCCGTTCCATCTCTTTGGACAGGGGGGCATGCTGGACAAGTGGCCCTGAAATTAACTTGGGAAAGAGCAACATCATGCTCATGAATTTCAAAAAAGACCGTTCTACTTTGATGCGTTTTTCCTGTACGTCCATCAGGTAGGCAATGAGCTGGAAGGAATAAAAACTCAAGCCCAAAGGCAGAACGACACTAAGCCCAAACAGCCCAATGTATTTGAAGGTCAAAAGAGAGACGACAATCAGACAAATCATGCCTTGCAGCATATACTTTCCCTGTGCAGGCTGACGCAAGATGCGAAATGCGACCAAATAAGTCAAGAGATTCAAGGCAAAAAAGAGGGCAATGACCCAAGGTCTTTGCCATGTACCGTAGATGTAAAAGACACTACTGCCCACCAGCAGGGTGATATTTTTATAATCCTCTGGGGTGATATAATACAGCCCGAAAAAGACGGGCAAAAATACAAAAATAAAGTCTAAGCTACTAAATACCATGGGGGAAGGAGTTCTCCTTTTCGATTGTCAAAATCAGAGACATGTGCCAAAATCCTCAGTGTGGACAGTATCTTTTCTATTTGCCATGCCCCACCATGTCTCGCCTTCCTATTCTTTCATATAATCTCTGAAGTTTCAAGCACAAATTTGCATTTGTATCATATTGTCACCAATTTCACCAATTCGTTACCATTGCACCGTTTTCTTCCTATTTCAAAGACGCAAAAAACGAGAACACCTTGCTCAGGCTTCTCGTTTTTTGGGAACTGTATTTTGTCGCTACAGGGACAGGCTTATGCCTCGTGCATCCAAGCGAGCAAGTCCTCTTTGCCCTGTTCCATGAGGGCTACAGGGTCGTTTTCCACCACATCCAAGTTGTTGACCATGAAGCACTTGACGTCATCAATGCCATAGAAGCCCTGACACAGACCCTTGATATAATCAAAGCCCATATTCATACCAGCAAAGACAGGCCCACCCGAGGTGGTAATATAACGCAGTTCATCTGCACGGCACAAGCCCACAGGCCCATGTTCGCCATAGGCAAAGGCAATATCGACCACAGAAATCAGCTCAAGATAGACCCGCAACACAGAGGGAAATGCCATTTCCCAATAGGGCGCACCCACCACGATTTTATCCGCACGGGCAAATTGACGGGCATAATCAAACATGGGATGCGCCCAATTCTTGGCATAACGCTGGGCGTTGCTCTCCTCCACGTCTTCCGCATAGTGGGGCAAGGGGCGGTCTTTTGCCAAGTCCACTTCTTCAAATGTTGCCTCGGGGTAGTCCTTTTTCATCTCCTCCAGAGCGAGACGGCAGAGCTTGAGGGTGTTGGATTGTTCTCCACGCACACAGGCGTTTACAAATAAAATATGCAAAGCAATGTCCTCCTTTGTTTTTTCCGCTGTACACCCAGTATAGCAGACCCACTCCAAAAGGTAAATACCCACTTTCTCTCCCCAAAAGACGCAAAAAACCCTCTATCCACAAATGCAGATAGAGGGTCAGATGAGCAAGATTAGACCAGCTCGATGATTGCCATTTCAGCACAGTCACCACGACGGGGACCCATGCGGACAATACGGGTGTAGCCGCCGTCACGAGAAGCATACTTGTCAGCAGTTTCGTGGAACAGCTTGTGTGCAACATCTTCCTTGGTGATGAAAGACAGTGCCTGACGATAAGCCGCCAGATCGCCCTTCTTAGCCAGAGTAATCATGTTCTCTGCCAGAGGAGCAACTTCCTTCGCACGAGTTACGGTGGTCTTGATAGAACCGTTTTCAAGGAGGTAGGTTACCATTGCTCTCAACATAGCCTTACGCTGATGGGTAGGCTTACCGAGCTTACGAGTTCCAGGCATATTGTTCAGCTCCCTTCAGACTCCCTCACGGGAATCGGATAGTAGTATAGATTCGATGATGTTTGGATTAGATGTCTTCGTTTGCCAAGGACAAGCCCATCATGTTGAGCTTGTTGATGACTTCTTCCAGAGACTTTCTGCCCAAGTTACGCACCTTCATCATCTCGTCTTCGGTCTTGGAAATCAAGTCCTCGACGGTGTTGATGTTGGCACGCTTGAGACAGTTGAAGCTTCTGACAGAGAGGTCAAGTTCTTCAATGGTCAATTCCAGAATCTTATCCCGCTGGGCTTCTGCCTTTTCGACCACCGTGGACTTGTTGCCCATGGTTTCCGAGAGGTCAGTGAACAGCACAAAGTGGTCGCACAGAATACGAGCACCCAGAGACACAGCGTCTCTTGCGGCAATCGTGCCGTTCGTCCAAACTTCCAGCGTCAGTTTATCAAAGTCCGTCAAATCCTTGACACGGGTGTTTTCCACGGTGTAATTGACCTTGGAAACGGGTGTGTAAATGGAGTCCACGGGGATAACCCCAATGATATTTTGTGCGGACTTGTTGCGGTCAGCAGGGACATAGCCACGCCCATGGGACAAAGTCAGTTCCATGTTCAGGCTTGCCTCGGGACCGAGTGTTGCAATACGATGCTCAGGATTCAGAATTTCAACTTCGCTGTCGGCTTTGATGTCGCCAGCTGTGACAACCCCTTCACCACTTGCTTCAATATAGACGGTTTTCACGCCGTCGCTGTGCAGCTTTGCGATGATTCCCTTGACGTTCAGGACAATCTCAGTGACATCTTCCTTCACACCGGGGATGGAGCTAAATTCATGCTGAATCCCTGCAATCTTAATGGTGGTAACCGCAGTACCGGGCAAGGAGGACAGCAAAATACGTCTCAGCGAATTGCCCAAGGTCGTCCCATATCCACGTTCCAAAGGCTCTACAACGCATTTCCCATAGGAGCTGTCTCCCGGTTTTTCGACACATTCGATGCGCGGCTTTTCGATTTCTACCATGTGTTACCCTCCTTCTGACGGGGGCGGAGCACCCGCCCTTCCGTGTGGTCATTCCGATTTCCTGCCGAGGGTTTGACACTCCCCCACCCCAGGGCGGAGGATTCTCGTCTGCACGACCCCAACCTGCACTGTGTGAGGTTTTGGTCTCCACGAGCATTGGGTTCGGGTGTGTCCGACCCTACCAAACCAAGTAAAGAAAGTCGCAGGCAATTTCCCCAGCCAAGACCAGGGAAATTGTCGTGCGTAAAACAATGCTTACTTGGAGTACAATTCAACGATGAGGTGTTCTTCAACGGGCAGGTCGATATCCTCACGCAGGGGCATCTTCGTGACAGTACCCTTGAGGGTGTTCTTTTCACGTTCCAGCCACTGGGGCAGGGTAACCATAACGGCATCTTCGCCAGTGAGT
This sequence comes from uncultured Ruminiclostridium sp., assembly GCA_964611025.1. Taxonomy (GTDB): domain Bacteria; phylum Bacillota; class Clostridia; order Oscillospirales; family Oscillospiraceae; genus Evtepia. The sequence continues at coordinate 5,228 of CAZSWQ010000014.1, forward strand.
CTCTTGAACTTGACGGAAGCACGGCTCTTTTCGAGGACTTCCACCACGTCATGAGGCTTGACCAGATAAGAGGGAATGTTCACTCTCTGACCATTGACAGTGAAGTGACCGTGGTTGACCAGCTGACGAGCCTCACGGCGGGTCATTGCAAAGCCCAGACGATACACGACATTGTCCAGACGGCGTTCCACCAAGATGAGCAGGTTTTCACCCGTCTTACCCTGCATTCTGGAAGCCTTTTCATAGTAAGCACGGAACTGCTTTTCGAGAATGCCATAGACGAACTTGACCTTCTGCTTTTCCTGCAGCTGCAGTGCGTATTCGCTCTTTTTCTTTCTCATCTGACCGCCGGGATTGCGATTGGTTTCCTTCTTCGCATAACCCATGACGGTAGGAGAAACACCCAGTGCCTTGCAACGCTTAGCAACGGGCTGTCTATTCTTAGCCATAATTTACGTTCTCCTTTCGTCAATCAGACTCTACGTCTCTTGGGGGGACGGCAACCGTTGTGGGGGATGGGGGTTACGTCCTTAATCATGGTAACTTCCAAACCCACTGCCTGCAAGGCACGGATTGCTGCTTCACGCCCAGAGCCAGGACCCTTGACGTAAACTTCAACGCTCTTGAGGCCATGTTCCATTGCAGCCTTTGCAGCGGTTTCTGCTGCGGTCTGTGCTGCGTAAGGAGTGGACTTACGAGAACCACGGAAGCCCAGACCGCCCGAGGATGCCCAAGACAGAGCATTGCCCTTGGTGTCGGTCACGGTGACCATGGTATTGTTGAAGGAAGAGCGGATATGCACTGCGCCCTTCTCGATATTCTTGCGTTCACGGCGTCTTCTGACGACCTTCTTCTTAGGTGCTGCCATAGCGTATCTGTCCCTCCCTTACTTCTTCTTATTGGCGACGGTACGCTTGGGACCCTTACGGGTACGGGCGTTCGTCTTGCTACGCTGACCACGAACGGGCAGGCCCTTACGGTGACGCAGGCCACGGTAACAACCGATTTCGTTCAAACGCTTGATGTCCATAGCGACGTTACGACGCAGGTCACCTTCCACGGTGTGGTTCTTGCTGATTTCTTCACGCAGTGCTGCTTCGTCAGCTTCGGTCAAATCCTTGACACGAGTGTCGGGGTTGATTCCAGTGTTAGCCAGAATCTGAGTGGCGCTGGTGCGCCCAATACCGAAGATGTAGGTCAAAGCAATTTCAACTCTCTTGTTCTTCGGCAGGTCAATGCCGGCAATTCTTGCCATATACTTCCGCGCCTCCTTTAACCTTGTCTCTGTTTATGCTTGGGATTTTCGCAAATGACCATAACTTTGCCCTTGCGCTTAATAATTTTGCATTTATCACACATGGGCTTGACGGACGGTCTTACTTTCATGATATATACCTCCTTTGACACTCCCCGTGCCTCGCAAAAGGCAAGGGATTCTCGGTTCTACGCCCCACGTCATGACAGTGCGTGGTCTGACGGGGTCTCCCCGAGCGTTCGGTTTGGGCATGTCTTGCCCTACCATATGGTGTTGCTACATGGCTTTGCTGCACACTGGGCGCAGCCCCTCTAAGATAAGCCTGATTACTTGCTGTTTTTGCTTCTCCAAGTAATGCGGCCACGGGTCAGGTCGTAAGGAGACATCTGAACCGTCACTTTATCACCTGGAAGAATACGGATGAAATTCATTCTGAGCTTACCAGAAATATGTGCCAAGATGACATGGCCATTTCCGATATCCACCCGAAAGGTGGTGTTGGGCAGGGATTCGACCACTGTACCCTCCAGCTCAATCATGTCGCTTTTCGCCAAGCGTCATACCTCCTTGGTTGCCCTGAACCTGTCACGGAAGACAGCCAGTGCCCTCCTGATTTCACTGTCCAAAACCGACTCTCCAAGGCGGATGCGGTCGGTCAGTGCCTGTGTCAAGACTCCTTCAGAATTGACATGCTTTCGCCGTTTTTTCTTGGGAGCTTCCACTGTTCTGTGTTTGCCATCGACCAGAAAGAGAAAGTCGTGGTCGCTGCGGAGTACCACTTGGAGCTGTCCTCTCTCTCGTCCTTGACGCACACGCACGACTTCTCCTACTTGTACTTGCATAAACCAGCCTCAGTGCGGGTCAAAATTTCGACCTCACCTTTGGTGATGAGAACGCTGTTCTCATAGTGTGCAGAAAGAGAGCCGTCCTGTGTCTTTACTGTCCAGCCGTCCGGTAAAACCTTGACATCAAATGCGCCCAAGTTCACCATGGGTTCTACTGCGATGGTCATACCAGCCAAAAGTCTCGCCCCATGACCTGCCTTGCCAAAATTGGGCACTTCAGGTTCTTCATGGAGTTTTCGACCCACACCGTGACCCACAAAATCTCGTACCACGGAAAAACCGTGTTCCTCGACGTAGGTCTGCACCGCATGGGAAATATCGGACACACGCTGTCCCTCCCGTGCAAAGTCCATGCCCGCCCAGAAACTCTGTTCCGTGACGTCAATGAGCCTTTGCGCTTCGGGGGAAATTTCCCCACAGGGATAGGTGGCGGCACAGTCGCCGTGGAAGCCATCAATATAAGCTCCCACATCAATGCTCACAATGTCGCCTTCTTTCAGCACCCGCTTTTTTGTCGGGATGCCGTGGATGACTTCATCGTTGATGGAGATACAGACGGAGGCGGGAAATCCGCCATAGTTCAAAAAGCCAGGTGTTGCCCCTTGACTTTCGATAAAGCGACGAACCGCCGTATCTATTTCGAGTGTCGACACGCCCGGCGCAATCATACGTCCTGCCAATGCTCTCGCCTCAGCAGTAATACGACCCGCCTTGCGCATCGCCTCAATATCTTTTTGGGATTTCAAAGAAATCATTTCTTATAACCCCAGAACCGACAAAATCTTTGCCGTTGTCGCCTCGATGCTCTCCTGATTCTGCACTTCACGCAACAAGTTGCGCTGGGCATAAAATGCCTTCAGAGGTGCAGTTTCCTTGTGATAGACTTCCAAACGGGAAAGCACCACTTCGGGAATGTCGTCCTTACGCTGTTCCAGCGCACCGCCACAGGCATCACAAATGCCTTCGACTTTGGAGGGACGATTGCTCACATGGTAGGGGGTGCTGCAAGCCTTGCAGACACGGCGACCAGCCATGCGTTCTACGATTTCCGCATCGGAAATTTCCAGAGAAACCACGGCATCAAACTGAACACCAGCAGTTTCCAAGGCTTCTGCCTGCGGAATGGTACGGGGCACACCGTCGAGGATGAAGCCCTTTTGACAATCTGCTTCCTGAAGGCGTTCCGAAACCACACCAATGATGACTTCGTCGGGCACCAGCTTTCCAGCGTCCATGAACTCCTTCGCACGGAGACCCGTGGGTGTACCGTTCTTGACGGCAGCACGCAGAATGTTACCAGTAGAAATGGCAGGAATACCCAACTTTGCGGTCAGGACTTCTGCCTGAGTGCCTTTCCCTGCGCCGGGAGGGCCTAACAGAATCAATTTCATATCAATTACCTCTTATTCCAAGAAGCCCTTGTAATGACGCATCATCATTTGAGCTTCCAGCATCTTCACAGTTTCCAAAGCAACGCCGACCACGATGATGACGGACGTACCGCCAATGGCCATCGCTGTGTAGCCAGTCAAGTTGCCCGTGATGATGGGCAGGATTGCGATAATGCCAAGGTACAACGCACCAAACATGGTCAGGCGGTTGAGCACTTTGGCCAGAAATTCCGCTGTGGGTCTGCCAGGGCGGAAGCCAGGGATAAAGCCACCGTTCTTTTTCAGGTTGTTCGCCACTTCGATGGGGTTGAACTGAATCGAAGTATAGAAGTAGCTGAAGGCGACGATGAGCAAGAAATACACCAGTGCATACAGGAACGAGTTGGCATTGAACACGGAGAGGAAAGAATTCCAACCGCTGCCTTCCGTCTGAGAGGAAGGAATGAACATACCAACCGTGGCAGGCAAGCTGGCGATGGTCTGTGCAAAGATGATGGGCAGAACGCCAGCCATATTCACCTTCATGGGAATGTGAGAGGACTGACCGCCATAGACCTTACGACCGACCACACGCTTTGCATACTGCACGGGGATTTTGCGTTCTGCATTGCTGATGAAAACAACGAAGACCACCAGAGCCAGCATACCGACCACCAAGAAGATGGCAATCCAAGGAGACATGGCACTGTTTTTGTAAGCGTCAATCGCTGTCTGTTCCCAGCTGCTGAAATCCATGCTGTTCATGCCGAAATAACGGGTGAGACCAGTATAGATGCTGACAGCCATAGAGGGAATGCGGGAGATGATACCTGCAAATAAGATGATGGAGATACCATTGCCCACGCCAAATTCTGTGATTTGTTCACCCAGCCACATGAGGAACACTGCACCAGCCGTAAAGGAGACGACGATGACCAGTGCTGCCCAAATGCCTGTGTCGGCGAGCAGACCATAGCTTTTCAGCAAGGTATAATAACCAAAGCCCTGCAACAACCCAATTGCCAAAGTGGAATATCGGGTGATGCTTTGAATCTTCTTCTTCCCTTCTTCGCCGCCTTCTTTCTGCAAGCGTTCCAGTGCGGGAATCGCAATGGTCAACAGCTGAATGATGATGGATGCATTGATATAGGGTTGAATGGAGAGGGCGAAAAGGGTCGCTTGTGCGAAAGCACTACCACTCATGGTATTGAGTAGGTCGAAGATTGTTCCTGAGTTCGCCGCAATCATTTCGGAGAGCATATCCGTGTTGATATAAGGAACAGGGATAGCCGAACCCAGACGGAAAATCACCAGAGCTAAGATGGTGAACAAGAGCTTCTTGCGTAAGTCTGGAATATTCCAAGCGTTGCGGATGGTCGAAATCAATCAGACCACCTCTGCCTTCCCGCCTGCTTCCTCAATTTTTTCTTTTGCAGATGCAGAGAAAGCGGTGACCTGAACGGTCAGCTTCTTGGTGATAGCACCTGCACCCAAGATTTTGACACCATATTCGCACTTGGAGAGGATGCCCTTTTCCAAGAGTGCTTCAATGGTGACAGTTTCACCGTCTTCAAACTTGTTGAGTGCGGTCAAGTTGATAGCTTCCAGAGGCTTTGCAAAAATGTTGTTAAAGCCTCTCTTGGGAAGACGACGTGCCAAGGGCATCTGACCGCCTTCAAAACCAGGGCGAACACCGCCGCCGCTGCGGGCCCACTGACCCTTGTGACCACGGCCAGCGGTTTTACCGTTGCCAGAGCCAGCACCTCTACCCTTACGCTTACCTACGTGGGTAGAACCAGGGACAGGAGAAAGTTCGTGCAGTTTCATCGACAGAATCCTCCTTACTGTTCTTCAGTGACCTGAATCAGGTAACTGATGGTGGCAATCTTGCCACGGGTTGCAGCATTGTCGGGCTGGGTCACGGTTTGACCGATTTTACGCAGTCCCAGAGCAGCTGCAGTAGCCTTGTGCTTTGCAATACGCCCATTCAGGCTCTTGACCAGCTTAATATTCAGGTTAGCCATTCTACTAAGCCCTCCTTAACCTAAAATTTCTGCGACGCTCTTGTTACGGATACGAGCGACTTGTTCGGGCGAACGCAGCGCACGCAAACCTTCCATGGTTGCAGCTACGACGTTCTGAGGATTGTTGGAGCGCAGGCACTTGGTACGGATGTCCTTGATGCCGGCAGCTTCCAAAACTGCACGGACAGGGCCACCAGCGATAACGCCAGTACCAGGTGCAGCGGGCTTCAGGAGGACACGACCTGCACCAAAGTTACCAATCACTTCATGAGGAAGGGTGGTACCAGCCATGCTGACCGTAATCATGTTCTTCTTTGCATCTTCGATGCCCTTACGGATTGCTTCGGGAACTTCCGAAGCCTTACCCAGACCGTAGCCAACCTTGCCCTTTTCGTCGCCAACGACGACCAGAGCGGAGAACTTGAAGATACGACCACCCTTGACAGTCTTGCTGACACGGTTCAGGGCAACGACCTTCTCGGTAAATTCACTGGGTTCTCTTTCAAATCTTGCCATGTTTTAGTTCCTCCTTCCCTTAAAATACCAGACCGGCTTCTCTTGCACCGTCTGCCAAAGCCTTGACACGGCCGTGATACAAATAGCCACCACGGTCGAAGACAACCGTTTCGATGCCCTTGTCCTTAGCACGCTGTGCCAGAACCTGACCAACACGGGTTGCTGCTTCTGCGTTATTGCCACGGCCTTCAAAATCCTTATCCAAGGTGGAGGCAGATACTAAGGTTACACCCTTGGTATCGTCAATAATCTGAGCATAAATGTTTTTGCCGCTGCGGAACACATCCAGACGGGGTCTCTCGGAGGTGCCGGAGACTTTGCCACGGACACGCTTATGACGCTTCAAACGCTGAGCGTTAGTATCGGGTCTCTTAATCAATTTAGGCCACCTCTTTCTTATTTCTTACCGCCGGTCTTGCCTTCCTTACGGCGAATGACCTCGTCAGAATACTTGATGCCCTTGCCCTTGTAGGGTTCGGGACGACGCTTTTCTCTGATTTCAGCAGCGAACTGACCGACCTTTTGCTTGTCGGTGCCGCTGACAACAATCTTGTTGGGGGTGGGAACATCGATGGTAATACCTTCGGGTTCTTCCATCACCACATTGTGAGAGAAGCCAATGTTCATAACCAGCTTCTTGCCTTCCTTAGAAACCTTGAAGCCAACACCGTTGACGTCCAGTTCCTTCTTAAAGCCTTCGGTGACGCCAGTGACCATGTTAGAAATCAGGGTACGGGTCAAGCCGTGCAAGGAGCGGTTTTCTTTTTCATCGTTGGGGCGGGTGACGGTGACGACGTTGCCTTCCTGAGCGATGGCCATGGCAGGAGCAAATGCTCTGACCAACGTGCCCTTTGCGCCCTTGACGGTGACGACGTTTTCAGCGTCAACCTTCACTTCTACGCCAGCGGGGAGAGTGATGGGCATTCTACCAATTCTAGACATATCATTCCCCTCCCTTACCAGATGAACGCCAGAACTTCACCGCCAACATTTGCTGCACGTGCAGCCTTGTCGGTCATGATGCCCTTGGACGTAGAAACGATAGCAATCCCCAAACCGTGCAGAACACGGGGCAGTTCGCTCGCGCCAGCGTAAACACGCAGACCGGGCTTAGAGACACGGCGAAGACCAGAAATGACCTTCTCCTTGCCAGGATTGCTGTACTTCAAAACAATCTTAATGATGCCTTGCAGATTGTCTTCTTCGGTGTGAAAGCTCTTGATGTAGCCTTCGTCGAGGAGAATCTGTGCGATAGCCTTCTTCATGTTGGAAGCAGGAACGCTGACAGTGTCGTGCTTGGCATTGCTTGCGTTGCGGATTCTGGTGAGCATATCCGCAATCGGGTCAGTGATGTGCATAGGTGGTTACCTCCTATAAAATTTACAGACCTATATCTGTACAGACGGCAAGGTATCAGCTTTGAAACAAGCTGACCTTTTGACCGTCGGCTGGGACAACTTTCTTACCAAGACGCCTTCTTGACGCCAGGAATCTGACCCTTATGAGCCAGTTCACGGAAGCAGATACGGCAGATGCCGTAGTCACGCAGGTATGCGTGAGGTCTGCCACAAATCTTGCAGCGGTTGTAAGCACGAGTAGCGTACTTAGGGGTTGCCTGCTGCTTGAGAATCATAGATTTCTTAGCCATTTACTCGTCTCCTCCCGAATCAATTCTTGGTGAAAGGAGCACCGATGAGGGTCAGAAGCTCACGAGCTTCTTCGTCGGTGTTCGCAGTCGTGCAGATGATGATGTCCATACCACGGATTTTATCAATCTTATCGTACTCGATTTCGGGGAAAATCAGCTGTTCCTTCACGCCCATGGCATAGTTGCCACGACCATCGAAAGAGTTGGGGTTGATGCCACGGAAGTCACGAACACGGGGCAGAGCCACGTTGAACAGACGGTCGAGGAATTCCCACATCTTGTCAGCACGCAGGGTGACCTTTGCGCCGATGGGCATTTCTTCACGCAGCTTGAAGTTTGCAACGGACTTCTTTGCACGGGTGACCTGTGCCTTCTGACCAGTGATGATACCCAGATCACGGACAACCGCTTCGAGAACCTTTGCATTGTCACGGGCTTCGCCACAACCGACATTCAGGACAACCTTGTCGATTTTGGGCAGCTGCATGACACTCTTGTAGTTGAACTTCTGCATCAGAGCAGGAGCAACTTCTTCTTTGTACTTGGTCTTTAAGTTAGGCATTGTTTACTCCTCCTCCGATTAGATTTCCGCGCCGCACTTCTTGCAGACACGGACACGAGTGCCGTCAGCCTTAATCAGGCTAGCGGGACGGGTGGGCTTGTCGCACTTGGGGCAGACACGCATAACCTTGCAAGCGTACAGGGGAGCAGCTTTCTTGATGATGCCGCTTTCTTCGCCCTGTCTGCGAGCCTTGGTGTGACGGGATACCATATTGATACCCTCAACAACGACCTTATTGGTCTTGGGCATAACTTCGATAATCTGACCCTTCTGACCCTTATCCTTGCCAGTCAGGACAACAACGGTATCGCCCTTCTTGATGCTCATCTTGTTCATCATTTCAGACTACCCCCTTACAGTACTTCGGGAGCGAGGGACAGGATTTTCATGTAATCCTTATCACGCAGCTCACGAGCAACGGGGCCAAAGATACGAGTACCACGGGGGTTCTTATCTTCCTTGATAATAACAGCCGCATTTTCATCGAAACGCACATAGCTGCCGTCAGCACGACGGATACCACGAACGGAACGCACGATGACTGCCTTCACAACTTCGCCCTTTTTCACGGTTCCGCCGGGGGCTGCCTTACGCACGGAAGCCACGATAACATCGCCGATGTTACCATACTTACGGGTAGAGCCACCGAGAACACGAATGGTCTTGATTTCCTTGGCGCCGGTATTGTCCGCCACCTTCAGATAGCTTTCCTGTTGGATCATTTACGGCACCTCCTTACTTCGCCTTTTCGACGATTTCAATCACACGCCATCTCTTGTCCTTGGACAAGGGGCGGGTTTCCATAACCTTTACTCTGTCGCCAATGCCGCACTCGTTCAGTTCGTCATGTGCTTTGAGCTTGTAGGTTCTCTTAACAATCTTCTTATAGAGAGGGTGAGCCACACGGTCAGCGATGGCTACGACCACGGTTTTGTCCATTTTATCCGAAACGACCAGACCGACTCTAGTTTTACGAGAAGAAGTTCTGTTTTCCATGTTGCAGTTCCTCCTTATTGGCCTGCGAGCTGCTGCTCACGGATAATGGTCTTCACACGAGCGATGTCCTTCTTGACATCGTTGATGCGAGTGGGGTTTTCGAGCTGATTGGTAGCATGCTGCAGACGGAGCTGGAACAAGTCCTTCTTCAGCTCGAGGAGCTTGCCTTCCAACTGGGAGGCAGACATATTACGAACTTCAGTTGCCTTCATCATGCTTCACCACCATTCTCGGACACCTGAGTTTCCTCAGCAGCCAGCACCTTGCACTTGACGGGCAGCTTGTGGCTTGCCAGACGCAATGCTTCACGGGCGACTTCTTCAGAAACACCTGCAATTTCAAACATAACACGACCGGGCTTGACAACAGCAACCCAGTATTCGGGAGAACCCTTACCAGAACCCATGCGGGTTTCAGCGGGCTTTTCGGTGACGGGCTTGTCGGGGAAAATCTTAATCCAGACCTTACCGCCACGCTTGGTGTAACGGGTCATTGCAATACGAGCTGCTTCAATCTGTCTGCTGGTAATCCAGCAGGGCTCGGTTGCAACCAGACCAAATTCGCCGTAAGTCACGGTGTTGCCACGGGTAGCCTTACCAGTCAAGCGACCACGATGCACACGACGATATTTTACTCTCTTAGGCAACAGCATTAGCTTACGCCTCCTTCCTTAGGAGCAGCGGCACCTGCGGGGCGAGGGCCACGATTGTTATAACCGCCCTGAGGACGACCACCACCCATGCCAGGCTTACGGTCACGGTTAAAACCGCCACGACGGTCACCGTCACGACGACGGGGACGGTCAGACTTCTCACGGAAGTTCTTGGTGTCCAAAGTACGGGGGGTGGTACGCAGGGTCTGGCTCAGGACTTCGCCCTTGTAAATCCAAACCTTGATGCCGATTTTACCATAAGTGGTGTCAGCTTCTGCAAAACCATAGTCGATGTCAGCACGGATGGTCTGCAGGGGAATGGTACCATCGTGGTAGCATTCGGAACGAGCGATTTCAGCGCCGCCCAGACGACCAGAGACCATGACCTTGATGCCTCGTGCACCTGCACGCATGGCACGACCCATGGAGTTCTTCATTGCACGGCGGAAAGAGATTCTCTTTTCCAACTGCTGTGCAATGTTTTCTGCGACCAGCTGTGCGTTGGTGTCGACGCTCTTGACTTCGACAATGTTCAGCACAACGGGCTTACCCAACTTCTTTTCGAGTTCCAAACGCAGACGTTCGATTTCCGTGCCACCCTTGCCAATGACCACGCCGGGTCTTGCACAGTGCAGGTAGATGCGAATCTTTGCATTGTCACGCTCGATTTCAATCTTGGGAATACCGGCGGAATACAGGGTCTTCTTCAGGTATTTACGCAGGTTGTAGTCCTCTACCAGCAAGTCGCCGACTTTATCGTTACGGGCATACCAGCGAGAGTCCCAGTCCTTAATAACGCCCACACGCAAGCCGTGGGGATGAATTTTCTGTCCCATGTTCTGCCTCCTCCCTTATTGCTTCTCAGCTACCACGAGGGTAACGTGAGATGTTCTCTTGTTGATGCGATACGCACGACCCTGTGCTCTAGGCATGATGCGCTTGATGATGGGGCCGGGGGTGGTCAGGATTTCCGAGACGAACAGGTTCTCGGGATCCATGTTGTGGTTGTTCTCCGCGTTGGCTACTGCGCTCTTCAAGAGCTTCAGCAGGGGTTCACAAGCAGCCTTGGGCGTGCCCATCATGAGGGCAGTTGCTTCGGCGATGCTCTTGCCACGAATCAAATCGCAAACGATTTGAACCTTACGGGGAGAGATGCGAACATATCTGAGATGTGCTCTGGCTTCCATTTTCTCTCCTCCTTATTTCGTCTTGCTGCCTGCGTGACCACGATAGGTACGAGTGGGAGCGAATTCGCCCAACTTGTGACCGACCATATCTTCGGTGACATAGACAGGAATATGCTTACGACCGTCATGGACGGCAATGGTGTGACCGACGAAAGCGGGGAAGATGGTGGAGGCACGGCTCCAAGTCTTGAGAACCTTCTTCTCGCCCTTTTCGTTCATTTCGTTTACGCGCTTCAACAGTTCGGGGGCGCAAAACGGGCCTTTCTTGATGCTTCTGCTCATTGTTTTACTGCCTCCTTACTTAGAATTACGACGCTTAACGATAAACTTATCGGTACGGTTCTTGGTCTTACGGGTCTTGTAACCCAGAGCGGGCTTACCCCAAGGGGTAACAGGGCCTGCACGACCAATGGGGGACTTGCCTTCACCACCGCCGTGGGGGTGGTCATTGGGGTTCATGACAGAGCCACGCACGGTAGGTCTCCAACCCATGTGACGCTTACGACCAGCCTTACCGATGGAAATGTTTTCGTGTTCGATGTTGCCAACCTGACCGATGGTAGCCTTGCATTCCAGACGGACGAGGCGAACTTCGCCAGAGGGCATACGAATCTGAGCCATACCGCCTTCTTTTGCCATGAGCTGTGCGGAAGTGCCAGCGGAACGAACCAGCTGTGCGCCCTTACCGGGATACAGTTCGATGTTGTGGATGACAGTACCGGTGGGGATAGCAGACAAGGGCAGGCAGTTGCCGGGCTTGATGTCTGCCTTGGCAGAAGAAATGACGCTGTCGCCAGCCTTCAGACCAACAGGTGCGAGGATATATCTCTTTTCGCCGTCTTCAAACTGAATCAGAGCGATGTGAGCGCTGCGGTTGGGGTCATATTCCAAACGGAGCACGGTTGCACTTTCGTCAACACGGTCACGCTTGAAATCAATGATACGGTACTTACGCTTGTTACCGCCGCCACGATGACGGACAGTAATACGACCATAGCTGTTGCGGCCTGCATGCTTTTTGAGGGTCTCGGTCAGGCTGCGTTCAGGCTTGGCCTTCTTGTCGATGCCTTCAAAGCCGTTCACCGTCATGTGACGGCGGGAGGGCGTTGTAGGCTTATAGGTCTTAATCGCCATATTGCATTACCTCCTTACATTCCCTCGAAAAGCTCAATGGGCTTGGAATCAGCAGTCAGCGTGACAATTGCCTTCTTCCAGCTGGGACGACGACCTGCGGGATAGCGGCCGCTGCGCTTCAGCTTGCCCTGCATATTCAGGGTGTTTACTTTGCTCACCTTGACAGCGAAGATTTCTTCGATTGCCTTAGCGATTTCGATTTTGTTGGAATCCTTGGCAACTTCAAAGACATAACGCTTCATTTCGGTTGCTTCCATGGATTGTTCGGTGATCACGGGACGCTTGATGATGTCGTAAGCGGTTCTCATGCGAACACCTCCTCGATGATAGCCAGTGCCTGCTGATCAACGATGAGCTTTTCAGCATTCACGATGTCATAGACGCTGAGGATTTTTGCGGTGGTGGTGGACACACCAGGGATGTTACGAGCAGACTTGTAGATGACTTCGTTCACTTCAGGAGTGACAAAGATGGTCTTGCCTGCTTCGACCTTGCCCAGAAAAGCGACCATTTCTTTGGTCTTGATGCTGTCCATGTTCAGGGAATCGACAACCAAGAGGTTGCCTTCTGCAGCCTTTGCAGAGAGAACGGACTTCAGTGCCAGTCTCTTGAGCTTACGGTTCAGGCTGTAGCTATAGTCACGGGGCTTGGGTGCGAACACGATACCACCGTGCGTCCACTGGGGAGCACGAGTAGAACCCTGACGAGCACGACCAGTACCCTTCTGACGCCAAGGCTTTCTGCCACCGCCTGCAACTTCTGCACGGGTCAGTGCGCTCTGCGTCCCCTGACGGCAAGCGGCCAGATGGTTCTTAACAACAGCGTGTACAGCGGACATATTGGGTTCTACGCCGAACACAGCTTCGGAGAGTTCCACCTCGCCGACCTGCTGGCCAGCCATATTATACAAACTTGCTTTAGGCATATTTCAACTCTCCTCTCTTTAGCGATTTCTTGCAGAAGCCTTCTGGGGATTGACACGAGCAGAAGCCTTCTGGGGATTGGTGGATGTGCCAGCTTCGCCGCGCTTTTCACGCAGAACCTTGCTGGTGGACTTCAGGTAAACCAGACCGCCCTTGGGGCCGGGGACAGCACCACAGACTGCAATCAGATTGTTTTCTTCATCAACCTTGACAACGTCCAGATTCTGAATGGTAATCTGTTCTGCACCCATGTGACCTGCGCCGATTTTGCCCTTGAAGATTCTGGAGGGGTCAGTGCCCGAACCCATAGAGCCTGCATGACGGTGAACAGGGCCGCCGCCGTGGGTCATGGGGGTACGACCTGCATTCCAACGCTTGATAACGCCTGCAAAACCCTTACCCTTGCTGATGCCAGTGACGTCGATGTGGTCACCTTCTGCGAACACGTTGGCGGTGATGACATCGCCTACATTCAGTTCAGCAGCATTGTCGAGCTTGAACTCCTTCAAGAACTTCTTCATGGGAGCTTCTGCCTTCTTCAGGTGACCCTGTTCAGGCTTGGACAACTTCTTTTCTGCAACATCCTGATAACCCAGCTGTACAGCGGTGTAGCCGTCCTTTTCCTCAGTCTTCTTCTGCACAACGGTGCAGGGTCCTGCTTCAATCACAGTGACTGGGATGACCTTACCAGCTTCGTCGAAGATCTGCGTCATGCCGACCTTCTTGCCGATGATGGCCTTTTCCATTTGATTTCCTCCTTGTATAAGGTTATTGGTTGACAGACTTGATACGGTGTATCCTTGGTTTGCCAACGTGACCCGCCCATTTCTAAGAGCAATGGGCTTCGGGTTAACTGATCAATGTGGCTGGAAACGGAAATCAGCGCTTAGAGCTTGATTTCGATTTCGACGCCAGCGGGGAGATCCAGGCTCATGAGCGCTTCCACAGTCTTAGCGGTGGACTTGGTAATATCAATCAAGCGCTTGTGTGTCCGACGTTCAAACTGCTCACGGCTGTCCTTATACTTGTGAACAGCGCGAAGGATGGTAACGACTTCCTTCTTGGTGGGCAGAGGGATGGGGCCGGATACAGAAGCACCGGTACGCTTTGCAGTTTCTACGATTTTTTCTGCGCTCTGATCAATGAGCTGATGGTCGTAGGCCTTGAGTCTAATGCGGATCATTTCCTTGGGAGCTGCCATTTTGTTTCTTCCTCCTTGTGCATACGAAGTGAATGCTGTATATCTGTTTCTCGCTTCGTACGGTGAGATTTCCCGTACACTCTTCCGTGCGTATCATTTCAGGGCATGAAGAAGACCGGCACAAAAACGCCGGCCTGTTCCCACGTCGCTGGCGATATACGCCATTTTTCTGCATGACAAGCCCGTGGGCTATCATCAGGATTGCGTTTGGGATATCTCAGCCGCCCGATTCACGGACATACTCCGCAGAAGTTACCGACGTTTGTCGCAATCTCCTGCATCATCGCTTGCTTGCCTATCTCTTAGGCACTTGAATATTTTACCGCACCTTATCCGAATTGTCAAGAGAAGTTCCTCGAAAACAAAAGGCTATTTTGGATAAAATTCTGGGGCTTTGGGGGGCTTCTTGTCAGTCATTTTGTCCAGAGAGCACCATTTCGTGCCCTCTGGACACCGTACACGCACAATTTTCCGCCAGAAAACACTCAAACAGGAATGGCTCGTATCATGAGTTGCTGGGAGAGGTGGTCGATGTTGTCCTGATTGATGCCGTTTTGTGCCATGACGCTTTCCACCTGACGACGGCGGGGCAAATACCGCAAATCGGACACATCTGCCATGACACCAATGCGACGCCCCAGACGGAACAAGAGCTGTTCTTCGGGAGGCAAATCCAAAAACTCGTCTATCATGGCGAGCATCTTGGGCTTGTCCTCGGGGAGCTTGCCCTTGAGGTTGATGAGGATGTTCAAAATATGGTCGCTCTCCACCATGCTGGTGATGCCCTCGAGCTGAGAGATGAAGCGACGGATTTCCCGCACATCGTCCATATCATTGGTGCGGGTGTAAATGCCCTTATCATAATCCTCTTGGATATCCAACTTGGGCGACAGCGCCATGGTGCGGATGCGGATGAAATCGGGGTTGATTTGGTTCATGGCATCGGCGGTGTCGTCGGCACTCTGGTTGCCGTACTCCTTGCCCCCCAAGCCGGGCATGTAAAATTCCGATACTTCAATGCCCGCTTTGACGGCTTTTTGTCCCGCCAAAATTTGGGTTGCCTTATCCACGCCCTTGTTGGTCATGGTCAAAAGCTGGTCGTTGCCCGTCTCCATGCCGACATGAAAACGATTCAAGCCCAATTCGTTGTAGCGTTTCAAATATTCATCGGGCACACGGGCGATTGCGTCACTGCGGGCATAGGTGGTGATGCGTTGCACCTGAGGGAAGGTCTTGTTCAAGTGCTCCAAAATGGCAATCATATCATTGGGACGCATCAAGAGGGCATTGCCGTCCTGAAAAAATACGGATTCCATGCCCGCTTGATACCAAGATGCCGCCATGTAATAGGCTTCATAATCGGCTTCGGTGGCAATTTCTTTTTTCGTCTTGCCCTCAAAGACATCAATCCAAGTTTTGAAGGCATCAATGTCTGCGATGACATGTGCAGCGGGACGCAGGGAAAAGGGAATGCCCCGATAAAATCCACAGAACTTACAGCGATTCCACGAACAGCCCCGCACCAAACGCAAGAGCAAGCTATACGCTTCACTGGGTGGACGGATGGGGCCAGCTTCGTAGCCTAGGTATTCTTTTCGACTCACAAAAATGTGTTCCTTTCGGTCTATGCTCAAATTTTTCTTGTGTTCAGTATAGCATAGTTTTGCCCGTGACACAAGCACCTTTGTTTTTGCATAGAAGCAGGCTTTTTGCCCAGACTGAAGCATAGCAAGCAATATTGCCCCCAGCACAGGGACAATACTTCACTATGATTGCCAAAGGAGTCTGATTTTATGCGTCGTTTTGTGCTCATCTTGTTTTTATCCCTCGCCAGTTTTTCCCTCTGTGCCCTCTCTGCTCTGGCACAAAGCCCAGCACCCATACCCCTGCCCATTGTCATGTATCACCACGTCAGCCCCGACCCAAATGCCTGTGGCGATTACACCGTTTCCACGGAAAGTCTGACGCAGGACTTTGCCTATTTGCAAGAGCGGGGCTATCGGAGCGTTTCGCTGGCGGATTTGCGTGCCTTTGTGCGAGGGGAAGCGGACTTGCCCGAAAAATCGGTCATGATTACCTTTGACGATGGGCAAGAGAGCTTTCTCGCCTACGTCCTGCCCCTCTTGGAAGCATATGATTTTTCCGCTGTCTGTGCCATCATTGGGACTTGTGCCGATGCCTACACCAAGGTTTCTGACCATCACCTGTCCTATTCCTACCTCTCTTGGGAGGAAATTCAGGACTTATCCCGCTCGCCCCATGTGGAATTTTCCCTGCACACCCAGAACATGCACAACATCGAAGCCCGCAAAGGCTGTCAAATCAAGGCAGGTGAAACTACCGAGGTATACAAACAACGCTTTTCCGAAGACCTCGCCCAACTGGAAGCGGGTTTTGCCAAGTACACGGGCGACATCCCCCGTGCCTTTGCCTATCCCTATGGCTTTGAGTGCCCCGAAGCCTTGGAGGTTCTGCAAACACGGGGCTATGATATTTTATTCACCTGTCATGACCGTGTGAACCAGCTCCAAGGCAAGGCAGAAGACCTGCTCAGTCTGGGACGCTTCAACCGCCCCTACACCGCAGACCGCCAGCAATTTTTCCAAAGCATGGGCATTTTTTAACTGTAAAAAAATTGGGACGATGTGGGCATCGTCCCTTACATAATATGATATTGATATCAATCGGCAATGCCCGTTACACCGACGTAGACATTGGACAGGGCATACCAAGTCGGGAAATTCACCACCCCATCCACGGGCAGGGCAAAAATATTTTGGAAGCGTTTCACGCTCTCCTGTGTACCCGCCCCGTAAATGCCATCCACCGCCACTTTGCCAATGGAGGGGTAACTCTCACTGATTGCGTTGAGCTGTTTTTGCACCGTGCGTACCGCTTCCCCGCTCGAGCCCTCTTTCAGTGCCGTGCCAGAGAAAGAAATCGGAATCCCCTGCACTTTCTCTGCCTGCTTCAACATAATTTCCTGCCCATAATAATACTTCAAAATTTCCAAGGCAGTATAACCCTCACGGGCAAGCTCCTGAGAACCCCATTGACTGAGCCAGCCAGCCCGCACCACTTCCCGCCCATCGGAATACTGCGTAAAAAGTGGTTGTTGAATGTCGGGCAGGGAGATGTACTGGGTGAACATCTCATCGACCACTTCGGAAATGTCCTGATAAATCGTGCGTCCGTAGCGGAAAGACTGGTCAAAGGCAGTCGAGTTCGTAATGGTAAAATCATAGCCCTTACTGCGATACCATTCCGTATAGACCCGATTCAGGGTAAAGGAGTTGATGGCGTACAAATTCGCCCGTATCGCCTCCCTGTCCCAAGTGGCATAAATTTCACTGCTCGCCACGTTTTTCAGATAGTCCTTATA
>CAZSWQ010000015.1:0-21676 GCA_964611025.1 uncultured Ruminiclostridium sp.
CCCAAGGGGGACTGTCTGCATCCGTGGGGGGTGGTGCGTCTTCGTCGCTGTATTGATAGGGTTCATCGTCCTCGTCTAAAAAAACGGGCGGGGGCGGTGTTGGTTCAGGGCTGGGGTTTGGCTTTGGGGCGGGTTTTGTTTTTTTTTCTGTCTGCACGGGGGGGGCAAGTGTCAGGGACACACCCTCGGAAATTTGACGTTCCAGACGGGCAATGCGGGCAAGCAGGGCATTGGTATCGCTCGCCATGCTCTGTTCACTCAGACGCAAAATACACAGTTCCACATCGGTACGGCGGTGGTTGCTGCGTTGCAAATCCGCAAGGGCGGTTTGAATGTGTTGCAGGGCTTGGAAATATTCCGCACTGGCACGGGCACTGGCAAAATTTTCTAAGGTCTCATGCGAAAACGCGCCACTGAGCAGGGCTTCACTGCCCCCAGGGGCGGTCTGAAACAGCAAAATATCCCGCAAGAGGGCGGAGAGTTCCGCCAAAACGGATGCCATTTCCTTGCCCGCTTGGTAGAGCTGGGCGAGGTGTTCCAAGGCGAGGGTGGTATTGCGGGCGAGGATTTCCTCTAAGAGTGCAGAAATTTCCTCGTGTCCCGCCATACCCAAGACCTGTAAAACATCGCTTTTCCGCAGTTGTTTTCCCCTAGAGAGGCACTGGTCGAGCAGAGAGAGGGCATCACGCAAACCGCCCTCTGCCAGACGGGAAAGCAAGTCCACCGCCCCGACTTCGAGGGAAAAGCCCTCTTGCTCGGCGATGAACTGCAAACGTCCTGCAATGTCGCTGGGCAAAATCCGCTTGAAGGAAAATTGCTGGCAACGGGATTTGATGGTGGCAGGGACTTTGTGCAGTTCGGTGGTCGCCAAAATAAAGAGCAAATGGGCGGGCGGTTCTTCCAAAATTTTCAAAAGAGCATTGAAGGCAGAGCTGGAGAGCATATGCACTTCGTCGATGATATAGACACGCTTTTTCACACTGGAGGGTGTATAAATCGCCTCATCCCGCAGGGTACGCACTTGGTCAACGCCGTTGTTGGAGGCAGCATCCAATTCCAGTACATCTAAAATTGAGCCATCTTCTATGCCCAGACAAGCGGGGCAAGCATTGCAGGGGTCGCCGTTTTGGGGATTTTGGCAGTTCACCGCACGGGCGAGGATTTTGGCGCAACTGGTTTTGCCCGTGCCCCGTGTGCCCGTGAACAAATAGGCATGCGAGAGTCTATCTTGTGTGACCTGACGCTTGAGGGTTTCGGTGATGTGTGTTTGCCCCACGACATCCGAAAAGGTCAAAGGTCGCCAAGTACGATATAAGGCTTGGTACACAAATCATCCCTCCTGTGTCACTCGTCCGAACAAGGAAAACCTCCTGCAAGGCTGGGCGATAGACTGCAAGACCGCACACCGACCGTTGAAGTATATCTTCTCCCCGTCTCTCCGACAGCCTGCTCGGAATCGGCACTCCCACGGCACACACAGCAATCTGCTTAGTGCTGCTTGGTTCCCCACCTGACACGGTTCACAGGACCATGTTGCGTAGGACCGACTCGTCATCGCCACTTGTCGACAACTGACAAAACAAAATACATCCGAAAGTCGGGATTCATCCCTGCTGTAGCGGATTGCAGGCATAGGGCACCGCTAACTCCCCGACTAGTGCGGCCTTACACTCTGTCGCACAGGGCAAAGCAGAAGGCTGTTAGGAGTATAGTATACCGCATTGTTGGGAAATAATCAACAAAAATTTCTCGAAATTTCGCCCCAGAGAAATTTTTCATATATTTTGCCATATTTGTCCACCCCTGTAAAATAAAAAAAGCGAGCCGATGCCCTCCAAAGGAGGGACATCGACTCGACATAGGGGGGCGAATTCAGTTGCGGGTGAGGCTGTACGCGCTGAGCGTTTCGGGAGAAGCCCCTTCCAGAGGTTCTTCCACCTGCAAGGTCACACTGTCACCGACATTCAGCATGACAGCTTGCCAGCTCTTGCCCGCTTCGATGGTGTAGACCTGTTCGCTCTCCTGCAAACGCAGGTAATAGCGGGTGTTGCCGTCAATGACCGCAGAGCGAAGCTCTGCCACAGTGCCCTTGATTTCCGTCTGGGGCAGGCTGGGGGCGGTGTCCGGCAAATCGGAGAGGTCAAAATCCAAATCGGTCAACATGGCGAGATAATTCCGTTCGCACTGGGCGACGGTTGCCCCTGTGGAGACCAGATTATACTGTCCGACGTTGACCATGGCATACATCTTGACCAAGTCCGAACCGTCCTTGAGGGACATGAAATAGGTCGGCTCGCCCGCAATGTTCAAAAGCAGGGGGAAGGTCGAGACATAGCCCAAGTCCTGCACCACGCCCATGGCGGATTCCATGGCGGATTCTTCAATCGCACCAGGGGCAGAGTAGAAGGTGGTTTCCTTGGTGCGTTGGTTGGAGAGCAGGAAGCCAATGTTGGATTGGTCGGAGCTGACGGAGGTGATGCCCGTGTACATATAGACGTCGCCATTCATGGCGATGTAGTTGTTGCCACGGGTGGTCACGGTCACGTCACGCTGTCCAATGATGGAGTTGATGAAGCCGTTTACAAACGTACCATAGTAATCATATTGCTCCATAATCAGGCTGGCGGTGTAGACACGGTCAACCCAAGAGGGGATATCTTTCATATCGTAGTAAGTCGATTCGCCCGTGGAGGCATTCATCAGAACAGCACCGATGATATCCGCCCCGCCAAACAGCCCAATGGTACGGGTTTCACGGGGTGCGACCCAAAATGCTTCGCCGTTTTCGTCAATTTCCAAGTGGGGCGCACGGAACATGAAGGTGGGATACTGGAAACGCAGGGAGCGGAGCAGGTCACGGGAGAAAAATTCCGAGGGGGAGTAGCGGATGCCCTCCATGCCCATGTCCTTCATGCGGACAACTTCCACGGCTTGGGTGACCATGTCGACCATGACATAGGCGGGCAGACCTGCCTTGCGGTTGTTGAGCCACTTGAAGAAGTCGCCGTATTCCAGACAGGACACACGCACAGGACGCCCTTGGTAGTTGATTTGGATATAGTCGTCCGAGACCTCGAACTGACTGACCATGTCGGCGAGTTCGCCCAGCTTGCGACTGCCCAAACGGCGGGCGGAGCTTTCGTCCAGCATGGGGATTTCATTGTAAGAGACCTGCTCAACGTCGGTGGAAAAATTGCCTGTGTCAACGGCGAGCAAATCGTGATATGCCCCCGAGCGGAAGATGGGCATGGAGATGATTTGACCCAGCACAAAAATGGCGACGAGCACAATCAGGGCAAGTACCACAATTTTACACTGGGACTTGGCAAATTGCAGGTAGTCTTTCAGGCTGATGTGGGAGGATGTTCCCGTATCGAAGCCCAAAAGCAACATGGCAAGCACCACATAAACGACCAGACAAATGCCCAAGAACATCAGAAATTCGGTGTTGTGTAGGTTGATGGCGGGGAGCGTGACGTAAAAATAAACGCCAGCAAAGACGAGCGTTAGCACAATGCTCAATAAAATGCGGGAAAAGGTGGATTTAGATGGTTTCTGTGTCATGATAGCTCCTTTCGGTGGTTGCGTGGGGACAAGAAGAAGTATAGCCGAAATCTTGGAAAAAAGCAACAAATTTTTTTCTATTTTCCCGAAAGTCCCTGTGAAAAAATACGAGGGGTGTAGAAAGGAAAAAAAGCCATTGGATTATGGGACAAAATATCTGTCAACTTGACAATTTTTTTGGGGAATGTGCTACGTTTTTCTTTCATTGTTCAAGCGAGAGGCATATACTTTTTATGTATCAACTGTGTTTTTATGGAAAGAAAAAAGAGAACAATAGAAGAAACGACCGTGATTGCCGAAAAACTCTCTGGGCAAGCACACAATACGGACGCATTATGGACGCATTGATGCAAAAAGTCCCTTTGCAATCAGATGCTTGTTTGACACAGGATGTTGCAAGTGAAATATCCTGCGTTTGTTTTGCCTTTTTTGCCAAACTATGCTATACTGAATGAAAGTTTACCCCTGTAGGCGGTCATATTCCCTGCAGGGCTCGTTCGAGGAGAATCAATATGAACTACAATATACATTACAGCATAGCCGCAGGATGTTTCCTATTGATCATATCTTGGTTTTACCTGCGTCAAAATCACTTGCCCATTTTGCGTTCTTATATCTATCGCACGATGATGTTTGGGGCAATCGCAGCCGTGTTTTTGGAAGTCATCACGGTCACAATGGACATGCACCATACACAAATCCCCTTAGGACTCATTACGCTGGGGGACATTCTGTTTTTGCTTGCCACACAGCTCGGTGCTTTCCTGCTCTCAGTGTATACTTTCATCATCACGGGCTACCTCAAGGACAAAGGCAAGCGGAAATTGCTCACACTCAGTATACCCTATTCGCTTTCTGTCCTGTGTATTTTGCTCTCGCCGTTTGGCACTTGGGGGGCGTTTTATCTGGACGCTTCGGGGGCGTATTACCGTGGGCTGACGCATATTGTTTTGTATGTGGTTGCCTTTGTCTATCTTCTCATCAGCATGCGGATGATTTTCCATTCCAGACATGAAATTGCCAATCGCAGAAGCGTTGTCATTTATGTCTTTATTCTGATTGTGCTCAGTTCCATGTTGATCCAATTTTACTATCCCCATCTGATGCTGAACAATGCCTCCTATGCTCTGGCGGTCATGATGGTGTATTGTTCCTTGGAACTGCCCAGCGACCGTCTTGACCCGCTGACGGGGGCATTCAACCGCAATTCGGCACACATTCTCCTCGATGCCCTCTATGAGGAAGAACGTCCCTTTTCCCTGCTGTTGGTCTCGATGAAGGACTTTAAAACTGTCAATGTGGAATTTGGCAACCAAGTGGGGGATTTGGTTTTGCAGGAGGTCTTTCGCACCTTGCACGCACGCTACCCGAAATACTATATTTTCCGCTGTGAGGGAGATGTTTTCGGGGTCATTTTACGCAATCGGAGCATCAACAAAATGCAAGTGCAAGCCTACTTTGACCAGTTGGAACATGTGTGGGACATTGGACAGGCGAAGATTCACGTTACAGCACGCATGGGTGGCTTGAATTATCAAGACTGCAACAGTGCCGTGAGCTTGTTCTCGGCGGTGGAGCGTATTTTGCAGGTTTTCCATGCCAAGAGTGAAACAGATGTTCTGGTGGCAGATGCCCAATTTTTTGAAAGCTACCAACGGGAAAACGACATGGAAAAAGCACTGGAGCGGGCGGTAGAACAGGATAGCTTGCAGGTGGTTTTCCAGCCCATTCACTATGGGAAAAATCAGGTCATGAGCATGGAAGCCCTCGCCCGTCTCATTGACCCCGTACTTGGCTTCATTTCCCCCGATGATTTCATCCGCATTGCCGAGCAGAACGGCTCGATTTTGCAGGTCGGTGAGCAGATTTTCCACAAAGTCTGTCATTTTGTCCAGCACAATGAGGCAGCCCTCCAGTCGGTGAAATATGTGTCGGTGAATCTCTCCATGGCACAGTGCATGCAGGAGCATGTGGTGGACGACTATCTCGCCATTGTGCGCGCACACAGCATCGACCCGCAGAAACTCTGTCTGGAAATCACAGAAACGGAGAGCACATCTTCTTTTGCCCGTGTGCGTCATACCATGGAGGAATTTTCCTGCTATGGTTTCCGTTTTTCTCTGGATGATTTTGGCACGGGCTATGCCAATTTTCAATATCTGTCGGAGTTGCCATTTGCCAATGTCAAATTGGATAAATCCCTGCTCTGGTCAGCGATGAACAGCCCCAAGCAAATGAATTTTTTGCACAGCGTCGCCCGTGCCATGGAGAGCCTAGAGCTAATGACCATCTGTGAGGGGGTGGAAAATGAAGCACAAATTTCCATTTTGGAGGGCATTGGTGTGCGGGTGCATCAAGGGTATTTCTATTCCCGTCCCCTGCCTGAAGCGGACTTGTTAGCATATTTGGGCAAGGTACACAGTGCATCTTGTGGTGCTTTGCCAGAGAGAAAAGGGGTATGATTGCAGATGATAGAAAACATTGAATATTTACGGCATCTGACCATAATTTCCATTGCGATACGCTTTTTCATGTCCTCTGCCTTTGGGGGCATCATTGGCTTGGAGCGTGGCAGACGCCAACAGGCGGCGGGTTTGCGGACACATATGATGGTCTGCATCGGCTCGACCTCGACCATGATTGTGAGTGAGTATGTGGCTTCCTACACGGCAGGGGTCGTCCCAGGGGACGTTTTGCGTTTGTCGGCACAGGTCATCTCTGGCATTGGTTTTCTGGGTGCGGGGACGATTATCATGACCAAAGACAATCGGGTGCGTGGTTTGACCACCGCAGCGAGCCTCTGGGCATCGGCTTGCATGGGTCTGGTCATTGGCTGTGGCTACTACGAATGTGCTGTGATTATGATGCTGTGCATGATTTTCATTCTCTTGATTTTGAGTAGTTTTGATATTAAGTATGTCAAGACCACCATACAATTGTCGGTTTTTGTGGAAGTGGAGCATGGCTGCCAGTTCAGCCGTATTCTGGAATGTATGCGCCATCAGGGTTGGAATATTCAGGAAATCAAACAACTGGATTTTCTCAATCATGAGCTCTTGTCCATGCGACTGGACTTGATGTCTGATGAGAGCGTCTACCGACCGAAATTGGATTTGGAAGAAATCCGACAATACGACAAAATCCGTTACATAGAAATCATTTAAAAAAAACACCACCGCCCCCTCACAGGTCGGTGGTGTTTTTTGTGCTTTGGTGTAGGGACAAATTCTATATTTGTATCACACGTAGGGTTTTTCCTCAGCGTCAAGAATGGCGAGGCGGTGGAAGCGGACAAAATCGGGGGCGAGGTCTGGGTGGACTGCTCGGAAGGCATTGACCAGCAAATCAGGATTCAAACCTGGATTCTGGGCATGGAGCAGGATGTGCAAGTCCAGCTGGGTATCCGTGGCAGTGAGGGCTTCGACACGGCGGATTTGGGGCATGATGTCCAGCTCTTTTGTACCCGTCTTGGATTTTTTGCTCTTTTTCAAAATGACATGGCTCTCCTGTTCCAAAAAAGCTTCCAGAGCGGTCTTTGCCTCCTGTGCCTTGCCCTCGTCGAAAGTCATGCGGATGTGGTAGCGGACATAAGTCAAATGCCGAAATGCCAAGCCGTCCTCATAGCAGGTCTTGACACAAAGCCCTTCGGGGAGTGCTTCGGTCAAAAGGGCGGGCAGGGTGTCCAGCGTCGCTCCAGCCAGCAGACCGAACTCCAAAATTTCACAATCGCTGGAGAAAAAGAGGGGCAAGGGCAGGGGCATGGCAATGTAGGGATGGGGATGGAAGCCCTCGGTGTGTTTGATTTGCATGCCCGCACGGAGAAAGGCTCTTTGCATGGTACGCATCAAATCCAGATGCGACATATAACAGGCTTTGCCTGTTTTGGAAAATACGATGCGGTGTTTAGCCATGACAGACTCCTTTCTCACAGAAACGATTTGCCCCACAGTGACTGCATTCGCTGCGACAGTCGGGGGTGCTTGCCGCCTTATAACATTTTTCCCGTTCGTCCCAGAGGAAGCCATCCCGCACACCGTCCGAGACGGTTTTCCAAGGGAGAATTTCCGTAACGGGGCGGACACGGTTTGCGTAAAAACTGGGGTCTATGCCGCAGGCATCAAAGGCATCCAGCCAGCGTTGCAACTGGAAACACTCACTCCAAGAATCAAATCTTGCGCCATGTTTCCAAGCGGTTTCCAGTGCGTCCGCCAGACGGCGGTCGCCACGGGAGAAGACGGCTTCCAAGAAGCTGGTTTCGGGGTCATGCCAGTTGTAAGTGACCGAGCGGTTGGTGATTGCCTCACGGAGCAATTTAACCTTACGCATGTATTCTTCCTGCGTGTTTTGGGCTTCCCACTGGAAAGGTGTGTGGGATTTGGGCACAAAGCAGGAGGTGGAGACGGTGATGCGGACACCACGGGCACGGTTGCTGGCGGATTCTTTCCAAACACGATGCACCTTGTTCGCCAGCTCCGCAATGCCCAAGATATCCTCGTCGGTTTCGGTGGGCAAGCCCAGCATGAAATATAACTTGACCGCATTCCAGCCACCCGAAAAGGCAGTACGGCAGGAGGTGAGCAAATCTTCTTCTGTGAGATTTTTGTTGATGGCATCACGCAGACGTTGTGAGCCAGCCTCTGGTGCGAAAGTCAGACCTGTTTTGCGTCCACCCAAGCTCAGACGTTCCATCAGTTGCATGGAGAAATTATCGGCACGCAGAGAGGGCAGATTCAAGCCGACCTGACGGGGCACAGACCAAGGCAGTAAGTCGTCACAGAGGGGCAGAAGGGCGGGGTAGTCGCTGGAAGACAGGCTCGCTAGGGTCATATCCTGATAGCCCGAGACTTCACAGGCACGCTTGCCCTGTTCAGCCAGCAAGTCCGCCGAGCGGTCACGCACAGGGCGGTAGATGAAGCCCGCCTGACAGAAGCGACAGCCACGGATGCAACCACGGAACAGCTCGAGCATGATGCGGTCTTGGACAATTTCCGTGGAGGGCACCATGCTGTCTGTGGGATAAAATGCCTGATTCATGTCCCGCATGACCCGCTTCAACACTTTGCGGGGGGCAGTCCCCAGCGGGGTGATTTTGGCAATCGTGCCGTCTTCCTGATAGCTGATGTCATAGAGGGAGGGCACATAACAGCCTTCGATTTTGGCAATCGCCAGAAGCATGGTTGTTTTGTCCCAGACCTCTGCCTTAGCCTGACGCATGAGCGTCACCAATTCGGGCAGGACTTCTTCGCCCTCACCGATGCAGAAGACATCCACAAAGGGGGCGAGGGGTTCGGGGTTGTAGGAACATGTCCCGCCTGCCACCACGAGGGGGAAGGCACTGGGTCGGTCGGCACTGCGCAGGGGCAGACCCGCCAAATCCAAGAGGTTCAAGACGTTGGTATATGCCATTTCGTAGCCAATGGATAAACCGATGAAGTCAAAGCTGGCGAGGGGGTCGCCACTTTCCAAAGCCCAAAGGGGCAGCTGTTCTTTGCGTAGTTCGCTTTCCATGTCCGTCCAAGGCGAGAAGGCACGTTCGCACCAGACACCCTCCATCTTGTTGAGCACACCGTACAAAATACGCAAACCCAAATTGGACATACCGATTTCATAGGTGTCGGGGAAGCACATGACGGCACGGAAATCCACACTGTCTTTGTCTTTCACGGTGGCGAGGTATTCCCCGCCCGTGTAGCGCGCGGGTTTTTGCACCCGTCGCAGGATGCGTTCTAAGCGTTCATTCATGAGAGTGTTGCTCCAATTCCTGATAAATTTCGGGACAGCAAGCTTGGATTTTGGCTTGCAAGGTTTTCAAATCGACAAAGGTCTCTGGTTTTTTGCGGGGATCACGCAGGAGAAAGGCGGGGTGATACAGTGCCATGGTGGGTCTGCCGTCCACCTCGAACCATTTTCCGTGGTCTTGGGTGATTTTAAACTGCTTGCCCAGCAGTTTTTGGGCGGCGATTCTGCCCAGACAGACCATGATTTTGGGCTGTAAAATGGCAATTTGTGCTTGCAAGTGACCCATGCAAGCGGCTTGCTCCTGTGGGCTGGGGTCACGGTTGGCGGGGGGACGGCATTTGACCATATTGGCAATGAAAAAATGCTTGTCCCGTTGGAGGTCAATGAGGGAGAGCATATCGTCGAGCAGTTGCCCACCCCGCCCGACAAAGGGCTTACCCGACAAATCTTCTTGTTCGCCTGGGGCTTCCCCGATGAATAAAATCCCCGCTTTGGGGTTGCCGTCGCCAAAGACCACATGGGTACGGGTCTGGCACAGGGCACATTGTTCACAAGATAAACAAGTTTCTCGCAATTCTTCCCATGTTTGCATGGGGCATACACCTCTTTCTGTCCATATTCATATCAGGATGTAGTATAGCATCAATCGACAAAAAAAGATAGTCCGTGAGCAATTTGCAGAAAAAAAGAGCCTGTGTGCAGGCTCTTTTTGGGCAAGGGCAAGTCAGCGGTTTTGCAAAAGGTTCATCAGTTCTGTGACCGTTTCTTCGCTGGTTTTGTCGGCACAGTGTATCGTGTCTTGGGCATAGTGTGCATAGAGTGCCTGCCGTTGTGCGTACAAATCTTGCAAGCTTGCACCCGCTTTCATGGCAATGCCACGGGTTTTGATGTTCTCCAGACGTCGTTCAATTTCGGCAAAGGGCACGTCGAGATAGACAATGTGAGAGATGTCCGCCAAGTGTGCCATGCCTGCCTTGGCATAGATGGCACTGCCCCCCGTGGCGATGATGGTTTTTTGGCAGGACAGGCTCAAGAGGGCTTCTTCTTCCCGCTGGCAAAAGCCCTCCATGCCGTAGGCATCGAGCAGATTTTGCAACAGTGTACCCTCACGGTGCTGGATGAGCAAATCCACATCTAAAAAATCAAAGCCTAGGCTTTTTGCCAAAAGCACACCCAAGGTGCTCTTGCCCGCCCCAGGCATGCCAATTAAGGTAATGTTCTCTTTCATGTAAGCAAATTTCCTTTCCCTGCGGTTTCGCTTCAGTAGTATAGCACAAAGACAAGCCTTTGACCAGAAAGAAAAGAGCCAAGGTCATAGACCTTGGCTCTTTTTGGGAAGATATGTGCATATCTTATATTCTTGACAATGTTTTGTTTTTTTTGTAGGGAAGGGTCTTGACCCTTCCGTGTTGTTTCCATGTTGTCCGTGTTACTTAGATGCCACGTTCTGCCATGAGCACTTTGATTTCACTTTCGTTGATGCCGACCATGGCTTCGCCCAAATCCTTGGACAGTTCTGCAATCAGCTTGGCATCGGTGTAGTTCTGAACAGCCTTGACAATGGCGGTGGCTCTCTTTTCAGGGTTGCCAGACTTGAAGATACCAGAGCCGACGAAGACACCTTCTGCACCCAAATGACGCATCAGTGCAGCATCAGCGGGGGTAGCAACACCACCTGCGGAGAAGTTTGCCACGGGGAGTTTGCCGTTTTCGTGGACAAAGAGCAAGAGTTCATAGGGCACACCCAGCACCTTGGCTTCGTTGAACAGTTCATCACGGCTCATGGAGACGACCTTACGCATCTCGCCCTGAATCTGGCGCATGTGGGAAACGGCTTGGACAACGTCGCCCGTACCAGCTTCGCCCTTGGTACGAATCATGGAAGCACCTTCCTGAATACGGCGGAGGGCTTCGCCCAAGTTTCTTGCACCACAGACAAAAGGAGCGTTGAAATTGGTCTTGTCGACGTGGAAGACGTTGTCAGCGGGGGAGAGGACTTCGCTTTCATCAATGAAGTCAATGCCGATGGCATCGAGAATCTGGGCTTCGACAAAATGACCGATGCGGCACTTTGCCATGACGGGAATCTTGACTGCTGCCATGATTTCCTGAATCATCTTGGGGTCGCTCATGCGGGAGACACCACCAGCGGCACGGATGTCAGCGGGGATGCGTTCCAGTGCCATGACAGCGACTGCACCAGCACGTTCTGCAATGATTGCCTGTTCGGGGCTGGTCACGTCCATGATGACACCACCCATGAATTGTTCGGTAATTTTGTTTGCACGTTCATAGTTCATGATGAAAACCGTCCTTTATGTAAAAAATTGATGTTTGAATCTTTGCCCGTCTCTCTCTGAGGGCAAGCCCAGTCTAGCAGAGAACTGACTATTTTAAAATGCTCAAAAATAAGTTATTTTCAATGGTCAGATTATCAGCTCTGTGCCTGACTGACCGTCTCCCAAGGCTTGGAAGAGCAAAACTGACCACTTTTATTTTCAGAAAACTGGTTTTTTTCAGGGTGTCAATTTGCCAAAATTGCCTTCTTGTCGTGGCATGTGTGCCTCGCACCTGCCCACAAAAGATTGCATTTTGTCGGCATATGCAGTATACTGTTGCGGAATCATCCAAGGGAGGTGTCCGAAATCAAAAAATGTATCCAGCGTTGTTTTGTGGGTATTCTGGCAGGGCTGACCCTGCTGTCTCTGGGGCGGGCGGTGCTCTTTCCCAGAGAAATGAATGCTTTGGAAAACCGCTATGCCGTGAAACTGACCGTACCCACAGTGGAACGCTACCTTGACCACAGCCTACAAGACGAGACAGAAACGGCACTCATGGATCAAATGCCCCTGTCGCAGACTATGAAACGGCTGTATTATGCCCTAGAGAGTCGGGTTTTGTTTTCTGCGGTGGAGCGTATTGCAGAAAAATTACCTGAGCGGTATATTTCCTATATGAAAACCCAGACCTTTGGCTCAGAGTATATTGTCTATCCCATGCGTATTTTGTCCAGCATCACCGAAGCCCTCGACCAGAAAGCACAGGGCTTGAACCAGACCTTTGCCCGTCATCCCGATGTGGATTTTTACCTGTACTACATTGAAAAAGATACCGATATCAACTTTGAGACCAATGAAAAATTACAGGGTTTTGATTATTTGCAGAGCAAATTGGACTTGCCCACGGAAAAGCAGGGCGTCTATCGCATTGACAGTTTTGCGGAATTTTCGGAGCAGTTTTATGAAACCGACCACCATTGGAATCACAAAGGCTCGTACCGAGGCTATTTGGCACTGTGTGAGCTTTTGGGGCTGTCCGACCCGCTCGAACCATTGGAAGAAGTGAACACGGGTTTGACCTTCAGTGGCTCGAAGGCGGTCACAGGGGGCTGTGATACCACCATGTCGGAGGTCTTTTCCGCCTATCGCTATGCCTTCCCGCCCATGGAAATCCGCATCAACGGAACACCCGTGGGCGATTATGGAGAACAAGATGCCTATTTAAACGGCGAGCGGGACAGCGTGCAGTACGGCATGTTCTACGGGGACGACCGTGGCGAAGTGGTTTTTGACAGTCTGAAAACGGACAAAAAAAATCTGCTGGTCATCGGGGAATCCTTTGATAATGCGGTTTTGAAATTGCTCGCCTCGCATTATGGGCGCACCCATGCGGTGGATTTGCGGTATTATGCCGTGGAAAATGGCAATATGCCCTTTGATTTTGCAGAGTATGTGAAAAAAAATGACATAGACCAAGTGCTCCTCATGGGCAATGTGGATTATTTTCTCATGCCCGAATTTTTGCCAGAGGGGGTGCAGTGAGTGGTCTTCAGCAGTATGACCTTTTTGTTTTTGTTTCTGCCCTTGGTGGGGCTGTCCTATGTCCTGTGCAAAAACCGCAGCTATCGCAATGGGGTTTTGTTGCTCTGTTCGCTCCTGTTCTATTCCTGGGGTGAACCGAGGTATATTATTTTGATGCTCCTCGCTTCGCTCGTCGCCTACGTCGGCGGGCTGTTGCTGGACAAGCATCGCGCAAACAAGGGCTTGAAAAAAGCCATTTTGTGCGTGACGGTGGCACTCTTGCTCTCCAATTTGCTCGCCTTCAAATACGGCAATTTTCTGGTGGACAATTTCAATGCGATTTCTGGGCAAACGCTTGGCTTTCCCGAGTTGGCATTGCCCATCGGCATCAGTTTTTACACCTTCCAAATCCTCTCCTATGTCATTGACCTCTACCGTCAAGACATAGACTTGCAGAAAAATTATTTCGACCTGACTTTATATGTGAGTTTTTTCCCCCAGCTCATTGCAGGACCCATCGTGCGCTATCGGGATGTCGCTTGGGAAATCCAGCATCGCAAGGAGAGCCTAGACGATGTGGTGCTGGGTCTGCGCCGTTTCATTGTGGGCTTGTCCAAAAAAGTGCTCATCGCCAATCAAGTCGCACTGCTTGCGAACATTGTCTACAACAACAGTCATACGGAGGTCTACGGCAGTGCTTGGTATCTCTTGGCATCTCTGTCCTATACCTTCCAAATTTATTTTGACTTTTCGGGTTACAGTGACATGGCAATCGGCTTGGGGCGAATGTTTGGTTTTCACTTTGGCGAGAACTTCAACTACCCCTATATCTTCCTGTCCATTACGGAATTTTGGCGACGCTGGCATATGTCGCTCTCGTCTTGGTTTCGGGATTACGTCTACATTCCCTTGGGGGGCAATCGGGTCTCTGGCGGGAAAGCCGTCTGTAACATTTTGATTGTCTGGGCATTGACAGGCTTTTGGCACGGGGCGAGCTGGAATTTCATACTCTGGGGGCTGTATTACGGTCTGCTCTTGCTGCTCGAAAAACGCTTTTTGCAGCAATTTTTACAGCGTCTGCCCAAGGGCTTTCAGTGGCTCTATGCCTTTTCCATTGTCAATCTGGGCTGGGTGCTGTTCAATCTGACTGATTTTGCCAGCCTGCGTCATGCCTTGCAGATGATGTTCTGCTGGCAGGAGAGCAGTCTCTGGCAGGCTTTGGCATTTGAAACGGATATTCTCAAGGGTCTGTTCGCCCTGCCTCTGGCGGCAGTGTGTAGCCTGCCCGTCTGGCACAAGTGCTTCAGCCGTCCCACTATTTTGGTAGAGCTGGGCAAAAATACGGCTTGCCTCTTTTTGTTCGGCTTGTGTGTGGTCTTTATCCTCAGCAGCTCCTTCAATCCCTTCATATACTTCCGCTTCTAAAAAACAGCCCCCCATCCAAAACGATGGGGGGCTGTTTTTGTATGGGGCTTAGGTTTTGCCTTTCCAGTTGACGGTGACACCGTAATATTTTTTCCAAGGGAAGCCCACGATGGTGTTGGGGTCACGCTTGACATTGATGGTCAGGAAGTGAACATTTCTGTCAAATGCACCCTTGCCGATGTGGGTGACGTGATAGGGCAGGTTGATGGTTGCCAGACGGTTGCCCGCAAAGGCATAGTCATCAATGGTGGTGGTGTGTTCGGGGAACTTGACCGCTTCGAGCAAGTTATCTTCAAAACAATATTTTTTGATTTCGTGGATGGAATTGGGAATCTTGATGGCTTTGAGCAGGTTGCCACTGAAGGCGAAACTGCCGATGTGTACCAGAGATTCGGGCAATTTGATGGCGGTCAGGCGGTTATCGCAAAAGGCACGAGAGCCAATGACCTTCAGTGCATTGTGCAAGACCACGGAGGTCAGCTCATTTTTCTTGAAGGCAGAGCCACGGATTTCCTGCACCGCATGGGGGATGACAATTTCCCGCAGAGCGTTGCCACTGAAGGCCTCCAGCCCGATGATGCCGATGGTGTCGGGCAGGTGTAAAATGCTGATGTTGTTGTTTTCAAAGAGGTGGTCGCCAATGAAGGTGATGCCACGGTCGATGGTGACTTCGCAAATGCCCTTGTTGTAGAAGGGGGAGCACCCACGCTCGTAACTGCGGATGACACCGTCACAGTTGGGGTTGCGTTTCATGATATGGAGCTTGGTTTTGGCAACATCTTCATACACGGCAACAATGTCCGAGCCGTGTTCACAGCCGAGCGGGATATAGGCGCTTTGGGCATCTTCTGTTGCGAGGAGATAGTCCAGAGGCGCGTCTTTGTGTTCGGGGGGAATGAAGAAGGTGCTTCCATCTTGGATGCTGGTCAAAAGTGCTTCCATGCGTTTGGCTTTCTTGCAGAATGCCTGATATTCTAACGTAGCGTTTTGTAATAAAGTAGACACGACGCCTCATCCTTTCCTAGTGGGCAAAAATAAGAACTTCTATTGCTCTCATTCTAGCACTCGTACCAAGACAAGTCAACGGCTGGACAGTAGGGATTATTGCTCAAAAAGGGCGGGTTTTCCAGCTTTTTTCACACAGTATGCCCACGAAAGCCCTGCTTTGTCTCCAGACAGTCGCAGAGAATACTTTTTCCATTCTTGGGAAAAGTATGATTGACGAATGCGACAAAATACGATACAATTCTCTTAGTAGTACCTATTTTGAAAAATGAACAATAGAGGGAAGGGATAAAAATCATGTCATGGACAAAAAACACCTTGCATGCCACCTTTATTCGGCGCTTTAGCATCTTGTCCTTACTGGTGCTTTGTGTGGGCATCATGTATGTGTATAGCATGAATACCATCAAGCTGGAAAAATTGGAAATCACCAAGACGGTCAATCAAATACAGTTTGTGGAAAAAATGCGGGCAGGGCATTTGCGTTGGGCAATGGATTTGCACGACAGCCTTGATTTTTGGGAGACTTTTACAGGAAATTTGGACGGTGTGAACTGTGAATTTGGGCAGATGCTCGCCAATCAAGATAAGATGCTCTCTGCATCGTTTTCCCAGCGGGTCGAGGGCATACACAAAGAAGTACATCAACTGGCAGGTCGTGCCCTAGAGATGCAAAGCTATGACAGCATAGGTGCAAAAGCCCTCTATCAAAGCGAAATCATTCCCAAGCTCGACCAGATTTTAGGAGAGTTTGATACAGAAATGACTGCCCTCAATACGCAGTTGAACGAAGCCACCGCAGGGCAAGACCGTGCCATGTTGCAGGGCTTTATTGTGATTTTCCTGCTGGTTGTGCTCTGTTTTGGCATGGTAATTTTCCTATTCGTCTACCTGCGGAAAGAAGTCGTCGCCCCTGTTTTGACCATCAAAGAAGAAATTTTGAAGCTCTCTCAGGGCAGTCTGGACATCCACTGTGGGAACAAGGTCAAAACCCGAGACATGAAAGAACTGCTCGGTGCGGTCAATTTCTCCGTGGCAGAAATCAAACGCTATATTGATGCCATTGACTTTGCCATGGAGCATTTTGCAAAAGGCGATTTGTCCATCACTGCACCCATACAGTTCTTGGGTGACTTTGCCAATATCCAACGCTCCATTGAGCGTTTTCAGGATAAAATCAGCGTGGTCATGTCGGAAATTCGCATGGCAACCCAACAAGTTTATATCGGCTCGGAGCATGTTGCCGAAGGTGCAACGTCCTTGGCACAGGGCACGACAGAGCAGGCGGCAAATTTGCAGGAACTGACTGCCACCATGGCAAACATGAGCGAAAACATCCAACGCACCGCCAACAACACGGAAAAAGCCGATGTTCTGGGGCATGAGGCAGAACAACGCATCGCTCAGACGCACACGGAAATGCGAGAGCTGGTGGCGGCAATGAAGATGATTGAGGAAAATGCCGAACACATCGGGAAAATCATCAAGACCATTTCGGACATTGCCTTCCAGACGAACATTTTGGCACTGAATGCCTCGGTGGAAGCGGCGCGTGCGGGTGTGGCGGGCAAGGGCTTTGCTGTGGTCGCCGAAGAAGTGCGCAACCTCGCCCAAAAATCCGCTGATGCGGTCAAGGATTCCTCAGAAATTCTGCAAGTTTCCCTCCATGCCATCCAGCAGGGGACACAAGTGGTGGATAACGTCACCCGCTCCTTTGTTTCCGTGGAGGAAAACGCAAAAACGGTCATTGGGATTGTGAGCAAAATTTCTGCCCATGCCACCAGCGAAGCCATTGATGCTGAAAAAATTTCCCATTCTGCGGAAGAAATTTCGTCGGTCATTCAGATAAACTCTGCCACCAGCGAGCAGAGTGCCGCCGCTGCGGAAGAACTCTCTGGACAGGCGTCCACGCTCGACCAGTTGATTGCTGGTTTCAAACTGAAAAACGTGAATCTGTCCCAGTATGCTTCCCCTGTTGGAAAGGATTGAAACACCCTGTAAAAAGCCCTTGTGTCCCTGAGAGACATGAGGGCTTTTGTCTTGCCTGTTTTGGGCATTTGTGCTATGCTAAAAGACAAGAGAGGGGCTATCCCCTTTGATTTTACAAAGAATTTGAGTGATAGTGTATGAATATCTGTCAACGGCTTTATTGTCGTAGCTTCCAATTTGGCTTCAAAATCGCCATGCCCCTGTTGCCCTATCGAGAACCCAAACTTCTGCACAGCGTCGAGGAAATTCCGCCCCTGTTGCGGGAAGCGGGCAAGCAAGATGTGCTCCTCGTCACAGACGAAAACCTGCGCCGTTTGGGGCTTTTGGAGGAACTTTTGCAGTCTCTGGAGAGACACAAAATCCGTGTCGTCATCTATGATGAGACGGCACAGAATCCCACCGTGCAGAACATCGAAGCGGCGGCGAACCGATACCGCAGGCAGGGCTGTGGGGCTATCATCGCCTTTGGAGGCGGTTCGCCCATGGACTGTGCCAAGGGTGCAGGGGCACTGTTGGCGCGTCCCGATAAGACCCTAGGTCAACTGGGCGGGGTCATGAAAGTCTGGAAAAAAACACCTTTGACGTTTGCCATTCCGACCACCGCAGGCACGGGCAGTGAGGTCACGCTTGCCGCCGTCATCACCGACCCAAAAACCGCCAGAAAATACAGCATCAATGATTTCCCACTCATCCCAGATTATGCCGTGCTGGACGCTGGACTGACGCTGGGCTTGCCCCCACAGCTCACCGCAACCACGGGCATGGATGCCCTAACCCATGCTGTGGAAGCCTACATCGGGCACAGTACCACACCCTACACCCGCTTCATGTCCGAGCAGGCAGTCAATCTGATTTCCTCTCACTTGGAGACCGCCACCTTCCAAGGCGACAATCTGGAAGCGAGAAGCAAAATGCAACTGGCGGCATACTATGCGGGCAATGCCTTCACCCGTTCCTATGTGGGTTATGTGCATGCCATCAGCCATGCCCTCAGCGGTCGCTATCACATGCCCCACGGCTTGACCAATGCCGTCATATTGCCCCATTTTCTGGAGGCATACGGGGAGAAAATAGACCGTCCCCTTGCCCGCTTGGCGGTGCATGCGGGGCTGGCTGACCCAGAAACCGAAGCCCATTTTGCCGCCAATGCCTTCCGCCGTTGGGTCTGGCAGATGAATGAACGCTTGGGCATTCCAAAAACCCTTGCGGGCATCCGCACAGAGGATATCCCCGCACTGGCAAAACACGCTGCCAAAGAGGGCAATCCCCTCTATCCCGTGCCCGTGCTCATGACGGAAGCGGACTTGGCGAAGATGATAGTACGCATACGAGAAACGGAGTGAAGCAGATGGAATTGAAAAAACAATCGACGGATATTGAAACCGTCATGGAAAAACAGCGGGCATTTTTCACAACAGGCAAGACCATTGACTTGGATTTTCGCCTGCAAGCCTTAAAACGGCTCTACCGTTGCATTTCCGAACACGAAACGGAAATCGCCGCCGCCCTCACCCAAGACTTGGGCAAGAGCGATTATGAAAGTTATATGTGTGAAGTGGGCTTGTCTCTGGCGGAACTCAGCCACCAAATCAAGCACTTAAAACGCTTCGCCAAGCCCCAGCGTGTCAAGACCCCCTTGGTGCAATTTCATGCCCGTAGCTTCACCATTGCCGAACCCTATGGGCTGGTGCTCATCATGTCCCCTTGGAATTACCCCTTCATGCTCGCCATGGAGCCTCTGTTTGGGGCATTGGCGGCGGGGAACTGTTGCGTTTTGAAGCCCTCTGCCTATTCCCCTGCGACCTCTGCACTCATCCGTGGGATGATGCGTGATTTGTTCCCCGAGGAATACGTTGCCGTGGTCGAGGGCGGACGCGCGGAAAACCAAGCCCTGTTGGAACAGCGTTTTGATTATATTTTCTTCACGGGGAGCGTGGGTGTCGGCAAGGAAGTCATGGCGAAAGCCTCAGCACACCTGACCCCTGTTACCTTGGAATTGGGCGGGAAAAGCCCCTGTATTGTAGATGAGACTGCCAACCTTGCCGTAGCAGCAAAACGCATTGTCTTTGGCAAATTCTTAAACTGTGGGCAGACCTGCGTTGCACCCGACTATGTGCTGGTGCAGGCGAACAAAAAAGAGGCATTGGTCAAGCTCCTCTGTGCGGAAATCTGCCGTACCTATGGGGAAAATGCACTGGAAAATCCGCATTTCGGGAAAATCATCAACCAGAAACACACCGAACGTCTCATCGGTTTGATGGAAAACGAACGCATTTTGTTTGGGGGACAGTATGACAAGGATGCCCAGAAAATCGCCCCGACCTTGCTCGACCGTCCCGTGTTGGAAGCCCCCGTCATGCAAGAAGAAATTTTTGGGCCTATTCTGCCCATTTTGACCTTCTCCAGCATCGAGGAAGCAGAACGCATCATACACAGCTATGAAAAGCCCTTGGCATTGTATTTGTTCTCGAACAGCAAACGTACCCAAGACCGTTTCCTGCGTTACATGCCCTTTGGTGGTGGCTGTCTCAATGATACCATTGTCCATATTGCCTCCTCAGAAATGCCTTTTGGTGGTGTGGGCTACAGTGGCATGGGGCAGTACCACGGCAAAGACAGCTTCCGCACCTTCAGCCACCAGAAAAGCATCTTAAAGCGTGACAACTGGATTGACCTGCCTGTGCGTTATCAGCCCTATCGTCCCTCCTACAAAACCTTGCTCAAACGACTTTTAAAATAAGGCTTCTCATAGGCGAATGCGGGGCAGATTCCATTTGTATTTTGTAGCCAGCATGCGTATGGCGAAAATCAGGAAGACGCAGAAAAAGAGGGAGAATTGCTGGGGCACATGGTAGGTGAGGAGCAGATAATAGGCGATGCCACCCAGCAGCGCGGCAACGGCATAAATGTGCTTACGCAGGACAAAGGGAATGTCGTTGAGCATGACGTCACGCAAAATCCCCCCGCCGACACCCGTAATCATGCCGACAAAGACAATCAAAAAGGGTTCTTCGTGGTGGGCAAAGGCGACGTTCATGCCGTTTATGGTAAAAATCCCCAGTCCCACAGCGTCAAAGCTGTTGATGAGCCAATCGAAGTAGAGATGGAGCGAGTCAAAGCGACCGTGAAACAGTGCCACCAGAATAAAAACCAAGACAGAGGTCAGGGTGGCGATTAAAATGTAAATTTCATTGCGGAAGGCATTCGGGGGAATGTTGCCGATGAGCACATCACGCAAGATGCCCCCGCCGACCGCAGCAGTCAGCCCCAGAAAAATCACACCAAAAAAATCACTGCCTCGTTTGATGCCAATGATGGCAGAGGAAGCGGCAAAGGCAATCGTGCCCAGCACTTCCAAAATAAAAATCAGTTGTTCCAAAAAAGAAAGCCTCCTGTCTTCTGCATCTCTTGCAGGATACGACAGGAAGACAAAAAAGTCAATCCCAAATGACATCTAGGCGCACGGCTTGCCGTGACTGAAAGGAGACCCATGATAAAACTTTTGTTCATTTGCCACGGCAACATTTGTCGCAGTCCTATGGCAGAATTTTGTATGAAAAAGCTCGTTGCAGAGGCGGGATTGTCGGAAAAAATTGCCGTTGCCTCCGCTGCCACC
This sequence comes from uncultured Ruminiclostridium sp., assembly GCA_964611025.1. Classification (GTDB taxonomy): domain Bacteria; phylum Bacillota; class Clostridia; order Oscillospirales; family Oscillospiraceae; genus Evtepia. Next base: position 21,139 of record CAZSWQ010000015.1, read on the forward strand.
AGCCGAGAAGAAATTGGAAATCCTGTCTATCCCCCTGCGGTGCGTCTTTTGCGTCGTGAGGGCATTGACCCCAGTGGCAAACGTGCCCGCCAAGTCACAGGCAGGGATTTGGAAGACTATGACCTTGTGCTGGTCATGGACAGGAACAATATGCAAAATATGCTGCACATGTTCGGGGAAGATGCCTTAGAAAATGTGCGTTTTCTGATGGATTTTTCGCCCACACCCAAGGAAGTCGCTGACCCTTGGTACACGGGTGGCTTTGAGCAGACTTGGCAGGACGTCACAGCGGGCTGTCAGGGGCTGTTACAGCACATCAAAACCATCTTGTAATGCTGTATGGTTATTGTAGGGAAGGGTCTTGACCCTTCCGCATCCCCCATGACCCTTCCGCATCCCCCTATTTCCGCAACAAGCAACCGTGGAATCCCCCTGTCATCTGCGGATGACATCCCCCTTTGACAAGGGGGATAGGGGTAGGGTCATGGCTTGCCATGACCGTAAAACGAGGTAACAGGGTCAAAATGAAGCCCCCGTT
>CAZSWQ010000016.1:0-20322 GCA_964611025.1 uncultured Ruminiclostridium sp.
CGGCATTGTCTGGGACGAGCCCAGCGTATCCCACAGCGTTCACGGCATTGTATTTTATCGCTTTTCTCTGGCGGTGGCACGGCTTTCTGGCAAAGACGATTTGCTCTCTGTGCTCGTGCCCGAGGGTCTTTTGTCCCAATGTCCCCTGCAAGCGGGCATGTCCCTCACGGTGGAGGGCGAGGTGCGCTCCTTCAACAACTGGACAGGTGTGGGCAACCGTCTGGTCATTACGCTCTTTGCCAAACGCATTTACGAGAGCGAAGAAGATGCCTGCAACCAAGTTTTTTTACAGGGGGTCATCTGCAAAGCCCCGACCTTTCGACGCACCCCTCTGGGGCGGGACATTTGCGATTTGCTCCTCGCCGTCAACCGCAGTTATCACCGTGCGGACTACCTGCCCTGCATTGCTTGGGGGTCTCTGGCACTGCAATGCAGCCGTATGCAGGTGGGGGACAGTTTGGCATTTGAGGGACGCTTACAGAGCCGTACATACTGGAAGACCATTGGCGAGGAGAGCGTGGAACGCACCGCCTTTGAGGTCTCTATCATGCACTTAGAAGTCTCTTTGCCCTAAAGCTTGGCAAAAATCAGGGGGATTTTCTCTCTTTCCCATGGAAAATATTTCAGCAATCGTTTTGACAGGGTGCAAACAAAAGGATATAATAGAATAGATGGGGCTATGCCCCCGCCGAACACAAGCACAAGGAGAGTATTACACGATGGGAAACTATTTCGGAACAGATGGCTTCCGTGGCGAAGCCAACGTGGTTTTGACCGTGGAACATGCCTATCATCTGGGGCGTTTTTTGGGATATTATTACAGTCAGGGCAAGCGGGCACAAATCGTCATCGGCAAGGACACCCGCCGTTCCAGCTATATGTTTGAGTGTGCCCTCAGTGCAGGCTTGACTGCCTCGGGTGCAGATGTCCACCTGATGCACGTTACCACCACCCCCAGCGTCTCGTATATCACAAAAATTGACGAGTTCGATTGTGGCATTATGATTTCTGCCAGCCACAATGCCTACCAAGACAACGGCATTAAACTCTTAAACCGCAAGGGCGAAAAAATGGAAGATGCCGTGATTGCGGAGATTGAAGCCTATTTGGACGGCGACAAGACCAGCATTCCTTTTGCCACGGGTGAAGACTTGGGTGAAGTGCGGGATTATGTCTCTGGACGCAATCGCTACATTGGCTACCTCATCAGCCTCGCCACCCATTCTTACAAACGCAAAAAGGTCGCCCTCGACTGTGCCAATGGCAGTACATGGATGATAGCCAAAAGCGTTTTTGATGCCTTGGGTGCAGAAACCCACGTCATCGGCAACAACCCCAACGGCTTGAACATCAACAAAGACTGTGGCTCGACCCACACCGAAGCCCTGCAAGCCTATGTCAAAGAACATGGTATGGATGTGGGCTTTGCCTTTGACGGCGACGCTGACCGCTGTCTTGCCGTCGATGAGCACGGCGATTTGATTGACGGGGACAAAATTTTGTATCTCTACAGCTGTTATATGAAGCAACGGGACAAGCTCGCCAACAACACCGTCGTGACCACCATCATGTCCAATTTCGGGCTGTACAAAGCCCTCGAGCGGGCGGGCATTGCTTATGACAAGACCGACGTGGGCGACAAATACGTCTATGAATCCATGCGTAAAAACGGGCATATGATTGGGGGCGAACAGTCGGGGCATATCATTTTTGCCAAGTATGCCACCACGGGGGACGGCATGCTGACCGCCATCAAGGTCATGCAAGCCATGCTCGACCAGAAAAAGACCCTTTCCGACTTGGTGCGGGACATGGTCGCCTATCCGCAGGTTTTGAAAAACGTCCGTGTTTCCGACAAGCAAACCGCTCTCGATAACCCCGCTGTGCAGGCATCTGTGCAGGCGGTTGCCCAAGAATTGGGCGACGAGGGACGGATTTTGCTCCGCAAGAGCGGGACAGAACCCGTGCTGCGTGTCATGGTCGAAGCCCCCAGCCACGCACAGTGCGAACGCCTGACCGCACAGGTTATTGCCGTCATGCGTCAAGAAAATTTGATTTTGGAGGGCAACTGATGGTGACCATAGCCGAACTTTTTGACCTCTCCCAGACCATCGCAGGAGATTTGTTCCAGAATAAAACCCACCCTTGGGAGGTTTTGCCCGACATTGGGGCATACATCCGTGCTCTGGGCAAGACGCTTGACCCTGCCCTGTACGAACAGCGTAGCGAGGATGTCTGGGTCGCCCGTGATGCCAAGATTTTTCCCTCTGCCTACATCAAAGGGGCTTGCATCATCGACACTGGGGCGGAACTGCGTCACGGGGCATACATCCGTGAAAATGCCATTATTGGCAAAAATGCCGTGGTTGGCAACAGCGTCGAACTGAAAAACGTGATTCTCTTTGACGGCGCACAAGTGCCCCATTTCAACTATGTGGGCGATTCCATTTTGGGCTACAAAGCCCACATGGGCGCAGGCTCGATTACCTCGAACGTCAAGAGCGATAAGAGCCTTGTCGTCATTCAGGCGGGCGCAGAACGCTGGGAAACAGGACGCAAAAAAGTCGGGGCATTTCTGGGAGACCGTGCCGAAATTGGCTGCAATTCCGTCTTGAATCCTGGTACAGTCATCGGGCGGGACAGCATTGTCTACCCCACTTCCTCGATGCGCGGGGTGCTCCCCGCCCAACATATTTTCAAGGAAAAAGGTGTCATCGTCGCCCGCACTTGAGCCAAAATCCTTCCACCAAAGAAACCCAATATAGAAAGGTTGTCATCTACTTCTCATGAAAGATACCCCCATCAAGAATTTAATGCTCCTGTTTATCACTGCCGTCATCTGGGGCGTTGCCTTTGTCGCCCAGCAGATGGGCATGGACTATTTACAGCCTCTGGGCTTTTCCGCCGTGCGTTTTTTCCTTGGCGGTCTGGCACTGCTCCCCGTGCTCTTTGTGCGCAGCCGTAAGCGCAACACAGAAGAAAAAGCCGAAATGAACCAGAAAGTGACTTGGATTGGCGGTCTGGTCTGCGGGGTACTTTTATGTATCGCCTCGAACCTGCAACAGTTCGGCATACAATTCACCACGGTCGGTAAGGCGGGTTTCATCACCGCCCTGTACATTGTCATTGTGCCCATCATCGGGCTGTTTTTGCACAAGAAAGTGGGTGTGAAGCTCTGGATTAGCGTGGTCATTGCCGCCGTGGGTCTGTATTTCCTCTGTATGACGGGCAGTTTCTCTCTGGAATTTGGTGATACCATCATTTTCCTCTGTGCCATCATGTTCTCCCTGCATATTGTGGTGGTCGATGCCATCGGCTTGAAAATTGACGGCGTGAAGCTCTCCTGCATCCAGTTTTTTGTGGTGAGTATTCTCTCCGCCGTTGCCATGCTCATCTGGGAAGCACCCCCCGCTTGGGAGATGATTTATGCCGCCCGTGTGCCCCTGCTCTATACGGGCATTTTGTCCTCTGGGGTTGCCTACACCTTCCAAATCCTCGGGCAGAAGAACGTCGACCCCTCCATCGCCAGCTTGATTCTGAGTCTGGAAGCGGTCATCTCTGTCATTGCCGCTTGGCTGATTTTGCAACAGAGCATGTCGCCCCGTGAAATTCTCGGTGCGCTTTTGATGTTCATTGCCATCATTTTGGCACAGCTCCCCGAGCGGGCAAAAAAACCCAAATTTTCCAAAGTGAAAGCTCCTTCCAAATCCTAAGGCAAGTCTCATAGAAAAAAGCGGGTGGCAATCTGCCACCCGTTTTTTTGCTTTTTTTGTCAAAAATATCTTGATAAAACCCACCCGTTTCCAGTATACTAGAAGCAAAGACGGTCGAAAAAGCAGATACCTGCACCTTTGACAGACGATACCGAAGACAGCAAGAGAAATGGAGAAACACCATGGAACAAAAACACATGCTGATTGTAGATGATATTGCGATGAATCGTGAGCTATTACAGCGTTATTTTATGGAAGATTTTTTGATTTGGCAGGCTTGTGATGGAAAAGAAGCCCTTGCCCTCTTGGAAAAAGAAACCATGGATATTGTGATAACAGACATCGTCATGCCCAATTTGGACGGTCTAGGACTCATTGCAGAGATACGCAAGCAAGCCAAATGGGATACTGTGGCGGTACTTGCCCTCACCGACCGTGGCGAAGAATACGAACTGTCCGCCCTGCAAGCGGGTGCAGACGATTTCATCAATAAGCCCTTTCAAGCGACCCTCTTGCGTCACCGTGTCCAATCTGTGCTATCCCAAGACCGCTTCCAGAAAAAATATCGCCTCTACTCCCTCGCCTATAACCACATCAAATTGCCCTTTGCCATTGTCCACCTCAGCGGAGACAAAGCCCACTATCAATATGCCAATGCTGCCTATGCCCAGCTGGGCAACGTGACCCCAGAAGCCCTATTGGATGAGGTCAAATCCATCAAAAATCCCACCTTTGTCTCGTTTTTGTCTGCTTTACAGCAGGGCGAACGGGCCCAAAAACAGACCTTCTTGGACAGTAAAACAGGCAAATATTATGACATTGTTGCCTATCAGGAAGAAGACGATTTTTATGTTTTGACTGCGATGGAAAATTCGGAGATTTCCGCAAAAAAACAGCAACTGGAGCAGTATGCCCACATACTGGAAGAAATCACCAGTGCCAATCCCAATGCCGTTGGGATTTTGCACGTTAACCTCAGCCAAAATCTCTGCCTCTCCAGTCTGGGTACGGAACGCATGTTTGAGCATCTGCCCTGTCCCTGTGCCTATACCGAGGCAATTGGACGCTTTTCTCAATACCTCCTCCACAAAACGGAGCAAGAGGCATTTGCCCACTTTTTCCATCCAGACACGCTGGTGCAAGACTATCAAAACAGCATCGCCCAAAAACACACTGATTTTTGGTTGCAAGACGGTGTCGGGCGGGTACGCTGGTTTACAGCACATGTGAAAACCGCCCGCAACCCCCAGACGGGTGACGTGGAATGTGTGGCTTACTGCAGCGATGAAACCGACCGCAAACTCTCCCAAAGGGTCATTGAAACTGTCATCCATACGGATTATGATACGCTGTTTTACATCGACTTGCAGGGCAAAACCGCCAAAATGTTTGACACCCGTGCAGGTGGGGCATGGAGTCCCGCTTTTTCCGTGGACAATATGCAAGAAAAGATGGAGGGCTACTTACATCATCACTACATCGGGGAGGACAAAGCCAAATTTATTTTGGAAAACCGCTTGGATGCCTTGCAAAGTCGCATGCAGGACAAGCAAATGCTCTCTGTGGATTATCGCATTTTGGACGCAGGCGAAATCCGTCTCAAGCGGGGCAATTATTACTGGCTGGACAAACAGAAAAATTTCCTCTGCTTCACCCGCAGTGATATCACCCACTCGTTCCGTCAGGAGCAGGAACGTGCCGAGGAACTCGAAGCCAGCGTCATGGCAGCCCGTGCCGACGAGCAACGGCTTTTTGAGGAAAAAGAGACTTTGCAGAATATTTATTATGAGGAACTGCGTCAGAAAGACATCATGCTGACCAACCTTCTGGAAAATATCCCAGGGGGCATTGCCATTTACCGCATCGGCGAACGCATTGATACCCTCTATTCCAGCGAGGGTGTGCCAAAAATCAGCGGACGCACGATGGAAGAATACCAAGCATGGGTCAAAGATGACCCCGTGACCGCCACCGTCCACCCAGACGACCGTGCCAATCTTTTGGACGTGGTCGCCCGCAGTGCCAGCCATGGTACACCCTTTCAGGTCACCTATCGCCTCTTGCACAAAAATGGGGGCTATGTTTGGGTCATGCTCTCCGCCACCAAAATCCGTGAGGAGGCGGGTGTGCCCATCTATTATGTGGTCTATACCAGCATCCCAGAGCAGGTTGCCCAATACACCACCCTCTGCGAAAATGCCCCCACCGCCATTTATGTCGTCGACATTGCCACGCACGAAATCGTCTTTGCCAACCAGTGTGCCAAGGAAATTGCGGGCATAGACAGGAGCTTGGAAGGGGCAATTTGCCACCAGATGATAGCCAAACAGAATACACCCTGTGCCTTTTGCAACTGTAATAGCCTCTCCTACGAGCACTTTTCCGAAATGTCCATTGTCCTGCCCAGCAACGGTGTACACTACACCATGAAACGTCGTCGCATGCACTGGGACAATCGAGAAGTGTTTGTGGTCTATCTTCAGGACGAAACCCACATCATACAGGAACAAGAGGAACTGAAAAAACGCAGTTTGGCAGAGCAGGCGAATAAGGCAAAAACAGAGTTTCTCTCCCGTGTCAGCCACGACATGCGCACCCCCATGAATGGCATTTTGGGTCTGGCACATTTGGCAGACGAGCAAACAGATATTCTTGTTTTGAAGCAGGATATGCAACAGATACAACAGGCAGGACGCTATCTGCTCAACCTCATCAACGACACACTGGACATCAACCAGATTGAATTGGGTAAATTGGAACTACGCCCCAGCTATGCTTCGGGCAAAGAAATTTTACAGAACATCGTGCAAACGGCACAGGGCTTGGCAAAACAAAAGCACATCCATTTCAGCCATGCCCTCCACGGAGTCTCGTGGAAAAACTCCTATTTGGATGCCACCCGCCTAGAGCAACTGCTCATCAATTTGCTCTCCAATGCCATCAAATACACCCCAGAAGGGGGCGAAGTCTCCTTCCATATGTATGCTATGGAGGCCCCCAGTGGCTATTTACGGGATAAGTACGTCATCCAAGACAACGGCATTGGCATGAGTCCTGCCTTTATCGCCCAGATTTTCGAGCCCTTTACCCGTGAGCACAGAAAAGGTGTCGAGCGTGCCATTGGGACGGGCTTGGGCATGTCCATTGTCAAACGTCTGGTGGATTTGATGGGAGGAGAAATTTATATTGACAGTGCCCTGAATCAAGGGACGACCGTCACCGTGATTTTGCAATATCCCATTGCCAAAGACGAGAACGAAGCCATCGAGTTGAATCTGGAAGACAAGAGCAGTTTGCAGGGAAAACGCATTTTGCTCTGCGAAGACCACCCGCTCAATGCCAAAGTCGCCCGCAAGCTCTTGGAAAAACAGGGCATGTTGGTGGACTGGTGTGCCGACGGCAAATCGGGCTTAGATACCTTCTGCGAGAACCCCAAAGGATATTACGACATACTCCTCTTGGACATCCGTATGCCTGTTTTGGACGGTCTAGAGACCTGTCTTGCCCTGCGTGCCCTCGACCGCTCCGATGCCAAAACCGTGCCCATCATTGCCATGACTGCCAATGCCTTTGCGGAGGATGTACGCCAATCCAAAGAAGTGGGCATGAATGCTCACCTCACCAAACCCATTGAGCCCGAACGGCTGTATCAAACCCTGCTCCGTGTCCTCTGTGGGGAAAGGCGGTCTTAAGCCTCGCCCTGCAAGAGACGCAAGAGGACATCTTGGTCGGTGTCCTTGAGGTAGACAAACTGAAATTTATGCCATATGCCCCCGCTCGTCAGGCGAAAGCTGGACAGGCGGGGGTTGCTTTTTGCAATCACGTCATAGACAAAAGAAATGCCCATGCCCGCCCCGACGGCTTCTTCTATCATGCGGAAACTGCTGATGTATGCCTTGCGTGGGAAGTGCTCTGTGTGGTAGCCGTGGTGGGCGAGGTGGTGCTCGAAAACCGCCCGTGTGCCCGAGCCTTCTTCCCGCAAGAGGAGCTGTTCCGCAAATAAAGCATCAATGGGGACGGTTTTTCCTGCAAAGGGATGGTTTTGGGCACAGATGCCCAGCAATTCCACAGCACGAAACGGTGTAAAGGCATATGCCTGCTGGTCAAAATAACCCTCGACCAGCAGTAAATCCACTTGGAAGCTGTGGAGCTTGTGCAGTAAATTTTCTGTGTTGTCAATCACCAAGTCCAGCGCTATGTCCGCACGGGCGAGCAGAGACAAAATGGTCTCCCGCAGGGTGTATTCCCCGATGGTTTTGGTCGCCCCAATGGCAACCCGCTGGGGGCGGGGTGTTTGCAGTTGTCTGCGGAAAGCGACATCATTGTAGAGCACCGAGCGGGCATGTTGCTCTAGGGCTTCACCCGCTGGGGTTTTCGAGAGCTTACGGGCTTCATAGGAAAAGAGCTTCACGCCGTACTGCCCCTCCAAATGTTGGATGTGTTGGGTGACAGCGGGCTGACTCATGTGCAATTGTTCTGCGGTCAAATGGTAATTCATACAGGCACAGAGCGTCAAAAAGGTGTGGATACGGGCATCAAACATGACAAAAACTCCTCAATCATAAAATTTTATCAAAAGATAGAAAAAGATTATTTTATTTTATCATAGATTCGTGCTAGGATGAAGCTAGGACAAAGAAAAAAAGGAGAATTTTTCATGAAAAAGATGATACCTGGGGTGCTGGTCGCCCTGCTGATTGCCCTGCTCGCCAAGGGCATTGAGTCGCTTTTGCCCATTCACTTAATCGGGGCTTCGGTCTTGGCGATGTTCATCGGGATGGGCTTGCGTCAAGTCTGGTATCCCAAAGCCTTGGGGGCTGGCTTAAAATTCACCTCGAAACGCATTTTGAAATTTGCCATCATTTTGCTGGGGGCGTCCCTGAGCATTCCCATTATTTTGAACGTGGGCAAGCTCTCCCTGATGGTCATGGTCTTTACGCTCTTGACCTGCTTCGGCGGGGGCTATTTGGTCGGCAAAGCCTTGGGGTTGGATTGGAAAATTTCCAACTTGATTTCCGCAGGGACGGGCATTTGCGGAGGCAGTGCCATTGCTGCCATTGCACCCGTCATCGAAGCGGAAGACAAGGATATCGCCTATGCCATGGCAGCCACGTTTTTGTTTGATATGGCAATGATTGTGCTCTTTCCCATTCTGGGGCACAGCTTGGGTCTGACCGATATGGCATATGGACTTTGGGCAGGCACGGCGGTCAATGATACTTCCAGTGTTGTGGCGGCGGGCTTTGCCTTCAGTGAGAGCGCAGGCAATTTTGCCACCATGGTCAAGCTGACCCGTACCCTAACGATTATTCCAACCGTTTTGGTCTTTGCCATGGTGCAAAAACGCATGAAACGCAGGGAACTGGGTGCAGAGGTAAGCGTAAAAAAAGTCTCCATTGGCAATCTGTTTCCTTGGTTCATTTTGGGCTTTTTGGCAATGGCGGGTGTAAACAGCTTAGGCTTCATTCCCGAGGCGGTTTCCTTGGCACTGAAAGAGAGCAGTAAATTTTTGATGGTTGCCGCCCTTGCCGCCATTGGCATGAATACGGGCTTTGACAAGCTCCGTGCGGCGGGCTGGAAACCCATGTGGCACGGCTTCATCATTTCGCTTTTGGTGGTGCTGGTCGCCATTGCCGTGGAATGGTGCATGGGCTTGGTTTGATACTTGGCATATTGACGGAAAATATCACTTGACAAATGTCGAAAATCATAGTATTATACAATAATAGTAACGGTTACTACCAATCACTACAACATCAGGAGGATGCATATGAGAAGCATTACAACATTGGATTTGCAATATGCACATCGTTTTTATGGTTTTAAAGGCGAAGCACAATATTTGCACGGACATACGGGTGTTTTGACCATTGAAGTAGAAGACAGCATCAACGAAGGCGTCAATATGGTTTTCCCCTGCAATGAAATCCAGAAAACCGCTTGGGACGTGCTGAAGAATTTTGACCATGCTTTGGTACTGAGACACGACGACCCCTTGCTGCCTGCTATCTTGAAGGTCTATGAAGACACGGGTGTCAAGGACGGCATTCCTCAAAACACCATGAAGGGTGAGGCATTCCAAACTGAACTCGCCACCGCTTATCCCGATTGTCGTTTGGTTGTCACCAAGGAAACCATGACTGTCGAAGGCATGATTAAGATTGTGTATCATCTGCTCAAGGACAAGCTCAATATTGTCAAGCTGACCTTCACCAGTGGTGTCAATGCCGCTTCGGCTGAATTTGAAACCCAAAACAACATCGACCGCTGTCCCCTGTGTGGCATTTCCTTGAATGATAAGGGGATTTGTCCCAAGTGTGGCTACAAAAAGCCCTAATCGCATCCTATATTTCAGACGTTACAGCAAGCAATCGGCTTGTCGTAACGTCTGATTTTTGTCTTTGCCAAGCAGGGTTTTGCCAGTATATTTTTTGATTTCTGGAAAAAGACAACCATCTCTCACCAAAAAAATCAAGAGAAAGAGACGGCATTTCCACAAATTCTCCGAAAATTTGTTTGCAGAGGCAAAGAGAGACGTTCTCGCTTGACAGACGGGGCAATCAAATCTATAATGAAGCACACATAAGACTGTGTCGTTTCTTGGAAAAAATCCAAGCTTGTCCATACAAAAACAGGGGCAAACTCGCCCCCATTTTCCCCATTACGGAAAGGAGAACGCCCCCTATGCGCAATTACTCCAAAGAAGACATCATCCGCATGATTGAGGAACAAGAGGTCAATTTTATCCGCATGCAGTTCACGGATATTTTTGGTCAGACCAAAAATCTTGCCATTTCCGCCTCCCAGATGGAAAAAGCCCTCAGCAACAAACTGACCATTGACGGCAGTTCCATCGAAGGTTTTACCCGTATCCACGAATCTGACCAGTACCTGCACCCCGACTTCAACACCTTCTCGCCCGTCTCTTGGAGCACGGGGCACGGCAAAGTCGCCCGCATGTTCTGTGACGTCTATAATCCCGACGGCTCGCCCTTTGTCGGCGACCCCCGCCACATCTTGAAAAAGACCCTTGCCAAAGCAAAGGACATGGGATACACCTTCAATGTCGGACCCGAATGTGAATTTTTCCTGTTCAATCTCGACAAGGACGGCGCACCCACCACCAACACCCGTGACGTGGCTGGCTACTTCGACTTAGGGCCTACCGACCACGGCGAAGCCACCCGCCGTGAGGTCTGCCTCGCCTTGGAAGACCTCGGCTTTGAAATCGAAGCCTCTCACCACGAATGCGCCCCTGGTCAGCACGAAATCGACTTCAAGTATTCCGATGCCCTCAAGGCAGCCGATAACATCATGACCTTCAAGCAGACCGTCAAGGCAATCGCCCACAAAAATGGTCTCCACGCCACTTTCATGCCCAAGCCCATTTACGGCATTGCAGGCTCTGGCATGCACATCAATATGTCCCTGTTCAAAGACGGCAACAATATTTTCTTTGACCCCACGGGCGAACGCAAGCTCTCCCGAGAAGCCTATCATTTCATTGCGGGTATTTTGTGCCACATGAAGGCGATTACCGCACTCACCAACCCTCTGGTCAATTCCTACAAGCGTCTTGTGCCTGGCTATGAAGCCCCTTGCTACTTGGCATGGTCTGCCTCCAACCGCAGTGCGCTCATCCGTATTCCCGCTGCCCGTGGGCAGAGCACCCGTGTGGAGTTGCGCTCTCCCGACCCCTCCTGCAATCCCTATCTGTCTCTGGCGGTCTGTCTGGCGGCAGGTCTGGACGGCATTGCGCGTCAGCTCACACCCTCCGAGGAAATCACGGAAAATATCTACGATATGGACGAGGACAGCCGAGAAGCCCACGGCATTGAGGATTTGCCCAACTCCCTGAAGAATGCCCTGAAAGCCCTGAAAAAAGACCCCCTCATCATCGAGACCTTGGGCAACCACGTTTTCACCCAGTATGTGGCGGGCAAAGAACGAGAATGGAACGAATACTGCACCCGTGTCAGCAGTTGGGAAGTTGCCAATTATCTGACCAAGTATTGACCCGCAGAAAAAATCAAATACTGTGATGACAGGGGAGGTCTTTTGACCTGAGAGGAAAGCATTTCGACCCTTTGCACCTGATGCGGTTCGTACCGTCGGAGGAAGTCATGAAGGCGTTGTTTTGACGTCTTTTTCGGTCACCCTCTTTTTTGCAGGGTGACCGTTTTTTCATGCCATTGTAGGGGACGATGCCCACATCGTCCCGCAACCGCCCTGCCGTAAAACCACCTGGTCTTTCATTGTTCATTTTTCCGCAGATGGCGGGGGATTCCGTTGGTCATCGGTCACGGCAAGCCGTGACCCTACGGCGGGTGGATGCGAGGGACAAATATAGAATTTGTCCCTACACACGGTCTGGTCTTTCATTGTTCCCTGTTCATTTTTCGTTTTTCATTCTTCATTTGAAAGGAGGTCTTTATGCGAAAACAGATTTTCGCGCCTTTGGTTTGCATTTTGGGGCTGTTGCTCGTCTGGGAGGGCTTGATTTTCCTGACCCAGACACCGTCCTATCTCCTGCCTGCCCCCTCGGCGATTGTCCTCGCCTTTTGGGAGAACTTGCCCACCCTCTTGTTGCATGCCAAAACCACCCTCGTGGAAACGCTTTTGGGTCTGGTGCTGGCGACGGCATTTGGCATGGGCATTGCCCTCTGGATGGATGCCTGTCCGCTCTTGCGTCAGGCGATATATCCCCTGTTGGTGGCGACCCAGACCATTCCCGTCATTGTTCTCGCCCCCATTTTCATCATCTATCTGGGCTTTGGCATTGCGCCAAAAGTGCTGACCGTTGTGCTCATGTGTTTTTTCCCCATCACCATTTCTTTTGCCGATGCACTGGGCAAGCAGGATATGCGACACATTCACCTCTTGCAATCTCTGGGGGCAAAGCCCGTTCAAATTTACCGCTTTGTGAAAATTCCCTCTGCCCTGCCCGCCTTTTTTTCAGGTTTGCAGGTCTCTGCCACATACAGCATCTCTGGCGCAGTCGTCGGGGAATGGCTTTCGTCCGACAGCGGGCTGGGCTATTACATGCTCCGTGTCAAAAATGGCTATATGTTGGATAAGGTCTTTGCCTCTGTGCTCATGATAGGACTCTTGTCCTTTCTGATGACCGTCCTTGTCCGACTGATTGCACGATACACCATAAAACCACCCACACGAAAAGGAGATTAGCCCCATGAAAAAACCACTGTTCTTCGGTCTTTCCCTGCTTTTGACCATCTCGCTGACCGCCTGCCAAAGCCCTGTGCCCAGTGCAGGAAAAACCGACTTGGAAGAAGTCACCCTCGTTTTGGACTACTTGCCCAATACCAACCACACGGGCTTTTATGTCGCCCAAGAAAAGGGCTATTTTGCCGAGGAGGGCTTACAGCTGAACATTGTTGAGCCTGCCGATGCCACCACCACAACCCTGATTGCCGCAGGCAAGGGGGATTTTGGCATCAGCTATCAGGAAGACGTAACCTATGCCTTGGCAGCGGAAGAAGCCCTGCCCATCCAAGCGATTGCCACCATCATCCAGCACAACACCTCGGGCTTTGCCACCTATGCCCCCAAAAATATCACCCGCCCACAGAAATTCAATGGCAAGATTTATTCTGGTTGGGGCGCACCCTCTGAAGAAGCCGTCATTGAAGCCGTCATGAAAGCGGACGGGGGCGACTTTTCCACTTTGAATATTGTGACCTCCTCTGGTGGGGGCTACGCCGCCTTGAAAGACAACATCGACATCAGTTGGTTTTTCTGGGGCTGGGACGGCATTGCCGCCGAGCGGGAAGGCTTGCCCCTGCACTATATGGAACTGCGTCAGTTTGACGAGCGTCTGGACTATTACACCCCCGTCATCATTGCCACCCGTGACACACTGGAGCACAAAAGCGATTTGACGGAACGCTTCTTGCGTGCCACCAGCAAGGGTTACGCATATGCCATCGAAAACCCCGAAGCCTCCGCCCGCATTTTGGCAGAATCCAACCCCGAATATGACGTCGATATGCTCATCGCCTCCCAAGAATACCTCTCTGAAAAATACAGCGAAGACAGCCCACGTTGGGGCGAGATGAAAGACAGCGTGTGGGAGAATTACACGGCATTCATGATGGAATACGGCTTGATTTCCGAAAGCATCCCCGCCGACACCTGCTATACGAATCAATTTTTGCCCGAATGATGGAAAAGCTGAAGCTGGACGGCATTGCGATTTCCTATGGGCAGGATTGTATTTTGCAGGATTTGTCTTTGTCTGTGCAGGAGGGGGAATTTGTCGCCATTGTCGGGGCATCGGGCTGTGGTAAGTCCACCTTGCTGTCGATTTTGGCGGGCATTTTGCCCCAGCAAAGGGGCGAAATTGTGGTCGATGGGCAGAAAATCACAGGTGTGTCGCCACACTTTACGCTCATGCCCCAAGACGATTTGCTTTTGCCTTGGATGACTGTCCTAGAAAATATTTGTCTCTATGGAAAAATCCACGGAAATGTGCTAGACTATAGGCAGAAAGCCTTGGCACTCCTGCCAGTCTTTGGCTTGCAGGGCTATGAGAAGCACTACCCTGACGCGCTCTCTGGGGGCATGCGACAGCGGGCGGCATTTCTGCGCACCGCCCTCTGTCCCTCGGATATTCTCCTGCTCGATGAGCCTTTCGCTGCCTTGGACGTCATCACCCGTCAGGAAATGCAAGATTGGCTGCTATCGCTTCGGCGGGACTTGGGGCGGACAGTGCTCTTGGTCACGCATGACATCGACGAGGCGATTTATCTGTCTGACCGTGTGCTGGTCTTGGGGGGGCGTCCTGCCCAGATGCAGGCGTCCTTTGCCATCGAAGAACCAGAACTGAGCAGAGAGTGGCTTTTGGATTGTGCTAGGCTGAAAAAGGATATTTATCATGTCTTGAAAGGGAGTTGACGCTCTATGCGGATTTTTGACGCACACACCCATTTGCAAGCTGGTGCTTTGCCAGAAGAACAAGACTTTTACCACCTCGCCACGGCTTCCACCGTGGAGACCTGCCAAGCACTTTGGGACTTGGCACAGGAACACAAGGAGATTTTTCCCGTGGCGGGGATTCACCCTTGGCACAGTCTGGAAATCACAGAAGAAGCCCTCTTGCCTTATTTGAGCTCTGGCATTGCGATAGGGGAAATTGGCATGGACAGTGTTTGGTGCAGCATTGATTTGGCGGTGCAGGAGCAGGTTTTCCGTCAGCAACTTGCACTGGCAAGCAAGCTAGGTAAGCCCGTGGTGCTCCACACCAAGGGTTGCGAGGCACAAATCGCCCAAATCATTGCCGATTTCCCCCAGCCCATTTTAGTCCACTGGTACTCCTGCGAGGAGCACTTACAAGCTTACATCGACAAGGGTTGTTATTTCACCGTGGGGCCAGACCTCCTATATCACCCCGCTGTGGCACAGGTTGTGGCGCGTGTTCCGCTCGACCGACTGCTTTTGGAAAGTGATGGTGTCTCCGCCGTGTCGTGGGGCACGGGCAAGGACATGAGCACCCAAGAGCTTTCCGCATTCATGTCTGCCCAAATCGCAGAAATTGCCCAGCGTCGTGGCGTCAGCCCCGCCGAAATGGAAGCCATTTTGTTCCAAAATACCCTGCGTTTTCTCTCCCTCACGGAAAACGACTTGCCCTAACGCAAACTCACAATTCAATCACGGCAAGCTGTGACCCTAGCACGATAAAACCCCCCGCCGTTTGGCGGGGGGTTTTGGATTTAGAGGACAAGGAAGCGTTTCAGAATGACGGAAAATTGCGCACGGGTCGCTGTGCCCTGAGGTGAGAGGGTGTGCTCGCTCGTGCCCGTCAAAATACCTGCGTCAATCGCCCACTCCATGGCGGCTTGGGCATAGGGTGAAATGTCAGAGGCATCGGCATAGTTGCGTAAGTCCAAGCTGGTCTTGGGGCTTCCCGCACTGCGCCAGAGCATAGTGACCATCTGCTCACGGCTGAGGTCTGCTTCGGGCATTGTGCCGTCGGAAATGCCTTGGGCTTTTGCCCAGTCCATGCCAAGGGTGTACCAAGGCTCTGCACCTGAGGTGTCCTCACCCGCCATGCGTGCCAATACGGTCATGAGCATGCCACGGCTGGTAATCTGCTGGGGGGCAAAGATTGCTTCGGCTGTGCCGTTCATGAGGGCATTGCTCTGGCAATAGGCGACCCCTGTGTAATACCAGCTGTCTTGGGGAACGTCCGCAAAGGGGAAGTTGACCAGTGCATAGCTGGAAAAGTGCGTAGTCTGGAAAAGATAGGTCTTGGTTTTGGCATCAAATGTGCCAGCCTGTGGGACAATATCGCCGTTTCCCGGCAGATACCAGACCACCAACTGTGCGGGGTTTTCCTCGGCTTTGGGGGTATAGGGCAGGCTGATTTGGATGGGGGCGACAAAATTGCTGTGATGGGTGTCCCCGCTCGTGATGCTGAAGTCCAGCACCAATGCCCCAGCATTCTGTTTGCCCAAGCGGTTTTGCTGGTTTTCGCTCAGGTTCTCGCTGGACTGCTGGCGGAGGGCAATGGACATTTCTTTGTCCTCACTCTCCGTGGCAAGGGTTTGCAGAATTTCGGCGGGGATAGTAATCTCACCCAGATGGGTACGCAGGCTGAGGCTGACGTTCTGCTTTGCCAAAGCCTCCAGCGCACTGGTGGGCAGGGAGGTTTCCACGGCGGTACTGCTTGCGGGAGCGTCAATATGGAGGACGACTTGGGGTGTGGTTTCGGTTTTTTCTGCGGTCTTCAGGGCTTCTTGCAGGGCAGTATCCACCATGTTTGCATCGACCTTTGCACTGGCGGTATCGCCTTTGACGGTGCTCTGCACGGAGACGGTGGCGGTGCTGGTGTCGCCCACGGTTTCCGTCTTGGGGGCGTCTGGTTTTGGCGTGGGACGGGGGCGGTCGCTGCTCGAGCTACCAGAACTGCCCGTGTCAGCGGGTGGGGTGGGGTCTGCGGGGCCGGTCACAGAAATCGCACCTGTGCTTACGGTTTTCCCTTGGTAGCGGAGCGTAATGCTTTGTCCATTGTCTGCTGAGGTCAAGGGCTGTTTGTTGTACTGCACGTTGTTTTGCACGAAGAAAATCGCAGGCAGTTCTTGTTTGCTCCCATCGCTGTAAGTCAAAACGAGCACCATCCCAGCGGGGTCAAAAACTTCGCCTGCGGTGTAGGTCATTTTGCTTGCGGGGGTTTTGATGGAGATGTTTTCCAAAGCGACAGCTTCGGGGAGTGCTTCGGGCAAAGCGGGTGCTTCCACCTTCAAAACAGGGGCAATGACTTCCACATTAGGGGCTTGGCTGAGTGTCGTTTCAAGCGTCCGCACAGTTTCCGCTTTGATGCTTGCGTCTATGGTGATGGTTTTGGGGGCGTTCGGCTTGAGCGTGATGGTGATGGTGTTTTGACCCAATTCGGAGAGGGTATAAAATGCGGTTTCCTCTGTTGGTGTGTCGTTGCTTTGGGAAACAAGGTTCTCTGCATTGTCTGTTTCCGTTTTTTTGCTCTGGTCGGTGACGGTGACTTTGTCAAAGACATAGCCAGCTTCTGCCTTCAAGGTAATGGTGTTTTCTTTGGTAGTATCTGTATCTGTGGTAGTATCTGTATCTGTCAAATCCAGCAATTCCAACCCTGCCCCTTGTGTGACATCATTCAGCAGGGTTTCTTTGAGCAGATCTCGATTTGCCAAAATGGCGACGGTGGTGTCGGTCGCTTCTTTGGGTTCTTTCAACTGTACCACGGTGAAGGGGCTGAAGCTTTCGCAGACGACCCAAAGCCCCGTTTCGGTGGCATGGCAAATCAGCTTTTTTGCCTCGTATGTGCCATCGTCTTGCTTTGTGAAATGGTAGGCTTCAAACTGTACTCCGACAATCGAGCGGGGGTCGAAGCCATTGGGGTAGGGCAACGCCATGGTCAGGGTTTCCCCCTCTTTGATTTGGCGTCTGACCAGCTGACAAGATAAGCCCAAATCAAAGGTCAGATATTCCGTCCCGCCTGTCCCACTTGCGCCCGTCAATTCTTGCAAAGCCGTATCCATCCCTGCCTGTTGTGTTGCGTTGGGCTTGGAGGCAATCAGGGTGATATCCAACGTCCCCTGGGCTTGTGCGCCTACGTTGTCCTCGTAAGCCTCGAACAAGTCACTGGGATACTCCGTGCCGACGAGCTTGGGATAGGGAGAGAGCAGGTGTCCGTAGGCGGGTAAGACGGGGGGATTGGTGGGGCAGTGGATGCGATTCAAACGGGTGTCATACCACTTATAGGCAATGGGTGCGGGGACTTTGCCCGTGTCCTTGTCGACCAAATTCTGCACATTCATGAAATAATCCGTGTTGGAATAGTTGAAGGAGCTATCTGGCTTGAAGGTAAAACGCACGGTACAGATGTTTTGCTGGATGGTTTTGGTCGTGGTGGTGTTGGTATTGGCATCAAATTCTTTTTTCTCAATGGTTCTGGTGCTGTTTTCCCAAGTGAAATCGTCAATGTAATACTTGGGGTTTGCGTAACTGGTCGTCACGCTCATGCCTTCGTTTGTGTGACCGTCTCTGTCAGGGTCATGGTTGGCAATGAGAGACTCCAAGGCTTCATCTTTGGGCTTCAAATGGCGGTCATAGACAATCGTAACATCAAAGGGGTCTTGTCCCATGAGTGCCATTCCCCCGCCTGGTGAGACTTCCATTGGCCAAGGACGTGCCTCGTATTTGTAACTGTTGCGGATGGGATACAGGGGTGTGAGGTCAGAAATTGCATCGTCTGGGATGTACTGATTGGGTTTGGCAAATTTGGTTTCTGTCACCGCAAATTGATAGCCCTTGATGTCCCTGCTTGCCTGTGCCCAGGCTTCAAATACACCAGTGACGTCCACTTGTGAAAAGGCGGTTAAGGGTGTCCAGCCAGATAAAATGGTTTGCCCCTCTGCATTGATGTATTCCATACGTCCAATGACCTCTTTGCCCGTTGTCTTGAGGGCTTCTAAGGGCACTTTGCCTTGGTACAAAATGCGGAATACCGTATAGGAATACTTGAGATTTGTGGGGGAATCTTCATCGACTTTATCCCCTGAGTCAATGATTTCTACGCTCAAATCAGAGGATTTTTCCAGCCCGTCATTGCGATAGCTGAATTGACGCAAGGTGGGATAGGTAAACGCCATGCCCCCCTGCGAAAAGGTGCTGTTTGCCTCGTGGGTGGGCAAAAAGTCCAACTGTCCCGCCAGAAGATAATCCGTGCGCCCATAGGGCAGGGCATCGATGAAGGGGAAATGGTTATTGTCAGTGGGATTTGATGACGTGTCCCCAAAGTTGTTGTTTTTCATTACGGGGTCGTCATAGGTGACATCCACGGCATACCATCTGTCTTCCCCGCCTGTTTCTGTGGCAGGCAAGCGGACATAGTTCCACATATGCCCTTCCACTTCTCGTTCTGCTTGGGCAAGTTTGTCTTCATCTTGCTGTGTCAAAGCAGTAATGCGGTCTTGGGGGCTTTCGTTGGCGGTCTGTCGCAAGCCCGCACCAGAGACCAAAATGCTTTCGATGCCCAGCTCTTGCATGACATATTGAAAGGCACGGGCATAGCCCTCGCAGAGGGCACGATTTGGGTTGAAATACTCGGATTTTGGATGCTCATCGGAACCGGGATAGGCGGCAAATGCTCCAGAAATGTCATTGACATAGGGTTTCAGACTTTGGGCGTGGTCAACAAAGGTATAGGTGATATTCCGAATCAAGCGGTTGTGGACAACTTGAATTTTTTCCGCTGTGGTTTTTTCTTTGTTTGCCTCATCCACGATGGTTTGGACGGCAGCGTCAATTTTGGCTTGGGCAGTGTCAATTTCGCCTTTGCTGCCGTAGCCCTCGTAGTAGTTTTTATAATCGCCACTGCCGAGGAGGGCAAAATATTGGTAATTGCCCGCTGTCCCAGCGCGCCCCATTTTCAGGGCAAAGCGGTTGAAGTTCACATAGAAGACTTCGGGGTAGTCACGGCGAAAAGCATCTCGTGCCGCCTGAAGGTCATAAATGAGTGTGGGGTCGCCCTTTTCGGCGTGCTTCTTCATGGATTCTTGGGAAATTTTATCTGTCCCAGAATAGACTTCGATGGTGTTCGTTTTGGGTGCGTCCAGCTCTGCCGAGACGCTCAGGGAAATATTCCCCTCTTTCAGATAGTCTTTCTCGTACATCTCTACAAAGGCGTGGTAGAATACAAGGGCATCGTCCTTCAGTTGATTGCCGAAATAGCGGACTTTTTCGGTAGAGATGCTGGGGGGTGGGTCTTGTGTCGGCTCGCCCTCGGTTGCCGAAACGGGCATGAGGGGCAGGGAGAGGAGGAGCATCAGGCAGGACAGCCCGAAGCTCAAAATGCGTTTGTACATCATCATTGCTTCACCTTTTTTCTCTTGGTTTTGGTATACCATGGTTTTGTGACAGTATACCCTATCATTTGCAAAAAAACAAGCCTGTAATTGCTTGACCTAGGCACAAACATCCCGTATCATAGAGAGAAACAGCACGGGAGGTAGCATATGAGACAGTGTATGGACAGCGAAAACATTCACCGCAGAATCAAAAAAATCGTGATGGAGAAAGTGGACGAGTTGAACGAGGATGGGATGCGCGTCATCGC
>CAZSWQ010000016.1:20332-21496 GCA_964611025.1 uncultured Ruminiclostridium sp.
GCTTCAGGCGATTGACCGCATGATTGAGGAGGATATTCCCTGTGAGGATGTGCTCTCTCAGGTCAATGCCGTGAAATCCGCCGTCCACGGTGTGGGGCAGGTCATTTTAGAGGGGCACATCAAGCATTGTGTCAAGGACGGCATCGAGCACGGCGATTTGGATAAAACCTTAGACAGCTTCACCAAGGCAGTTGCCCGCTTTGCCAATTTGCGTTGACCCCCGCACGGGATACTGCGGTATTGATGCGGGCATCGTCCCCTACAGAATATTATGACCAAAAAAACAGTGTGGAAAATACCACGCTGTTTTTTGTTTTTTGCTTGACAACCCATACCCCCATATGTATACTAAAGATACCCTGTGGGGTATACTATTTTGGAGGAGGATGGTTTTATGCAGAACATCATAGAAAAACTAGAAGCCTTTCTGGAGTGGGGAGGCATACGCAGAGAGTGGACGGTCTTGGCACTGTCTGCCCTCGCTCTCGTTGCCAGTTTGTGTGGCTGGTCGCTGGGGGGTGTGGATTTGGCATGGGTCGCCATTGTGCTCTGTGGCATCCCGATTATTTTAGAGGCCATCATTGGTCTGGTCACTGCCTTTGACATCAAAGCCGATGTTTTGGTGGCACTGGCACTGATTGCCGCCGTCATCATCGGGGAAATTTTCGCCGCTGGGGAGGTCGCCTTCATCATGCAGTTGGGCGCACTGTTGGAAGATTTGACTGTCTCCCGTGCGAGAGCTGGCATGGAACGTCTGGTGGATTTAAGCCCCACCACTGCCCGTGTGTTACGCAATGGCACAGCCGAAACCATTCCCGCCACCGAGGTCAAACAAGGGGATATTTTACAGGTGTTCGCAGGGGAAATCCTCCCCGTAGATGGGGTCATTACGCAGGGCGACAGTAGCATCGACCAATCGGTCGTGACGGGTGAATCTCTGCCCGTGGACAAAACCATGGGCGATGAGGTCTTCAGTGGAACGCTGAACCAGTACGGGACATTTGAAATGGAAGCGACCAAGGTGGGTGAAGACAGCTCCGTGCAACGCATGATACGACTGGTGCAGTCGGCTGATGCCAGTAAGGCAAAGATTGTCGGTTTGGCTGACCGCTGGGCGACTTGGATTGTGGTCTTGGCATTGACCTTTGCCGTCTGTGCTTATGT
>CAZSWQ010000017.1:0-21456 GCA_964611025.1 uncultured Ruminiclostridium sp.
CCCTACGGTCTCTGTGGTGAAAAAAACATCAAATTTCCGCTACAATCAAATCGCCCGCCTGCTTTGTGCCGATGAGCATCTGCTTGCCGTGTTCGTTGTCAGAAATCATCTGCATGGCTTCTTCCAAGAGATTGCCTTGGTCTGCCTGCTGGTACAGGTCAGGGGTGCGGTAGCCCTTTTTCAGCACCGTCTTAACCGCATTTTCTACGGCATCTGCTTCGTCCAAGAGCCCAAAGGTATACTTCAGCATCATACCCACCGACAAAATCGTTGCCATGGGATTTGCCTTGTCCTTGCCCGCAATGTCAGGCGCAGAGCCATGGACGGGTTCGTACATGCCAAAGTTACCCGTTGCCAAGGAAGCAGAGGGCAACATACCAATCGAACCCGTAATCATGCTCGCTTCGTCGGAGAGGATATCCCCAAACAAGTTGGAGGTCACAATCACATCAAACTGACGGGGGTTCTTCACCAACTGCATGGCGGCATTGTCCACATACAGATGCTCTAAGGTCACTTCGGGGTACTCGCTCGCCATATCCGTGACCACACGACGCCACAGACGAGAGGATTCCAGCACGTTTGCCTTATCGACACTGGTCACACGCTGGTCACGCTTCATTGCCATATCAAAGGCAACACGGGCAATGCGACGCACTTCACCCTCTGCGTACTGTTCCACATCATAGGCGGCTTCGCCCAATTCCGTCTTCTTCTTAATGCCCTTTTCGCCAAAGTAAATGCCACCCGTCAATTCACGCACCACGACGATATCCAAACCGCCTGCGACGATTGCAGGCTTCAAGGGGCACGCCTCAATCAGCTCGTCAAACAGCATGGCAGGACGCAGGTTTGCAAACAAACCCAATTCCTTACGCAAACCCAAAAGTGCTCTCTCGGGTCTCTGGTCGCCAGGGAGCATATCCCACTGCCAACCACCCACTGCACCCAACAGCACGGCATCTGCCTGCTTGCAAACTGCAATGGTCTCCTGAGGCAGGCAGTGACCTGTTGCATCAATCGCACAGCCCCCTGCCAAGACCTTCGTATAGTGGAAGGTATGCCCAAATTTTTCACCCACACGGTCAAGCACTTTCAGGGCTTCATTGACCACCTCAGGTCCAATGCCGTCCCCGTGGATGACTGCAATATGAAATGTCATTGACTCATTCCGCCTTTCCTTTGATAGATGCCATCAAGCCACCCGCCGCAATAATCTCCTTGATGAATGCGGGGAAGGGCAGGGCTTGATACGTCTCTTTCTTCGTCAAATTCTGAATGATACCCGTATCAAAGTCAATAGCAATTTCATCATTTGCCTCAATTTTTTCGCTCGCCTCGGGACATTCCAAGATAGCCAGCCCAATATTGATGGCATTTCGGTAGAAAATGCGGGCAAAGGTCTTCGCAATGACGCAGGAAATGCCCGATTCCTTGATGACCATGGGCGCATGCTCACGGGAAGAACCACAGCCGAAGTTCAAACCGCCCACCATGACATCACCCGTCTTGACCACCTTGACAAAATTCGTGTCAATGTCTTCCATGCAGTGCTGTGCCAGTTCCTGCTTATCCGCAATGTTCAAATAACGAGCGGGGATGATGACGTCCGTATCCACATTGTCACCGTATTTATGTACAAATCCTTGTGCGTTCATTTCTCAGACCTCCTGTGGGTTCATGATTTTGCCTGCAATTGCAGAGGCTGCCGCCACTTCGGGGCTTGCCAAATACACTTCCGATTCCACATGTCCCATACGTCCCACAAAGTTGCGGTTCGTGGTGGCAACACAGCGTTCCCCTGCTGCCATAACACCCATATGACCGCCCAAGCAAGGGCCACAAGTGGGGGTGGAGACCACACAACCCGCTTCAACAAAGGTACGCATATAGCCCTTTTCGATGCAGTCGAGATAAATCTGCTGGGTGGCGGGGATGATGATGGCGCGGACATTTGGATGGATTTTCTTGCCCTGCATGATTTCCGCTGCCACTGCCATATCCGACAGACGACCATTGGTACAAGAACCAATCACAACTTGGTTGATGAAAACATCTTCCCGAATTTCTGTGATGGGACGGGTGTTGTCGGGCAGATGGGGGAAGGCAACGGTCGATTCCACCAAGTCCAAATCAATTTCGATTTTCTGGGTATAGTGTGCATTGGGGTCGGCTTCATAAATTTTATAAGGACGCTTTACACGGTCTTTCATATAGGCAATGGCGACCTCATCCACGGGGAAAATGCCATTCTTTGCACCCGCTTCAATGCTCATATTGGCGATGCACAGACGGTCGTCCATGGTCAAATTCTGCACACCGTCCCCCGAGTATTCCATACTCTGGTACAGAGCACCATCTACACCAATGATGCCGATGATATGCAAAATCAAGTCCTTGCCACTGACACGGGGACGCAGTTTTCCGTGCAACACAATGGAAATCGCATCGGGTACTTTGAACCAAGTTTCCCCCGTTGCCATACCTGCTGCCATATCGGTCGAGCCAATGCCTGTGGAAAACGCACCCAGTGCCCCGTAAGTACAGGTGTGCGAGTCCGCACCGATGATGCAGTCGCCTGCGGCGACAATGCCCTTTTCAGGCAGAAGTGCATGTTCAATGCCCATGCTCCCCACGTCATAAAAATGTTCCAAATTGAACTGGCGGGCAAAGGTACGGCACTGCATGCACTGCTCCGCCGCCTTGATGTCCTTATTGGGCGTGAAATGATCCATAACCATGGAGACCTTGTGTGCATCAAAGACCCCAGTGAAGCCCTCTTTTTCAAATTCACGGATGGCGACGGGCGAGGTGATATCATTGCCCAGCACCAAATCCAACTTGGCACGGATGAGCTGTCCTACTTGGACATGTTCCAGACCAGCATGTGCCGCCAAGATTTTTTGTGTCATTGTCATTCCCATCATGGAAAAATCCTCCTCTATGGTATACAGTTGGTATTGTATGTCTGTGGATTGGGTTTTGTTTATACTATGGTATTTTATCCAACTTCGCTGACAAAATGTCTGACTTGATTTTCACGGTTCAAGGCGGAAACCAAGGCACGGACAGAAGCCAGCGTGATGTCTTCGTGTACTCCAACACCCCAGAAGTTTTGTCCGTTGGTATCGGAAATTTTGACATAAGCGGCTGCCTGCGCGTCCGAGTCAATTTCCAAGGCATGTTCTGCGTAGTCTTCAAAGCTGAAATCAAAGTCGGGTTGTGCCATGCGGAGCGCACGGCTGGTCGCATCAATGGGGCCATTGCCTTGGGCGGTGAGCAAATATTTTTCTTCGCCAATGGTCAGGCTGACGTCTGCCGATGTGCCGTCCTGCTTGCGCATCCAAGAAATATCATTGAGGCAAATGGGGCTGTGTACGTTGATGTATTCTTCGTAAAATGCTTCCAGAATTTCACTGGGTTCGAGTTCCTTATGGGCAACGTCGGAAATGCCCTTGATGAATGTGCCGACTTCCCGACGCAGTTCTTCGGGCAAATCGTAGCCGAAATTGCTTTCGAGAATATAGGAAATGCCACCCTTGCCCGACTGGCTATTGATGCGGATGACATCGGTCTGGTATTCACGGTTGACGTCCGAAGGGTCGAGGGGCAGATAGGGCACTGTCCAACGGGTTTCGCCCTGTTCCTTACGGAAGGACATGCCCTTGGCAATGGCATCTTGGTGTGAGCCAGAGAAGGCGGCAAAGACCAGTTGCCCTGCATAGGGTTGGCGGGCGGAGATGGGCATGCCCGTGCTCTCCTCGTAGTATTTCACAATGGCAGGCATATTGGAAAAGTCCAGTGCAGGGTCGACACCGTGGGTGTAGAGGTTCATTGCCAAGGTGATGATATCGACATTGCCTGTGCGTTCGCCGTTGCCAAAGAGCGTCCCCTCGATGCGGTCGCCCCCTGCCAAAAGACCCATTTCTGCGGCAGCAACACCCGTGCCACGGTCGTTGTGGGGGTGGACGGAGACAATGACGTGCTCACGGCAGTGGAGATTCTGGCTCATGTAGGCGATTTGCTGGGCATAGACGTGTGGCATGGACATTTCCACGGTGGCGGGCAAATTCATGATGACAGGACGCGCAGGGCAGGGCTGCCAAATGTCAATCACGGCATTGCAAATTCTGAGGGAAAATTCGGGTTCTGTGCCCGTGAAGCTCTCAGGGGAGTATTCAAAGGTAAAATTGGTTTCGGGCATGCGTTTGGCATACTCATCAAAGAGACGTGCGCCCTCCTCCGCAATGGCAATGATTTCATCTTCACTGCGGCGGAATACCTGCTGACGCTGGGCAAACGACGTCGAGTTGTACAAGTGCATGATGACATTTTTCGCGCCCTTGACGGCATCAAAGGTGCGTTCGATGATGTGGGGACGGGCTTGGCTGAGTACCTGAATTTTCACATCATCGGGGATGCGGTTTTCTTCGATGAGGGTACGCAAAAAGTCGTATTCCGTATCGGAGGCGGCAGGGAAACCCACTTCAATTTCCTTGAAGCCGATTTTCAGCAAAAATTCGTAATAGTCCAATTTTTCGGCAAGGCTCATGGGGGTGACCAGTGCTTGGTTGCCGTCTCGCAGGTCGACACTGCACCAGATGGGGGCTTTGGTGAGTTTATCTTGCTTTGTCCAGTCCAAATAGTCATTTGCCTGAGGAGGCATAAAATAGCCTGCCTGATATTTTTCTACATGTTTCATTTTGGGATGCTTCCTTTCCTCTTGGAGACGAAAAAAGCCCTCGTCTCCTGTTTATCGCAAGAGACGAAGGCTGTAACATGACAAGCGTCCGCGGTACCACTCTTATTGGTGCTTGATGCACCCACTCAATCAAAAACACTCGGGGGTGAGACGAAGCCAAAGCCCACATGACCTCTCAGCAAACGGTCACTCTCTGTTGTGGGGATTTCGGTTCATATTCCCGTCATCGTGTTGCATTATCCACTTTTAGAATGTTCTTAGCATAGCCGATGAGAGGGGGCTTTGTCAATGCTTTCCTAGGTAAAAATTTTTTGCCCCCCGCTTTTCCTAGGCAAAGAGACAAATTTCAAAAATCAAGTTGACAATTTGTCATGTAAAGGCGGGGACAATGCCCACATCATAACGCAGAACAAGGGACAGGGTAAGGGTGCGGAAGGGTCTTGACCCTTCCCTACTTGTGCTGTGCGGGGGCATGTGCTAAAATGGCAGAGGAAAATTTTACAGCGATTTGTCTTTACTTTATTTCGCTAATGTGGTACTATGCTAATGAAATGAATTTTCCAACCATGGAAAGGAGTCCCGACATGATACGTTTTGAGGAAAGTGCCCTGCGCTATGAAGAACGGGTTGCCTATGCCCTGCGTGATTTGTACGCCAGCTATGGCTATACCCGCTTCAAGATGGGGAAGTTTGAAGAATATGAGCTCTATGTCCGCAACAAAGATTTTCTCGGCGGGGAACGCATGATTACCTTCACCGACGGGGACGGCACTCTGCTTGCCCTCAAGCCTGACGTGACCATCTCCATCATTAAAAACACCCAAGAGGGTGACAAAGGCTGTCGTAAGGTGTATTATCAAGAGAGTGTCTACCGCATGGGACGAGGCGAAGACCGTTTTCGTGAAATTATGCAGACGGGTTTGGAGTGCATTGGCACACTGGATGCCTATCAGGTCTTTGAGGTCATCTCTCTGGCGATGCACAGCCTTGCCCGCATCAGCCCCGATTACCGCCTGTCCCTCTCCCACATGGGTTTGATTTCGGGCATGCTCGCTCAGGCAGGTGTCCCAGAGAGCGACTATCCCAAAGTGCTCACCGCCCTGCGCCAGAAGAACAGCACCAGCCTGCACGAATTTTGTCTCTTGCGGGCATTGGGCACAGAGGCAGAAGCCCTTTTGCAAAGTCTGGTTTCCACCTACGGCGATATGAAAACCGTTTTGGATACCCTCGAGCCTCTCTGCCTTTCGGAAAATAGCCGTGAGGCGATTGCAGAACTGCGTCTCATGGAACGCCTGCTCACAGCGAGCGGTCTGTCGGAACAAGTCCAATTGGATTTCTCCGTGGTCAACGATTTGGGCTATTATACGGGCATTGTTTTTCAGGGCTTCCTCAAAGGTGTTGCTGACCGTGTGCTCTCAGGTGGTCGCTATGACAAGCTGGTGGAAAAAATGGGCAAGAAGCTCGGGGCAATCGGCTTCGGACTGAGCCTGAACGAACTGGAACGCTTACAGCCCAACAGTGGGGACTTTGACGTAGACGCTTTGATTTTGTACGATGCAAAGACGGATTTGGATTTGCTCGCCGCCCGCTCGCATGCTCTGCTCGCCCACGGAAAAACCATTTCCGTCCAGAGCGAAGCACCAGAACGCTTGCGCGCCAAGGAAACGGTGGACTTACGGGGAAAGGGGTGCTGACAATGGAATGGTTGAATATTGCCCTGCCAAAAGGGCGTTTGGGGGAAAAGGTCTACGACGCCTTTTCCCGTGCAGGCTTTCCCTGCCCCTCCATTTTGGAACAAAATCGCAAGTTGATTTTTGAAAATGAAGCCTTGGGTTTGCGTTATTTCTGGGTCAAGCCCTCCGATGTTGCCATCTATGTCGAGCGGGGTGCAGCCGATATCGGTGTGGTCGGCAAAGACATTTTGCTGGAATACAACCCCGATGTTTACGAGCTTTTGGATTTGGGTCTGGGCAAGTGCCGTATGGCGGTGGCTGCCAAGGCAGATTTTCGGGACAATTTAGACCGCACCCTGCGGGTTGCCACCAAGTTTTCCCACATCGCCGCCAAGTTCTACGGCGGGCGCAGCCGTGACATTGATATCATCCACTTGAACGGCTCGATTGAAATTGCCCCCATTTTGAAGCTCTCCGACGTCATTGTCGACTTGGTGGAAACCGGCACGACTCTGAAGGAAAATAATCTGGTCGTCCATGAAACCATTGTCCAAATCTCCGCACGGCTCATTGCCAATAAATCCAGCTTTACCTTCAAAAATGAACCCATCGAACGCTTGCGTCGAGAGCTTGCCCTCTTGAACCAAGCCCAGTCTGAAACAAAGTGAGGCGATACCCTTGATTCGTATACTCAAAGCCGAGGACACCCCTCGCAGTGATATTTTAGCCCGTGCTGACTTCGCCACGGGCGTCGAAAGCCAAGTCATGGACATCATTGCCACCGTGCGCCGTACAGGGGACAGTGCCCTGAAAGCCTACACCAAACAATTTGACAACATCGACTTGCATGCCATTGAAGTCAGCCCTGAGAAAATCGACTGGGGCTTTCGGGAAGCCGACCCCCAGCTGGTCGAAATTCTCATGATGGCACAGGAACGCATTGCCTCTTTTCACGAAAAACAAAAACGCCACGGCTACCTCATGAACCAAGAAAATGGTGTGTTGCTGGGGCAAAAAGTCCTGCCCTTGGAACGGGTGGGGATTTATGTCCCTGGGGGCACGGCTGCCTATCCCTCCTCCGTCCTCATGAATGCCATCCCCGCTAAAATTGCGGGTGTGAAAGAAATCATCATGGTGACACCCCCCAACAAACGGGGCGAAATTTCCCCCAATATTTTGGCAGCTGCCCGCATTGCAGGGGTCGACCGTGTCTTTGCCGTCGGCGGGGCACAGGCGGTCGCCGCCCTCGCCTACGGCACGGAAAGCATCCCCCGTGTGGATAAAATTGTTGGGCCAGGCAACCAGTTTGTGGCAGAGGCAAAACGTCAGGTCTTCGGTCGTGTTGACATTGACATGGTGGCAGGGCCGAGTGAAATTTTGGTCATTGCCGACGGCACATGTAACCCCCGTTTTGTGGCAGCGGATTTGCTCTCCCAAGCGGAACACGACAAAAACGCTTCCGCCGTGCTGGTCACAGACAGCGCAACGCTTGCCCAAAGCGTCAGCGACGCTCTGGAAGACATGATTCCCCAGATGCTCCGCAAGGACATTGCCCGAGCGTCCATTGACAACAACGGCAAAATTATTCTGGTGGAGAGCATCGAAGAAGCCATCGCAATGTCCAATGATATCGCCCCCGAGCACTTGGAAATTTGCGTTGACAATCCCTTTGATTATCTGGACAGGGTCAAACATGCAGGCTCTATTTTCTTGGGCAAGCATTGCCCAGAAGCTCTGGGGGACTACTTTGCGGGTCCAAACCACACCCTCCCCACCAATGGCACAGCGCGTTTCTCCTCCCCCCTGTCGGTGGATGATTTTGTCAAAACCATGCAGTACAGCTATTTCACCCCCCATGCCCTGTCCAAAGTGGGCAACACCGTCTCCTACTTCGCCCGCAAAGAGGGTTTGTTCGGACATGCCGACAGTGTGGACATTCGTCTGGAGGACATGCAAAAATGAGCCGTTTTCTGCACCCCAACTATGCCAACTTGGAAGCCTACACCCCAGGCGAGCAACCCCGTGACCGCCAGTATACCAAACTGAACACCAACGAGTCCCCCTATCCCCCTTCCCCAGAAGTCTTATCCGTCCTCAACAGCACCGAACTGGAAAACCTGCGTCTGTACTCTGACCCAGAGGGCAATGCCCTCTGCGAAGCACTGGCGAAGCAGTACAACGTGGCAAAAAATCAGGTGTTCATTTCCAGCGGTTCAGACGATACCTTGAATTTTGCCTTCATGGCATTTGCCCAAAATGGGGCGGTTTTCCCCAGCATTACCTACAGTTTTTACCCCGTCTTCTGCGATTTGCACCACATCCCCTGCGAACGCATCCCCTTAAACGAAGACTTCACGCTGAACCCCAGCGATTATTTCCAAAAAAATAAGCTCATTGTGCTCACCAACCCCAACGCTCCCACAGGACTCGCCCTCACAAGGGCACAAATCCGCTCGATACTGGAACAGAATCCCGACAGTGTGGTTTTGCTGGATGAAGCCTATGTCGATTTTGGGGCGGAGTCCGCTGTGCCCCTTTTGGCAGAATTTGAAAACCTTCTGGTCGTCATGACCTTTTCCAAATCCCGCTCGCTGGCAGGGGCTCGATTGGGCTTTGCCCTCGGCTCTGCGGACTTGATTTCCGATTTGAACCGCCTGAAATATTCCACCAACCCCTACAACGTCAACCGCTTGACGCTCCGCATCGGGGAAGCTGCACTGGCATCTCAGGCATACTTTGATAAAAATTGCCAAACCATCATGGCGACCAGAACCAGCACCACCGAAGCCTTGCAAGCACGGGGCTTTTCCGTTCTGCCCTCTCTGGCAAATTTCGTTTTTGCCAAGCACGCACACTTGGACGGGGCTTTTCTCTATGCCCAGCTCAAAGCCCGTGGGGTGCTGGTGCGTCACTGGAACAAAGCCCCCATTGCCCCCTACTTACGCATTACTATCGGCACAGAGGCGGAAATGCAAGTGCTCTTGCAAGCCCTCGATGCCATTTTGAAGGAGAATCCCACATGAGATTTTGCGAAACCCATCGAAATACAAACGAAACACAAATCAAACTGCTGGTGAACGTCGACGGCAAAGGCGACTGTATCATCAATACCGGCGTTGGTTTTCTTGACCATATGCTCACCCTCTTTGCCAAACATGCCAACTTTGATTTACAAGTCACTTGCAAGGGCGATACGAACATCGACGACCACCACAGCGTGGAAGATATCGGCATTGTGCTGGGCGATGCCTTTGCAACCGCCATGGGTGAAAAAAGAGGCATCCTCCGCTATGGTCACATCATCCTGCCCATGGATGAAGCCCTGATTTTGGCAGCCGTCGATTTGTCTGGGCGGGGTGTGCTCAATTATGAGCTGGACATCCCCACCGAAAAAGTCGGGACATTTGACACCCAGCTCTGCGAAGAATTTTTCCTCGCTTTCACCCGTCAGGCAAAATTGAGCCTGCACCTCCAGCAACTGGCAGGCAAAAACAGCCACCACATCATTGAGGGTACGTTTAAGGCAGTTGCCCGTGCCTTGAAGCAGGCTGTCACCCGTGACCCCAACAGCGACACCATCCCCTCTACCAAAGGAGTGTTATAAGCCATGCTCGCCATCATTGATTATGGAGTCGGCAACGTCTTCTCTCTGCGTGCTTCCCTAGAAGCCATCGGGCAGAGGGTCGTTTTGACCGCTGACCCAGAGACCATTGCTCAAGCAGACCGCATCATTTTGCCTGGGGTCGGGGCATTTTCCGATGCCATCGACAAACTGAAACAAACAGGACTGGACAAAGTCCTGCACAATGAAGCCAAAAAAGGCAAACCCATTTTGGGCATTTGCCTTGGCATGCAGTTGCTGTTTGACACCAGCTATGAATTTGGTGTTTGGCAGGGCTTGGGATTGATTCCTGGTGCGGTACGCCCCATTGCTGAGGTCATTGACAAGGACTTAAAAATCCCTCACATTGGCTGGAATGCCCTACACTTCGGCGAAAAACACCACCCCCTCTTTGCGACCTTGCAGGAAAATGACTGTGTGTATTTTGTCCACTCCTTCTATGCCACAGACTGTGCAGAAAATGTCATTGCGACCTGTGAATACAGTGCAGAGCTGACCGCCGCCGTGGCACTGGGCAATGTCATGGGCTGTCAATTCCACCCCGAAAAAAGCGGGGATGTGGGTCTTTCTATTCTGCGTCAATTCTGCGAAGGGGAGGTGCTGGCATGATTCTATTTCCAGCCATTGATTTATTCGGCGGGCAGGCGGTGCGTCTGTTCAAAGGCGATTACAATCAAATGACCGTCTACGACAAAGACCCCATTCACACCATACAGAAATTTGAACAGGCAGGGGCAAGTCATGTCCATCTGGTCGACCTCGAGGGTGCAAAAACGGGTGAGCTGAACAACCTGCCCACCATTGCCCGCCTCGCCCAGCAAAGCGATTGCTTTTTGGAATTGGGCGGGGGGATTCGCAGTATGCAAACCATTGAACGCTATTTGCACACGGGCATTTCCCGTGTCATTTTGGGCACGGCCGCCGTGCAAAATCCCCAGTTCGCCGCCGAAGCCGTCAAAGCTTTTGGCAAGGCAGTTGCCGTGGGGGTCGACCTGAAAAATGGCTTTGTTGCACACTCTGGTTGGGTCGAAAGCAGTGATTACACCTGCGACGATTTTTGCGACAAATTGCAGGACATGGGCGTTTCCACCATCATCTGCACGGATATTTCCAAAGATGGTGCGATGCAGGGCACAAACCACGCCCTCTACCAGCATCTGAACGAGCGTTTTTCCATGGACATCATCGCTTCCGGTGGGGTCTCCTCTCTGGAGGATTTGCGCACACTGGAAGCCCACAAGCTCTATGGGGCTATCATTGGCAAAGCCTATTACACAGGGGCGATTGACCTCAAAACAGCACTGGCAATGGAGGGTATGGCATGATTACCAAACGCATCATCCCCTGTCTGGACGTCAAAGACGGACGTGTGGTCAAAGGGGTCAAATTTGAAGGTTTGTCCGACGTCAGCTCGCCCATTGCCCTTGCCCAGTATTACAGCGAACACGGGGCAGACGAGCTGGTCTTTTATGACATCACCGCTTCCGCAGAGGGGCGGGCACTGTTCACCGATATTCTGACTGAGACCGCAAAACAGGTCTTCATCCCCCTCACGGTCGGCGGTGGCATCAATACGCTGGAGGATTTTGACCGTGTGCTCAAGTGCGGGGCAGATAAGGTCAGCGTCAATTCTGGCGCATTGCGTAACCCCACTTTGATTCGAGAAGCTGCCCTGCGTTACGGCAGTCAGTGTGTTGTCCTCTCTGTGGACGTCAAGCGGGTTGGAGACAGTTTTCACGTCTTCGCCAAGGGCGGACGAGAGGACACAGGCAGAGATGCCCTCGCTTGGATTCAGCAGGGCTTAGACTTGGGTGCGGGTGAAATTGTCGTCAATTCCATCGACACGGACGGCGTGAAGGGTGGCTTTGATATTGCACTCTTACAACAGGTCTGTGCCATTTCTCCCGTGCCCGTCATCGCCTCGGGCGGGGCTGGCTCGAAAGAACATTTCGGGCAACTCTTTGCCGAAATTCCCAGCATTGACGCAGGGCTTGCCGCTTCGATTTTCCACTTTGGGGAAGTCAGCATTGCCGAAGTCAAAGAACACCTCAAACAGCAGGGCGTGTTTGTCCGCTGATACACAAAGGAGAATGTAAGATGTTGGATGTAAATCAACTGAAATTGGATGAAAAAGGACTGATTCCCGCTGTGGTCGTGGATGACCAAACGGGCAAGCTCCTGACCCTCGCCTACATGAATGCAGAGAGTTTGCGCATTTCTATGGCAGAAAAAAGAACTTGTTTTTGGAGTCGTTCCCGCCAAGAACTCTGGCGCAAAGGCGAGACTTCGGGCAATGTCCAGCACATTGTCTCCATCACCGCTGACTGCGACGCTGACGCACTGGAAGTACGGGTCAATGCCACTGGTCCTGCCTGCCACACAGGTGCAGAGAGCTGTTTCCATCAGCCCCTGTTTCAGAGCGAAGAAGCCCCTAAGTTCTCCGCAAAAGCCTTGGAAGAAATGCTGATTGGTCGCAAAAAGAACCCTCCAGAAGGCTCTTATACCTCCTATTTATTTGAAAAAGGCATCGACAAAATTCTGAAAAAAGTCGGGGAAGAATGCACCGAAGTCATCATCGGTGCAAAGGGCAACGACCGCAACGAAACCATTTACGAACTGGCGGATTTGTCCTATCACTGTCTGGTGCTCATGGTGGAAATGGGCATTTCTCTCGACGACTTGGCACAGGAGCTTGCCTCCCGTCATGTCATCGACAAAAAGGTCAAGCAAGAAAAAATGGTCTGAACTTGTCCCTTGACAAGTCCCAGACACTGTGCTAGAATGTGGCACAAACAGGGAAAGGAGTCTATCTCATGACACACACTATGATGCACAACGGCAATGCGTTTTTTTACTATTACTTTTTTATGCAGAAAAGTAATGGTAGTTTGTGCTGCGTGAATCTGTGAGAATACGTTCCCTTTTTATTCTGACACCCGCTTTTTCACACCACACAGATTACGGTCTGTGTGGTGTTTTTTGTTTTCTCAGCCAATTTTTGAAATGAGGTTTTTTATTATGGTTACTGTCATCCGTCCCGAAACCGATGCCCAACGCATTGAAGATTTGATTGCTTGGCTCAAGAGCCAAAAGCTCGATGTACATGTCTCCCAAGGGGAATACCAATGCGTCTTGGGACTGGTCGGAGATACCTCCCGTGTGGATATCGACATGCTCCGCAGTCTCGATATTGTCGAATCCGTCGCCCAAGTCTCCGACCCCTTCAAAGCTTGTAACCGCAAATTCCACCCTGAAGACAGCATTTTGAAGACCGCTGGCGGGCTCTTGGGCGGGGGCAATTTCGCCCTGATTGCTGGCCCTTGCTCGGTGGAATCCAAAGAGCAAATTTGCTTTGTCGCCGAAGAAGTCAAGCGGGCGGGGGCATCGTTCCTGCGTGGCGGGGCATTCAAACCCCGTACTTCCCCCTATGATTTCCAAGGGCTGGGCGAAGTGGGTTTGCAGCTGCTCTCTGAGGCGAAAAAAACCACGGGGCTTCCCATTGTCACCGAAATTATGGACATTCGCAACCTGCCCCTCTTTGAAGATGTTGATGTCATTCAGGTCGGGGCGAGAAATACCCAGAATTATGATTTGCTCAAAGAACTGGGCAAGACCGATAAGCCCATTTTGCTCAAGCGTGGACTGGCAGGGACAATCAAAGAACTGCTCATGAGTGCGGAATACATCATGGCGAGCGGGAACGAAAAGGTCATCTTGTGCGAGCGTGGCATCCGCACCTACGAAAGCACCTACACCAGAAACACCTTGGACTTGTCCGCCATTCCCGTCTTGAAAAGCCTCACCCACCTGCCCGTGGTGGTCGACCCCAGCCATGCCACTGGCAAAGCCAGCCTTGTCCCCTCCATGGCATTGGCGGCGGTGGCAGCGGGTGCAGATGCCCTCATGATTGAAGTCCACAACGACCCCAAACATGCCCTCTGTGACGGAGCGCAATCCCTCACTCCTGCACAATTCTCTGCACTGGCACAGCAGGTACAAAAACTGCGTGAGGTGCTGGTATGATGCGCATTGGTATGGTCGGGCTGGGTCTGATTGGGGGTTCGCTCGCCAAGGCATACAAGCGCCACCCCGACATCGAAATTTTTGCCGAAGACCGTGACGGTGTGATTTTGGATTTTGCCCAAATTGCCAAGGTGGTAGATGCTGTGCTGACCCCAGAGGACTTTTCCAGCTGTGATTTGATTCTGCTCTGCACCTACCCACAGGGGGTCATGACTTGGCTGGAAACACATGCCCGTGAACTTGCGGGCTGTCTGGTCTTGGATTGCAGTGGCATCAAGGGCGATATCTGCACCAAAGGCTTTGCCCTCGCACACACACACGGCTTTACCTTTGTCGGCGGTCACCCCATGGCGGGCAAAGAACATGCTGGCTTTGCCCACAGCACAGAAACGCTCTTTGACAACGCACCCATGGTGCTTGTGCCCCCCAGCTTTGATGACATCCGTCTGCTCACGAAACTCAAAACCCTGCTCGCCCCCGTGGGCTTCGGACGCTTTTCCATCACCACCGCTCAGGAACATGACCGTATTTTGGCATTCAGCTCCCAGCTCGCCCATGTTGTCTCCAATGCCTATGTCAAAAGCCCCACCTCAGCTGCCCATCAGGGCTTTTCTGCGGGCAGTTATCGGGATTTGACCCGTGTTGCCCAATTAAACGCCCCCATGTGGACAGAGCTTTTCCTCGCCAACCGTGACGCACTCCTGTTTGAAGTGGATGTGCTCCTTGCCCATTTGGGCGAATACCAAAAGGCACTGGCAGAGGAAGATAAGGAAACACTCTGCCGTCTGCTCCATGAGGGTTCTGTACGCAAGCAGGAGGTGGACAAAACATGACCGAGATTTTGGTCAAAAACGGCAAGGGCTACACGGTGGAAATCGGCAGGGGGCTGCTGCAAGCCCTGCCCCAGCGTCTCAAAACATTGTTTCCCAAGGCAAGACGCTTTGCCCTCATCACCGACAGCACCGTGAAAACGCTCTATGCCGACACCCTCTTACAGCATTTGCAAGGGGCAGGGTTGGATGCTTGTTGTTTCGCCTTTCCCGCTGGGGAAGCACACAAAAACGGTGCAACATATTTGGAAATTTTGAATTTTTTGGCAGAACACGAACTGACCCGCAGTGACGTCCTGCTTGCTCTGGGCGGGGGCGTGGTGGGCGATATGGTCGGCTTTACAGCAGCGACCTATTTGCGTGCTGTGCCCTATGTGCAAATCCCCACGACTGTCTTGGCGGCGGTGGATTCCTCCGTGGGGGGCAAAACCGCCATAGATTTGCCCGCTGGCAAAAACTTGGCGGGAGCATTTTATCCCCCCCGTCACGTCTGTTGCGATTTGGACACGTTCCAAACCCTGCCCCCAGAGATTGTTTCGGCGGGCTGTGCGGAAATCATCAAGTATGGCATGCTGAGCAATGCACAACTGTTGGACGACTTGCAAGCGGGTCTCATGCCCGAACACTTGGAACACATTGTGGCGACCTGTGTCGGCATGAAACGGGACATTGTCGAGCGGGACGAGTTCGATTTGGGCGAACGCCAGCTTTTGAATTTCGGGCACACCTTGGGGCATGCGATGGAACGCCTGAGCGATTTTACCATCTCCCACGGGGAAGCGGTGGCGGTGGGCATGGTGTATATCACCCGTGCCAGTATCCAAAAAGGGCTTTGTCCCCCCAGCGTCTTGGACGTACTCTTGTCCCTTCTGGACGTTTTTCACCTGCCCAACACCTGCCCCTTTGCCCCTGAAGCCCTGCTTGCCGCTGCCCAGATGGACAAAAAACGCCAAGCCGATACCCTGACCCTCATCGTCCCCACCGCCCTCGGCAAGTGCGTCCTGCACCCCGTCCCTCTGGCAGACTTGCACACTTGGGCAGAAGCAGGAGGGCAGGCATGAGCTTAGAACTTTCAGGACAGCCCTTACAGGGCGAGGTGCAAATTTTGCCCTCTAAATCGCAACTGCACCGCCTTTTGATTTGTGCGGCACTCTCTGAGGAAGAAAGCCTGCTGGAAACCGCCCACACCCAAGCGGAAGATATTTTGGCGACCACAGACTGCCTCGAAGCCCTAGGTGCAAGCATCACTGCTGTGCCAGCAGGCTACCGTGTGCATCCCATTCAGCGAAAAAACCTCCCCAAAAAAGCCCAGCTCCCCTGTCGGGAAAGTGGCTCAACCTTGCGTTTTTTCCTGCCCTTGGTCTGTGCTCTGGGCGTGGAAACGGAGTTTCTTCTGGCGGGCAGATTGCCAGCACGACCCCTCGCCCCGCTCGATGCACTTTTGATGAAACAGGGCTGTATCCTCAGCCGTCCCAGTCCCAACACGCTCCACTGTCGGGGGCAGTTGCAAGCGGGGCTGTTTTCCATTCCTGCCAACATCTCCTCCCAGTACATCACGGGTCTGCTCTTTGCCCTGCCCCTCTTGTCAAAAGCCTCGCAACTACAACTCACAGGTAAGATTGAGTCCGCCGACTACATCGAAATGACCCTCGATGCCTTGGCTGTATTTGGGGTCAACTGCCCCTATGATGCCAGTGCCCAAAGCTATGCCATTTCCCCCCAAACCTGTCACAGCCCAGAGACGGTCTTTGTGGAAGGCGATTGGTCGAATGCCGCTTTTTGGCTGACGGCGGGGGCATTTTCTGGAGGAAGCATCCGTTGCCACGGGCTGAACCCCGAGAGCAAACAAGGCGACCGTGCCATCGTGGATATTTTGAAGCGTGTTGGTGCAGAGGTAACTTGGAAAAACCATTGTCTCTGTATTGACAGCAAGGAGCGACGGGGCTTTTCGCTGGACGTTTCCGCTGTACCCGACCTCGTGCCGATTTTGGCGGGTCTGGCGAGCATCTGTCAGGGAGAAAGCCATCTCTACAACGCCCACCGCCTGCGTTTGAAAGAGTCTGACCGCCTGCACAGCGTCACCCAAACCCTGCAGACCCTCGGGGGTGACATCACAGAGGGCGAAGACGACTTGCGTATTTGGGGCAAGCCCTCGCTCGTGGGTGGCAAAGTCGACAGCTGGAATGACCACCGCATTGCCATGCTGGTGGGCATTGTTTCCAGCGTTTGCCCACAGGGTGTGACGCTCACAGGGGCAGATGCCGTCCGCAAATCCTATCCTAATTTCTGGGAGATTCTCGCCCGTCTGGGCACAAGACACAAGGAGGTTTTGCCATGAGCAGCACTTGGAAAGGCGCACAGCTCACCCTCTCTATATTTGGACAATCCCACGGCACAGCCATCGGCATGAATCTGGACGGCATACCGTCTGGGGAAGCCGTGGATTTGGCAGAAATACAAGCCTTTTTAGACCGCAGAGCACCAGGGAAAAACGCTTGGAGTACCCCCCGCAAAGAGAGCGATATTCCCCAATTTTTGTCGGGGCTTTTGGAAAATATCACCTGTGCTGCACCGCTCGCCGCCCTCTTTTACAACCAAAACACCCGCTCTGGGGATTATGCCTCTCTGCACGACGTTCCCCGCCCTGGGCATGCCGATTTCACCGCCCAAGTCAAATACAAGGGCTTTCAAGATGTGGCAGGTGGGGGGCATTTCTCTGGCCGTCTGACGGCACCGCTCTGCTTGGCTGGGGCGATTTGTCTGCAACTCTTGCAAAAACGGGGCATTTCTATCTTTGCCCACATCAAAAGCATCCACACCGTGGAAGATGCCCCGCTCGACCCCGTCCAGCTCAGCCCCGCTCTGGGCGATAGGCTGAAAACGACCTTTCCTGTACTGGATAGCCAGCAGGGCGAACAGATGCAAGCCTGCATTGCTGAGGCACGCAGCCGTGGCGACAGCGTCGGTGGTGTGATTGAATGTGCCGTTTGGGGTCTGCCCGTGGGTCTGGGTGAACCCATGTTTGACGGCATGGAAAACCGTCTGGCACAGATGCTTTTTGCCGTGCCCGCCATCAAAGGTGTGGAATTTGGAGCGGGTTTTGGGGCAAGTCGGCTCTATGGCTCGCAGAACAACGACGCTTTTTATTATGACGGCACAGATATCAAAACCAAGACCAACCAGCACGGGGGTATTTTGGGTGGGATTAGCTCGGGTATGCCCCTCGTCCTGCGGGTCGCCGTGAAACCCACACCCTCCATTGCCCTCGCACAAGAGAGCATTTCCTTTTCCACAGGACAAAATACCACCTTACGCATTCAGGGCAGACACGACCCCTGCATCGTCCCCCGTGCTGTCCCCTGCATCGAAGCCGCCACTGCTCTGGTCGTCCTCGATGCCCTCTTAGAACACAAAACCATCTGATACAGCCCTCACAAACACAAAGGAGAATTTCACATGGATTTACAGGAACTCCGACAGGAGATTGACCAAATTGATGCACAGTTGGTCTCGCTCATGGAAGCACGCATGGACATTGCCACGCAGGTCGCACAGTATAAACAAGAAAACAACTTGCCCATTTTAGACCAGAAAAGAGAACAGGAAAAAATCGAGCGCTTGGGGGCACAAATTCGCCCAGAGCTTGCCCCCAACATCAAAACCATCTATGAGCTTTTGTTCGAGCAAAGCCGTCTGCATCAGCAGAGCATGTTGAAAAAGCACAGCCCCTTGTACCACAGCATCCAAGATGCCATCCAAAACACACCGAAGCTCTTTCCCGAAACGGCTTCCGTTGCCTGTCAGGGCAGGGTGGGGGCATATGCCCAAATCGCCACGGAACGGCTGTTCTCACAAGCCCGTATTTCCTATTTCCAAAACTTCGAGGGGGTTTTCTCTGCCGTGGAAAGCGGACTTTGCCCCTATGGTGTTTTGCCCATCGAAAACAGCACCGCTGGCTCTGTCACCAAAATTTACGACTTGATGATGCAACACAACTGTCATATTGTCCGCTCGGTGCGTCTGAAAATTGACCACTGTCTTCTGAGCCTGCCTGAGGTGGCATTGTCCGAAATTCGAGAGGTCATTTCCCACGAGCAAGCCCTCTCCCAGTGTACCCAGTATCTGAGCGACTTGGGCATCAAAGTGACCGCCGTGGAAAACACCGCCCTCGCCGCCCAGATGCTCCAAGAGAGTGGCAGACGTGACCTCGCCGCCATCTCCTCCCACAACTGCGCCAAGCTCTACGGACTGAGCACCTTGGCATCTGACATCCAAAACCAGAGCAACAATTACACCCGCTTCATCTGCATTGCCAAAAACGCAGAAATTTATCCTGGGGCTGACCGTAGCAGCCTCTTGTTGGTACTCCCCCACAAAACGGGGGCACTGTATCGCATTTTGTCCCACTTCGCCGCTTTGGGCATCAACCTCAACAAGCTGGAAAGCCGTCCCATGCCTCAGCGTGATTTCGAGTTCATGTTCTATTTCGATTTGGAAACCTCCATCTATTCGGAACGCTTCGCCCTCCTGCTCGACAGCCTGCAAGAACTCTGTGAGCGTTTCCACTACTTGGGCAGTTACAGTGAGGTGATTTGATGCAGTACGGACTGCTGGGCGAGCACCTCAGCCACAGTTATTCCCCCACCCTACATGCCCTCTTAGCCGATTATACCTATCAGCTTTTTCCCACCGCCCCCGCAGACTTGGACGCTTTTTTGACCCTAGGCAAGTTTCAGGGGCTGAATGTGACCATTCCCTACAAAACCGCCGTCATTCCCTACTGCCAGAGCCTTTCCGAAACCGCACGCACCATCGGAAGCGTCAATACCCTTGTCCGCCGTGCGGACGGAACACTGCACGGGGACAACACCGACGCAGAGGGCTTTTCCGCCCTGATTTTGAAAAGTGCTGTGTGTCTAGGGGGAAAAAAAGTCTTGGTGCTGGGCAGTGGCGGGGCGAGCCGTACCGTCTGTGCCGTCTTGGCACAGGAAGCCGTCCGTGAAGTGGTCGTCATTTCCCGCCAAGGGGCAAACAACTATGAAAATTTATCTTTGCATGCGGACGCTGATTGCATTGTCAACACCACACCCTTGGGGATGTATCCCCACAACGGAAAAGCTCCTCTGGATTTGACGCAGTTCCCCCAATGCAAAGCCGTATTTGATTTGATTTACAACCCCGCCAGAACCGCCCTCATGCTTCAAGCAGAACGTCTGGGCATGCCCAGCTTCGGGGGGCTTTGGATGCTTCTCTGCCAAGCAAAAGGGGCAGTGGAGCGATTCACAGGCAAAGCCATTCCTGAAGTTCGCTTGCAAACTGCTTGGGTAAGCCTGCAAAAAAACAGTGAAAATCTAATTCTGATTGGCATGCCTTCCTCTGGAAAAAGCACCTTGGGGAAAGCCTTGGCAGAGCACTTGGGCAGAGACTTTGTGGACAGCGATGCCTGCATCGTGGCACGGCAAGGGCGGGAAATTCCCGAGATTTTTGCCGAGGAGGGCGAGGAAGCCTTTCGACGCTATGAACACGAGGTGATTGCCGACTTGGGCAAGGGCACAGGGCTGGTCATTGCCACAGGGGGCGGGGTGGTCACCCGCCCAGAAAATTATGCACCCCTGCATCAAAACGGGCGTTTGCTCTGGGTGAGACGGGATTTGGAGAAGCTCTCCACGGAGGGCAGACCCCTTTCCCAGCAGAACCACTTAGAGACACTCTATGCCCAACGTAAAGCCCAATACGAAGCCTTCGCCGATGCACAAATCGACAACAACGGCGATTTGGCAGAGAGCATCCAAAAGGCATTGGAGGTCTGGTTTTTATGAAGATTTTGGTACTCAATGGCCCAAACTTGAATTTGTTGGGCACGAGAGAACCCGAGATTTACGGCAGAGAAAGTTACGACGATTTGTGCCAATATCTGGATGAAATTGCCCAGTCACTGGGGGTCGAAGTCCAAATCGTGCAATCCAATCACGAGGGTGTTTTGGTCGATGCCATTCAGGAGGCAAAGACTTGGGCAGATGGCATTGTCATCAATCCCGCCGCCTACACCCACACCAGCGTTGCGATTTTGGATGGGCTCTCTGCGGTGGCTCTGCCCGCCGTGGAAGTACACCTCTCCGAACCGCTCCAGCGAGAAGCCTTTCGGCACATCTCCTACGCTGGGCTGGCTTGTCAAGCACGTTTTGCAGGTGAGGGCTTCCTAGGCTATGCCAAAGCCTTGCAATACCTGCACGACCAGCACAAAACCTAAACAAGCACAAAACGGGACAGGCATTAGCCTGTCCCGTTTATTTTTTTGATAGGGGGAAGCAGATGTTGGGGACAAATATGGCATTTGTCCCTACGATTGGCAGAGGTGTTATGCCTCGGGCGGATGATATCCGCCCCTACTACAGGATTTCATATTGTTTGATGAAAAAACGGTGCTTGCCTTTTTGTGGGCAAGTACCGTTTTGTTTTTTGTTTCTTGGGTCTGGCGGTTGGTTTTATTTTATGCTATGGTGGGGCATGAAAAAAAGCCGATACGCTTGTATCGGCTTTTGGTGGAGGAAGGTGGATTCGAACCACCGAAGCGAGACGCAACAGATTTACAGTCTGCCCCCTTTG
>CAZSWQ010000018.1:0-21395 GCA_964611025.1 uncultured Ruminiclostridium sp.
TGGAGAAAAAACATACTATCAGTGGAAAAAAAACATACTATCGGTGGAAAAAAAACATACCCCCCAAGGAGAATACTGGAAAAAAACATACTATCGGTGGAAATTTATATTGACTTTTTCTACCGCTTATTGTATAATTTCTTTCCAAGAAAGGGAGTTAAAAATGGACGAAAAACAACGAAACGAAGAGCGTTATCAGTTGGTGGTGAAGTCTAACGAGTTAATCCGCAAAAGTAGGTTTAATCTGTCTGTTCAGGAGCAAAGGATTATCTTGTACTTGATATCCAAGATTAAGCCAGAAGATGAATCAGTCGACACATACGAATTTCACCTAAAAGATTTCTGTGAAGTTTGCGGGCTTGAGTACAAACAGAACATTAGCAGTCTGAAAGATACCATCAAAGGCATACGAGATAAGAGTATTTGGATAAAGTTGCCCTCTGGTATGGAGACTACGCTTTCCTGGATTGAGAAGCCCTATATCGATTTTAATAGCGGTCTCATTAGAATTCGGCTGGACAGAGATATGCTGCCGTATTTGTGCCAGCTCAAAGGGCAGTTCACCCAGTATGAGTTAATCGCTACCCTTGCCTTAAAGAGTAAATATAGCTTGCGTTTGTTTGAGCTCTTCCAGAGCTATAAGTTTGAGGGAATTTATAGAGTATCTTTAGGAGAGTTGAAGAAAAGTTTATTCATTGAAGAGAATGAATATACAAGATTTGTGGATTTTAGAAAATATGTGA
Source organism: uncultured Ruminiclostridium sp. (assembly GCA_964611025.1). Lineage (GTDB taxonomy): Bacteria > Bacillota > Clostridia > Oscillospirales > Oscillospiraceae > Evtepia. The sequence goes on from CAZSWQ010000018.1 coordinate 744, forward strand.
TTGATAAAGCAATCAATGAAATTGAACTATACACCAAATTAGAAGTTGGCTATAGAACGGTAAAAAAAGGAAGAAAAGTAGATGCGTTTATATTCACCATTTGGGAAGAAAGTTTAGACAACGAATACATACAAACCAGAATGTACTTGGATGGCAAAATGCCCTCTACGGCTGAACGTTTGCAGCAGGAGAGAGAAGCCTTAAAGAAAGTAAAGGAATTCCAACAGCAGCAAGAGATACGTTTTGATGCACTGAAAAGAGACGCAATGCAACAACTGAGAGAGTACGAAATGAAACGAGAAGCTGTAATCAAAGACTTGATTAAGCACAGCTGATTTTCTGGATAATCAAAATAAAACCAGCAGTATACTGAGTAAACCCATCGTATGCATATATTTTTGAAGCTTTATTCCTAGGCACTGTTTGACGCAAAACGAGCCTTTCGCATGCAGAAAAAAAGACCGCCCGCCTAAATCATAGGCGGGCGGTCTTTGAATGCAGAGGCTTTGTATCGGGCGGTCAGTGCAATGTGAGCAAGCCCAGTTTACGCAGTTCTAGGTGTTGCAGTTCCCCTGGGTAGGACTTGCCTTGGATGGTGGTCGTGACTTGGGCGTAGAGGTAGAAAGGGGCATGTGTTTTGGTCTGGGCTTCAAATTGTGCCAGCAGTTCGTCGGTCAGCCTGATGTAATACGTCACATTGCTGTTTAGGCTGGCTGTAGAGGCAAGGGGAGTGCCTTGGGGCTGTTGGTATACCCCCAGCTCAACGGGGGTCATGCTGGGCGCTGTAGGGGTCTTCTGCGTTGTCCAGAAAAATTTGACTGCCACATGTTTGTTGGTGGCAAGGTTGGGGTCAGCGACCTGAAAAGACAGGTAGCGTTGAGACTCTACGACACGAAGCCCTTCGTAGCGGTCGCCATTGTTGTCCTCCATAGGCACATAGTGATACTCAGCGTCAAAACGCATACTGGGGCTTTGTGTCCCAGCACGGTAGGCGGCTATCATGGTATTGACAAACAGCTTTGCCTCGTCCGCCCCACTGGGGTCAAGATGCCCTGCCCCTGAATAGGTCACATTGCCACGGTTGTAAATGTAATAGGCGTTGCTGACGTCGTTGTAGTGGGCAGTATAGGGGTTGTTATTTGTTCCGTCATCTGCAAGACAGTACCACACGACAATATCATCGGCATTCATGTTAATCTGATAGTATTGTTCGTGCGTGGTGGCTACTTTCATGCGTGGAACGGTTTTATCTTCCAAGTTCAGCGGATAGGGATAGCTGGTGATTTGCCCGCGGTTGACTTGGGAAACCGACTTTGTAGTATTCAGCCCTCCAGGGACATAGCTCCCACTGCTCGGTGCAAGCCCTGTTGATTTCGCACTGGCTAATTTGATGGACGACATGCCCTGCGTTTCGGACAAGAGCACTTTTTTATCTGATTTTGGTTCATATGCCACGGAATAACCATCTGCAATCATCTGCGCAAGGTCTGCGCCTTGGTAGCCCTTGGCGACCACCCCGCTTTCACTTCTGCTTGCCAAAAGAGGGTCTGAGGCAATACGCCCCAGTTTGGAAAAAATATCTTGATTGTTTTTGTTGAAGCCATAGGCACTGCTGGTGACACCATAGCGGTCAAGTCCGACAGCGTCCCGCACAAAGGCATTGAAGTACAGGGCAACTTTCCAACCATTGTCCTTGGAATTGGCACTAGAGGTCGTGTCGTGTGTGAATAAGATGGCTTTGCCTGTGTCGATGAAGCTTCTGACCGCCAAAGCCACCTCAAAATCCAAACCTGTTCCTTTGACTTCGCTCTTATCCTGTTGCCCATAGGCATCCCTAAAGCCCAAAATGAGCATATCAAAGCTGGCAAAATAATCGGCAAGCTCTTCTGTTTGGTCAAGGCTTCCGTTATTGTCCCTATCAAACTTGCTTTGTCCAGGGCTCAATGCCCAAGAGGGATTTTCCTGAAACCAAATCCAATCCTCTGCTTGCAAAAATTTTCCTGCATTGATTTCACTGACAGAATGTACCGTGATTTGGATATCATAAAGGTTTTTGTCCTTCAATTCCTGGAATAATTTTTGATATGTCTCATTTTTCTTGAGAGAAAATGCCCACTTGGTCTGGAATGAACCAGAGGTAATTTGCAAGATATTGATTTTTATGGGCTTTTCTGGTTTTCTGAAAGCATACTCGATTTCTGAAGCAGTAATTGCCCCATCTGTTCCATTCTTCTCCACTTTTAAGCACCAAGGAACCAGCCCATAGAGGGCTTCGGGCAAGTTACGCTGGAGGGTATAGGTTTTTCCCTGTGCCAACTGGTCGTAGGGTAGGGGCTGTGCGCCCTCAAAAACCTGCAAATCATAGAGTTGCTCATTGTCATGATACCTGCCATCCCCGTTCTGGTCGATGAAGAGTTTGACCGTGTAGCGTGTAGAAGCGGGGGTGGGGTCGGTGGGGTTGTCGATTTGGAAGGTATAGTGCAGGGCATCCCCCGTCAAGTTCCCGCTGATATTGCCCCCATTGTAATTATATTGGGGGGGCTGGGCGGTGAGTTGTATGCTGGGCTTGGACAGGTTCAAATATTTCAGGGTGTCATTTTGTTGCTCACTCTGTGTGGCGACCCTTGCGGAAATCAGATTGGGGCGCATGAGGTTTTCCTGAAGCACCTCGTACAAAATGGAGCAGTTGTCAATGCGGTCGCCATGTAGCGCGCGGTTCTCTGTCTCTGACCACAGCTCCGCACTGACGATGAGGGGAAAGCCTGCCGACATAAACTGGGCAAGTTCTCTTTTCTTGGTGGGGGTGATGTCGTTTCCTGCATAACGGGAGGAAATACTACCCTTTAGCTTATTGTTGTCATTGTAATCACTTTCTAGCAGACCACCCATATTTTGATTGGTTGTGATACGGTCGCCAACATTGCTATAAAACAGCCCATCCATGTTGTCGTCACTGTAGTCGGGCAAGCCGTTTTTAAGGTTCATATGGTCACGGCTGGTGCCGATGTAAACCAAGTCATACACCTCGTGGAGCACCTCAATTTTGCCAATAAATTCCGCGGTAGACATGGTCGTAATCTGGATATCTTTTGCAGTCAGCTTGCTGTCCTGGGGCAACCAAGACAGCACCGTGTCCACGCTCAGCTTTTGTGAGTCGGATTTTTTTTGTGCCAGTGGCTCAATGTCCAAGATTTTGATATGGGTTTTTTTGTTCTCCACACGCTGACCTGCATAGTTGATGATATAACGCAGGGCACTTGCCATATGCACGGTATCGGGCAAACGCTCCGCTTCGCCTTTGTTTGCCATATCCCGCAGGGCATTTTCATAATCCAGTTGTGCTTTGATGGGACGATAGGGGGCAGTTTCTGTGTTGTACAGTGTCTCGTCAAAGGGTTGTAAAAATGCTCCCGTTGCCATTGCGAGACGGACGTCATCGGGGAAAAAGCAATACACATTTTCCAAGACTGCCCCAGATTCCATCGTGCCAATGAGGGCATTGACCAACTTAGATAGCTCCACTTGTCCGCTGTCTTTCAGCTGTCCGTCCACCCAAATGGGCAAGCCAAGTTCTTTTTTTGCAAGAATCCTGTCACGCAAATCCGCACTGATGTCACTGTTATATGTTGGGCTTATGCCCTCTTGAAAAAGCCCCTGAGAAATCACAAATAAATCCGCAGATTCTAAGGAACTCACAAAATTTTCTGAATTTGGTGTTATAATTTCTACAGAAATATCAAAGGAAAATGTGCCGTTTGCGTCCGCTTCCTCATCGAGCACATGACACATGAAAAAATTATTGTTGCGGTAGCCTAGGGAAATATAGATTTGCTCATACCACAGAGGCAAGGTTTCTTCACCATTTGGGTCAGGAATAAAATGATAGTCACCCTGCCCTGTGCCCACATAGGTATAACTGCTCACATCCATCGTGAAATAGCCCTCGTTTTGCTGGATGGAAACAAAGCCATTGGCAAGGGCATGATAGGGGGCAGTGTTGGGGTCGTAGCTCTCGTAGGGTTGCCCCAAGTTTGACACAAAATGATAATAGCCGTCTTCTTTGTGCTGGGCATCCAGATAGAAATACCCCTTGCCCAATGTGCCCAGATAGGTGTATCGGTTATCCTCTGTTTTTTCAAAAAACATCAGACCATCATAGTTGCTTTCGTTGTCGGGGTTGGCAAAATCCTCAAATGAGTCACTGTCTAGCTGTGTAAATATTGGGTTATAGTAATATCTGCTTTCCCCCTCAGCAGACGCACCCCAGACCAGTTGCGAGATGTCTTGTTTATAGTTGCCTGTTGGGCTGTTCAACAAGGTAGGGGTGCTGTTTTGTTGAAAATCCCCCTGCTCTTGTTCGACCAACTTCCCCTTTTGTTTGACCGCTTCCTGCCGTGCTGTGCCGTCGTCCTTGCGTAAAGCCAGGGGCTGGGCAGAGGGGGGCGCACTTTCCCATGGAAAATATTCTTGATAGTCTGTGCGGGTCAAGGCTTTGTCCGCTCCCAGCAGTCCCAAATCGGTCAGCTCTGCAAGGACAGTATCTACCTTAGCTTTGCGGGCTTCTATGCCTTCCAGCGACGCCAACGCATCGAGAAGGGCAGTTGTGCAGGGTTCTTGTCCTTGGATATAATAGCCGATGCTACTTGTCTGGGCATCGGGCACAAGCTCTACAATTTTGAAGGGCTGTTGCGTGGTTTTTTTCTGGCTTTTGATTGCCTCAATGTGTGCCAGAGACTCATATGCCTGCACATGGAGGGGCGAGAAGCTGAACCATAAAGAAGCCAGCAAGGCACTCACCAAGAGCAGAGAAATACACAGCCGAGCCAGTGGAACATACTTTGTCTTCATGTGGTCGCTCCTTCCTCTTGTACGGGTGTATTGGGGTGGTTACGCAAGGCCACGGTACGGCTCATCGTGTGTTCTTTGCCACGGTGTTTCAGCTTTAGGGTGAGGGTCACAGCTTCTTTTTCGCCCACAACAGGGAGGATATTTGCCGAAAAATCGGCAACATATTCTGCCACCAAAGCCGTGGCTTCTATGGTATCGGGGGCTGTACCCACTTGTTCCCCATAATATAGGGCATCTGCTTTTTGGACAAAAACCCGTGTTAAGGTTTGCCCATCGGTTTGGATTTCCACCAAGGTCAAGGTCTGCGTGCTGGCATCCCAAGCAATGCTCTGATTGCAGTTGAGGGTGTGGTGCTCGATTTGCCCCAAGGCGAGTTGAGAAATGTACTGTAAACGCAGGTTGTAGTGAATGGCACTATACGTCCGTGCACCTGTGCTCATAAAGCCCGCCACTGTCAAAGAAATTAGCCCCATGATGGCGGTAGCAATGACCAGCTCTAGGAGGGTAAAACCGCCGTTGTGCTTCACATCGTTCATATTCCAGCTCCCCCCCGCTTTCCTTGCTTTGTCCCCCCACATCGAACGCTAGGGGCGTTCGTTCACTTGCCTGTAGTAGCCCGTGGCGGGGGTACATTCAATAGCATACTTGCCCACAAAAATAAGTTCGCAATATTTTCCAGAATCCAGAGGAGAAAATGCCCCTGTGTCACGGTGAAACCGCAAGATAAGTTTCTTATCAGAGACTTCAGAGACTGCTATTGGGCTACTGTCCCCACTTTGGCGGTAACGCAAAGCGATGTGTTTGCCCAGCTCCAGTGTTTTGACGGCTGTCCCGTCGACATAAATGGCAAGCCAAACAGACCCCTCTCTGTCTTGGAACAGTTGCAAGGAGGGGTCTTTTTTTCCGCTGACCGTCATAATGCGACACTCTGCTAGGGCATCCATGATGAAAGCCGTGGCACGGCGGGCTTTGCCGTGGGAGACCGAAGCAATGCTCGGGACGGTTACACCCAATAAAATACCCAAAATGGTCACCACTACGACCAACTCCAAGAGGGTAAAGCCCTTTTGATTGATTGGCACTTGTCTTATTTTGCTCATGTTCAATATTCTCTCCACTGTGCCACCGATACCAAGGTATCGGGATTCCAGCTATTTTCTGCCCCCATACGCTGACTGCTCTGTTCAGAGCTGATATCGACATTGAGGAAATCGTAAAACATCCTATCTGTGCCTTGCTGTTTGGCAGAAAGGGCACGCATGACTTGGTCGTCCTGAGCGGACAGTGCCTTGACCGAACCTTCTATCGTGACATCGCCCCCCGCCATCATCAGCCCTTGAAACCTATCTCGCTTGACCGTGATATTTCCAGTCGCCAAAATGAGACAAACCGTGTCGGGTGTATCTTCATTTACGGTATAATCTCCCGTGTAAAGCATGGCCACGGTATCGCCCGTGTCATTTTGGAAGCCATATTGTTTTTTTTCCACCTTTCCAAAGGCAGTATTGATTTGATTGACATTGACAAAATAATCATAGGGATTTTGTGCGCTGGTATTGACGGCGATGGGCAACAAGGTTTTGCACATGTTTTGGAACATGCCTTGCATGGCGGTGGTGTTGCCTAGGGCATTTGGCTCGCTCACGTTTGCCAAGATGTATTCCTTTGGTTTATTTGGGTCGGGTATCAGCGTGTAGCCTGCGGTACGCAAGCTTCCCTCGGCAATGGAAAGCTCCGTATACAGGCGGAGGTAGTCGCTGATTTTGGCGGGGTTCTGTGCGAACTTCTCTTTGAAATAGGCATTTGCCTGAGTGCTATCTTGAAAACCCATGAAATAATAACACACCTTTTGCCCTGTTCCAGGAATTGGCTTCACTATGGTCTGTATCGTTCGCCCTGTTCCTAGGGCAAGAGACGCTGTGGGAATGTCTTCTCCATTGGGCAAGAGCAAAGGGTTGCTGTGAATTTGGGGGTTGACTTGTCTCAGTTCCTCGGCGGGGATGAGATATAGTTGCTGATTGCTGCGCACAGAAATAGACTCGCCCATCATGGAGCTTGTCCCCTCACTGATGAAGCTGTGCCCTGCCAACATCAACTGCTTCGCCTTGGCTAAATTGAGCTTTGTATCCTTGGCATTGACCAAAATGGCACTGCTTTTATTCGCATCCGTCGTGCTGTCGCCAAAGCCATAATACTGCCCAGAAATGACCGCTTCTGCGCCGATGCCGTCCAAGCTCAAATCATCGGCAACATAGCAAGCCCCCGCCAGCTCGACCTTTGCCGCTTGCTTCAGCACCAAACCATCTGCCCATAGACCAGCCCCCGCACTCAAAGAAAAGCGAGGCATGCGACTATGTTCCACGCCTGTTACGGTGAAATCCCCTTTGCAAATCAAAGTGCCATTTTTCAGAGAAAGCGTCTGCCCCTGACTGGATAAATCCACCTTGCCTGCATAGGCACTTCCTTCAATGTCCAATTCTGCCTGCGTGCCCGTCTGCTGGAATGTCCCTCGGGCGACCACGGCAAATTCTGGGAGACCTGCACTGTTGTACTCCGAAAACAGATAACTAAAGGCAGGAATTTGTATGACAAAATCGGTGGACACCATATCTGTGTCCCCCTTGGGGTTGGTATAGCTGAGGCGAATGCCCTTGAGTACAATTTGTTGTTTGTCTTCCTGATAAATGGCATTGTTGTTGGCATCGGCTATGGTCTCCAAGACAACCCCTTGGGTCTTGCTCAAAAAGGATTGCAAGGTTTCCAGCTGATAGACATATTTCCCAGAGAAGTCATGAAACAGAGCTTTTTTTTCTTTGTCTGGTGTTTCATACTGCCAAGCAAAAAAATGCTTGCGGAAGACCTTTTGAAAGGCAGTGGTCATATCATAGTTTTCATTTTCAGAAAAAGCCTTGCTGTAATGCACCATCACCTCTCGATAGGAACGGTCAATGGCATCGCTCACGACTTCTTGTAGCCCTGCTTGCAGTTCACTCATGGCAGAGGCGGCATGGTAAAAGGTCTGTTTGCCTATACGCTCGGTCATTTTGATTTGTACGGCGGTATAGGAGGTGTAAAGCAGGGTTGTCCCCAAGAGGGAAACCACCATCATGGCAACGAGCACCGAAACAAAACCCGCCCCACGGTTATCCAAGCGACATTGGCGGAGAAGCTGAGGTAGTTTGTGCATGAGCAGGTCTCCTTTCTGTCCCGCTTTGGTCATTGCAGTTTTGTAGCGTTCAGGGTGTAAAGAGGCTCTGCCGAAAAGTCAGTCGTATCAGTGGGATAAATGGACACCGTCAGCGTATAGAAACGGTTTTTGGTCAGCTGACGCACCAGAGCTTGGGCAAAATCCACTCTTTTTGCCACATGATTGCTGCGGTGTACCCGAAATTTCACATTGTGTATGGCTGTACCGCTCTCAAGATTGGTGGCAGCGTTGGATTGTACTTGTGCCCCTTGGTCATAGTCGCAGGTTTGGCGCAAGCGAATATCGGCAAAATAAGCACTTTCTTTTGCCCGCAAGTCGTCTATGTCAGTATTTTTTTGCTTAATCAAAAAAATCGGACACTTGAGGTTGTGCGAATTGTTGATGTCGATTTTATCCTCCATGCTTTGGGTATTGACATAGCTGGGGTAATAGAGCAGATAAATGGCAGGCACGGGGTCGGCATCGGTGGGGGTAAAACCCTCTGGCAACAACGCCGCTTTCAATTTCGTTTGGAAGACCCCAGAGAGCACCTGCTCCTCCTCGTCTATCACGATGCGGTAGGTGTAATGATAGACATATTGATAGGTTACATCGACCCAAATTTTTGCCTCGCTGTCTGAGTCTTGGCGAATGTCCAAGGTAATGGTACGCTGGCGTATCATATTTTTTAATGTTCCATCCAAACCGCTGATGTGCAGGTCAAATTTTGCCCTTGCCTGTGCTTCCCAGGATTCTTCCGTATTGGGTACTGGCTCTGCAAAGAGAGCATCCATGGGGGTATAGGTGGAGAGGGGTACGTTATTTTTCGGGGGTTCTGCCTGCAAGTTCAGCATTGCCACATAGTCTCCCGTTAAGCCCGTCACCCCGATGTGATAGCTGTCCTCACGGGGCAACAGCGGAAGCTCATCTTCGGCAAGGGGTGTAAAAATTTCTGTGTCTGTATCATAGCTGTAAAAGGTCGCAGTGCTTGCGCGCAGGGTGCGGGCGGGGTTTTCCAAGAAGGTATCCAAATGCTCTGCCTCGATGCGTTCGGCAATGGCTAAGGCACAACTGGTCACTTGCCCCATGTTCTGGCTTCGTGCGGTGGTATTGGCTGAGGTCAAAAACGTGTGCAGGAGGGGTGCAACCACAATCCCTAAAATCACAACGGCTATGACCAACTCCAAGAGAGAAAAACCCCGATTATCCTTTGGTTTCACGGTGTCCACTCCTCTCCGTGGGGCAAGCTGTCCTGCCCCTTAACTGCTTCCAAATGGGTCGTATGTACCATAACTGACATCAGGCAACGGAGACGGCATATAGGGAACACCTTCCCATTCGATGTAATACTTTGAGATGGCAAGGGTGGAGAGGAGTTTTCCGCTCTCCATGTCATAATCCACTGTCAGGCTGTCCAGTGTCGTTCTGGTGTAGCTGTTATACAGATAATCAATGGTCTGCTTGAGCCCCTGATAGCTCATGTAGGCACTGACATTTGTCCCTGTGCGGTAGACCTGAATATCCTTTACCTCTGGTTCTGTCCCATCGTAGGAGGGAATACGGCAAGGAAACTCCATAAGCAGGCTGGGGTCATCAAAACCCACCGAGAACAAATCCAGTCCCAAGGTATTTTTCATGTTCAGCAAATAAATGAGCTCATCTTCATCTTCCAAGCGGTTGGGGTAATGCGAAATCGCTTCATCAATCTCTGTGGCATAGTCAATGATGCCCTGTTCGTACTCGTCCAAATGTAGTAAATAATCTTCGAGCTGGGCGACCTCAGGGGCAAGTGTAGCAATTTCTGCGTTTTTTTGTTCGGTCTGCTCTTGTAGTGGTGTGTAGGCAAAAAAGTATAAGAGTATGAAACACAATAAGCCACCCAAAACCAAGAGCAGTTGTTTTTCACTCTGGCTGACTTTCATCGCTTGTCTCCTCCCCTGCTGTGGTCTCTGCTTCTGTGGGCTGGGTCTCTTGGGGATAGCTACAGACCAAGGAGAACGAAGCCACCGTCGCGCCAATCTCGTCCACCGTCTCCGTGATGGTGCTGACCTGAAGCACCTCGAAACTCTCAAAGGTACGCATTGCCCCCAGTACCGAAGCCGCATGTTCCAAGTCAGGAACGGTGATATTCATCTGGACACCCTCCGCATCACAGACAGCGGAGAGGAGCAAAATGGATGAGGGCATTTTTGCCTCTAACTCTTGAAACAGCTGGAGCAACTGGGCATTTTCCTGCACTTCATAGTCCGAAATGAGATGCAGTTGCTGACGCATGGCTTCGTAAGAAATGTAGGTATCATAGCTCTCTTGCACATGGGCAAGCTCGGCTTTGCGGGCGGTGAGGGCAGAGAGTTCTTGGTCTGCAAACCAGTAGCTCACACCCGCACTGGCTGTCAAGAGCACACCCAGTGCAAGGGAAGCAATACAGAGCAAGAAGGTGATACGCTTGGCATCGGGCTTGCTTTTTTTTGCTTTTACACGGGTGGAAAAAGAATCGGGAAGCAGTTGCAAAGGGGCAAGCATACTGCCCAGACAGGAGACAAAATGCAACATATCTTCTTGCTGTTCGGCAGATACATTTATGCTGTTTGGGATTTGTAAAAATGTGACTTCTGTCTCCAAACGCTGGGCAATTTGTTCCCGCAGACCTGCCACATGACAACAGCTCCCCGAGAGCACAACACGCTCCACAGGCAATTTATCCCCTGCTGTTTTAAAAAAATCCGCACTGCGGACAATGCCGACCACGGGGCGGTTGAGGAGGGCACGTTGTTCTTCTGGGGAGAGGTGCTGGTCAAGAAAGCTCTGTTCAGAGGCTTGTTGGAGCAGGTCGAGGTAGCTTTCTGTGGGGCAGAGGGCTTGGAGTTCGGAAAGCAACTCATCGCCCCCAAAGCCTAACATTCTTTGCAAGCGTAAAACACCATTTTGGACAAAGGTCACTGTGGTACTGTTGGCATCTACATCGACAAACATAGTCACCTTATCGTCATGGACGGTGTGAAAGATTTGATATTGGGCAGTCCCTGTATAGTCTAGGTTGAGCACCTGCAAGCCCGCTTCCTGTGCGGTTGTGACATAGCTGGCAAACAGTGCCACAGGTGCAGCGACCACCAAGACACGACAGGCAGGTGCAGGCTGGGCGATGCGTTCCAAAAGCATACAATCCAAGTGATACTCGCTGAGGTCAACGGGGAAATAATCTGTGGCATTGGTCAGAATGGTGTTTTTCACGTCGTTGTCTTTGACGGGTGGAATGGAGACTTCACGCACAGCAATTTTCGGGGTGTTCAGGGTAAAAATCACCTGTTTCACCTGCTCCAAGCCATGTACACTGAGCTGTTCCTGCAATGCCTTGCCCAGTGTAGCAGGCTCGACCACTTTGCCTTCTTGGATGGCTAAGTCTGGGGTTTCCATCAAAAAGTTTTGGAGCACATGAAGCGACTTGCCCTTTTTTTTGACTTGGCAAACCTTGGTCAAGCGTTGCCCCACTTCCACGACCAGCAGGGTATTTACCTTGCTGGAAAAACCCTTGGATTTTATTTTCTTCTGGGGCAAACCCTTGTCTTTCACGAGTGCCTTTGCCAATATCTTCACAGATGCCAATCCTCCACTTTACCACCGTCTGAGGTCTTATTTGACTGCCTTAAAACAGGCTGAAATACCAGTGCAAGAGAGGCTGTCCCCACAAAAGGGAGAGGACAACTCCTGCCGAAAGATAAGGTCCTAGGGCGAGTGTCCGCCCTGCACCAAAAAATCGCATTCGCACGGGATGCATGAGGCTTGCCAGCAGACAGCCCAGCAAAAAAGCAAGGACATTGCCAGACGCACCCAGAAATAAACCTGTGCCCGCCATCAATTTGATGTCTCCCCCGCCAATGGCAGACCCCCCCGAGAGGAGATAAATCACAAAGAGCACTCCACTCACGAGCACGAAGCCCAGAAGATGGCTTTGCCAAGCCTCCCTTTGGAACACGGTCTGCACCATGCCTAGGACAACGACCGTAGCCGTTGCCCAGACAGGTAAGATTTGCTCTCTGGCATCTATCACAGAGGCGACCAGAAGCACCGAACAGAGCAGGGCACTGAGCAGGGCAGAAACACTTGCCCCAAAACGCAGATAGACCAAGAGCCACAAAATGCCATTGCCCAGCTCCACCAAGGGATACTGGATGGAAATGGGGGCACGACAGCCCGCACAGCGACCGCCCAGAAAAACATAACTGAGCAGGGGTATCAACTCCCAGCCAGACAGTCTCCGTTGACAGTGGGGACAGTGCGAGGGCGTGGTGACAATGCTCTCCCCCAGAGGCAGACGCAAAATGCAGACATTACAGAAACTGCCCACCAAGACCCCAAAGAGCGCGACCAGCCCAGCAGGCAAGCACTGAATGAACAGCATGCTCATCGCCTACATGAATGCAGGTCTGCCATCAGTCGTCCCAAGCGTTATAATCAGGGTTTGCTTTAACAGAAGCTGCATCAGCAGTGACCTCAACAGTGAACGTAACATCTGCCGCTTTTTCAGATTTCCCCTTGGGAGGCGTGCCGGTAATATCTGTGACATTAGCCTCGGTAACCGTACCAGTAACAGCAATTCCTCCAGCAGTAGCATTCCATGTCACGGTGTCCCCATTCTTTGCAGTCCCGTCAGCCACCAAAACGCTGACTGCATTTTCAATTGCTCTCGCCGTGTCAATGTCGGTGGCAATTTTGGATTTTTCTACGTACTTCAAGTATTGGGGGGCGAGCACCGCTGCCAGAACAGCGATGATGGCAACCACGATAATCAATTCGACCATCGTGAAGCCCTTGTGATTCTTGCGGAATCGTTTCATGATTTTGTTCATAACTTTTTTCTCCTTTTGCTTCGTTTATTTTATTAACCCGATTGCCGTCTGAATACAATCGTTGGGTTTGTCTCAAAGATTGTCCAAGCCCGTATACATAGAGCCCATAGGCAGAATAACCGCCATGACAATCGTGCCGACCACCAGTGCCAAGAGAATGATAATCAACGGCTCCAGCAGAGCCATGACCTGTTGCGTGGTCATTTCCACTTCTTCGTCATAATAGTCGGCAAGCGTGGTCAGCATGCCGTCTAAATTCCCCGTCTCCTCGCCAATGCCTATCATGTGATAGACCAAGGGTGGAAAGAGTTTGCTCCGTTCCAGAGATTGTGCAATGCGTTCCCCCATGGATACACTTTCCTTGCTCTGACGCAAGGCATCGCGGAAAAAAACATTGCTCATCGTGTCCGCTGTAATCAACAGAGCATCCATAACGGGCACACCCGCCACAGTCAGCGTAGATAGCGTCCGTGCCATACGCGCACAAGCGGTTTTGACGGTCAGTTTGCCAAACACTGGTGTCTTTAATAATATCCTACCAAAGAGCTTTTGTCCAGCCTCTGTTTTGTGAAAATGCTTCAAATAAATACTCAAACCGCCCAAAATCAACAAAATCAGCCACCACCATTTTTGCATGACCTGACTGGCCGCAATGACCAAGAGCGTCAGCAAGGGCAGTTCCACGTCCAAATCCAAGAGCATCTCCTCAAAGGTGGGGATGACAAAGGTCAGCATCATGGCGACCACCAAGACCGCCACCACGCAGACCACCGCTGGATATACCGAGGCTTTTTGCACCAAACCCTTGAGCTTGGCTTCTTTCTCAAAGTGCGACCCCATGCGGGCGAAGGCAATGTCCAAGCTCCCCGAAATTTCCCCCGCCGCCACCATGGTGACAAAGAGGGAGGAGAAGACTTTGGGGTAGTCTTTCATGGCATCAGAGAGCGACATCCCACCTTGGATAGACAGCCGACAACCTGCAATGGCTTGGGCAAGCAATTTGTTTTCTGTCTGCTCGGCGAGCATTTCCAAGGTGCGAGTCACCTGCACCCCCGCAGTGATGATGCTGACAAACTGACGGCAAAACACCGCCATATCTCGGGACTTTGGTTTCTTCTGAAATAGTTGCAGTTCCATGTCTTTGGACATTGCCCCCGCCTCTGCCAGCTTGATGGGGATTTGTCCATTTTGTTTGAGCATCTTCATGGCAGCCGCTTGGTTGTCCGCTTCCACTGTGCCCTTCGTTTGCTTCCCTGTTTCATCGACTGCGGTATAGCTGTACAGGCTCAAACTCGCTCACATCCTCTCTTTTTTTTTTGCATTTATCATATTTTTTGCATTTATCATCATTATACAATGTATTGCATTTTTAATATTTATCACATGTGTTATAATTAGTATATTTATGACACTTTTAACACTTTCAATATTTATGATGCGTATGACACTTATTGCATTTATAGCACTTGTTATATATGCAATATCATGTGCCTATTGCCTATTCCAGCACTATATCCTGAAAAGATATTTTCCAAGATTGCTCACACCAGCAATTTGCTCATTGCCAAGCGGTCTTGGGCGAACATGAGCGCGGATTTCTCGTCAATGTCCCCCCGTTCGTACAAATCCAAAATGGCATGATCCATCGTGACCATACCAATCTTGCGGTTGGTTTGCATGATAGAGGGGATTTGATAGGTCTTCGCATCACGGATGACACTACGCACGGCACTATTTGCCAGCATGACTTCCATTGCCGCCACACGTCCTTCCCCACCCACGCAGGGAATCAACTGCTGTGACACAATGCCCTCAATGACCTCAGCAAGCTGGGTGCGGATTTGTTGCTGTTGATAGGGCGGGAAGACATCAATGATACGGTCGATGGTATTGGAAGCCCCAATCGTATGCAGGGTAGAGAAAACCAAGTGCCCCGTCTCGGCGGCGGTCACTGCAATGGAAATGGTCTCTAGGTCACGCATTTCCCCTACCAAAATCACATCAGGGTCTTGTCGCAAGGCTGCCCGCAAGGCAGAGGCATAGCTCTTGGTATCGTTGCCGATTTCACGCTGATTGACCACAGCTTTCCCGTGGCGATGCAAATACTCGATGGGTTCTTCCAGCGTGATGATATGGTGCGGATGGCGTTGGTTGATGACATGAATCAGACTGGCAAGGGTGGTGGATTTCCCACTGCCCGTTGCCCCCGTCACCAAGACCAAACCTCGCTTTTTGTCGCAGAGAGAAACCACCGCATTGGGGATGCCCAACTCAATGGGGCTGGGGATACGCAGATTTAAAATGCGGATTGCCATGGCGAGAGAATTACGCTGGTGGAACACATTCACACGAAAGCGACCCACACGGGCAATCGAATAAGCAAAGTCCACTTCCCCACACTGGGCAAGGGTTTCTTGTTGGCTTTTGCTCATGACGCTCTGTGCGATTTCCTCTACATCTTGTGGCATATAAACGACCTCGTTCATGGCTTGCAAAGCCCCGTTGACCCGCACCATCAGGGGAACACCAACGCTGATATGTACGTCTGACGCATGGAGTGCCAGTGCTTGCGTAATGAGTGTATCAAAATGTTCCATGATTGCCCTCTTTTCTTTTGTCTTAAATTTCAAAGGATACTTTGAGCATTTCCTCTATCGTGGTCACACCTTCGATGACATAACGGGCGGCACTCATACGCAAGGTGCTCATGCCCTCTGCCAAGGCGAGTTTCCGAATTTCTTCGGTGGAACAACGTGCAGAAATCGCCTGCTTTATCTCAGGTGTTGTCTCCAAAATTTCATAGACACCCGTTCTGCCATAAAAACCAGTTTCCCCACAGAGGGCACAGCCAACTGGGGCATAGAGCTGTAATGCCTCATCCTCAGCAACGCCCAGCAGTTCCTTGTCCCGTTTGCTTGCCATGCGTGCCTTCCGACAGTTGGTACAGAGCTTACGCACCAAGCGTTGGGCAATGACCCCAACCACGGAATCTGCCAAGAGATAACTTTCCACACCCATGTCCAAGAGACGGGTAATGGTCGCAGCTGCACTATTGGTGTGCAGGGTGCTGACGACCAAGTGACCTGTAATGGAGGCTTGGACGGCAATGGCTGCGGTCTCAACGTCTCGAATTTCGCCTATCATGATGATATCAGGGTCTTGTCGCAAAATGGAACGCAGGGCAGAGGCAAAGGTCAAATCGGCTTTGGTGTTCACCTGTACTTGGTTGATGCCAGGCACGTTTGCTTCCACGGGGTCTTCAACCGTGATGATATTGACGCTCTCTTGATTGAGGGCAGACAGTGCCGTATACAGCGTGGTGGATTTGCCCGAACCCGTAGGGCCTGTGACCAAAATAATCCCGTTGGGGTTGGCAAGAATGTGGTCAAAGTGTTCCAGTTCCGTGGCACGAAATCCAAGTTCGGATTTGTCACGTGTCAGGGCGGCAGAGGATGCCAAACGCATGACAATTTTTTCACCATACGAGGAGGGCAAAATAGACACACGAATGTCATATTCACTGCGGTCAACCCAGACTGTCATACGTCCGTCTTGGGGTTTTCGCTTTTCGGAAATATCCATGCCCCCCATGATTTTAATGCGTGTACTGATGGCGGGCAAGAGCGTCAGGTCATAACGCATTTTTTCGCTCAAAACACCGTCAATGCGATAGCGTACCCGCACTTGTTTTTCCAAGGGGTCAAAGTGAATATCACTGGCTCTGCGTCGCACTGCCTGCTCAATGATGGAACGCACCAGCTGAACAATGGGGGCATTTTCCAATTCTGCTTCTTCGTTGGCTTCTTGTTCCGCTGCCTGTTGCATCATCGCCTCACGCTCTTTGGTGTATTGTTGTGCAGCGGAGAGAGCTTCATCTGTCCCAAAGTAGCGGTCGAGTACCGCATTGATGGAGGAAGCGGAAGCCAAGCGTGGCTCAATACTGCTGTTGGTGATGATGGAAATATCGTCTTGTGCCACCAAGTCCAAGGGATTGCTCATGACCAAAACCACCACACTGCCATCATAGTGGATGGGGAGCACGGTATGCTTGCGGAGCACTGACCCACTGACCAAACCAATGACGTCTTTGTCAATGCGGATGCTTTGCAAATCCACACGCTCGATACCCAACTGTGCCTCCAAAACATGGAGAATGTCTTCCTCATTAACAATGCCCATATCGACCAGACAGACCCCAAGGGGCACATCTTTTTTCTTTTGTTCTACCAGAGCTTCTTGCAATTGTGCCTCTGTAATCACCTCTTGTGCCAGTAGCATATCGCCCAAGCGCATTCTACGTTTGTTGTCCATTCATTTCTCCCCCTTTTTTCCCATTATACCGCAGCAAGATGCCATTGTCGATGGGGCATTTTTGCGAAAAAGAAACAGTATCTCTTGGATGTATCTGGCTATCAGCAGTGTGTTCGCCACATCTTTACATTTTAATATTTTTAACAAGTGTTATAAACAAGTGTTATATTTTTCATATTTTATAAAAATGTTAAAAATATAATCCACTCCAAAACATAAAAAAACGCATCCTAGACAATGCCCTGTGGGTGCGATACAATGGAAAGAAAAAGGATGTGTTTGACATGAGAAATTTCATACGGAAAACCCTTGCCTTGGGCGCAATCGCCCTTGCTCTAACCGTGGGCGCAGGGGCGATTGATGTTGTGGTAGACAGCCAGCCCTTGGCGATGGACGTGCCACCGACCATCGAAAACAGCCGAACCCTCGTGCCCCTTCGTGCGATTTTCGAGCGTTTGGGAGCAGAAATTGTCTGGGATGGAGCGACCCAAACCGTGACCGCTACCAAGGACACCAGCACGATTTCCTTGACCATTGGGCAGAACACCGCCTATCAGAACGGCAAGGCAATCACCTTGGACACGCCCGCAAAAATCATCGAAGGCAGAACCTTAGTGCCCGTTCGCTTTGTATCCGAAGCCCTCGGCGCAAAGGTCTTTTGGCAGGGCGATACCCAGACCGTCCGCATTGCCAGTAAGCTGTACGATGTCGTGCGTGTGGTGGACGGTGATACCATCGTGGTCAACTTCCAAGGCAAGGATGAAAAGGTGCGTCTGATTGGCATCAACACCCCAGAGAGCGTCCACTCTGATGCCAGCAAAAACACCGAAGCGGGACGCATCGCCTCGGACTTTACAAAAAATCTCTTGACCGATAAGCAAGTAGAATTGGAGTTTGACGTACAGGAGCGTGACCACTACGGGAGACTGCTTGCGTATGTGTACTTAGAGGGCAAGATGGTCAACAAGACCTTACTGGAGGCAGGTCATGCCACCATTGCCACCTACCCGCCCAACGTGAAATATGTAGACGACTTTAAGGCGATTGCCAAACCTGAAACCACCGTAAGCCCCACGCCTGACCCAGAGCAAGCCACCACACCCACCAGCGGGGCATTTGTCGGAAGCACCCAGTCGGACAAGTACCACACCCCAGGATGCCGTTGGGCAAAGAAAATCACAGACGATAATCGCATCTGGTTCAAGGATGCAGAGGATGCCAAAAACCAAGGATATACCCCCTGTGGCACTTGTCAATGAAAAAACACCCCCTGATGTTCACTCACATCAGGGGGCATTATTATGCAAAAAAATGAATTGTCTCATGCCAATGGATTATCTGCGGGTTTGGCTTATTCGGGGGAAAGAGATTTGAAAGACTGCACCTGTTGCGTTTGGGTGATTGTCGGCGGTGATGTTCCCACCGTGCAAACGAATGATTTCTTTTGCGAGGGAAAGCCCTATGCCTGTCCCGCCATGTTCTCCGATGTAAAAACGCTCGAAAATATGGGGCAAATCCTGCGGGGCAATGCCAGCCCCGTCATCCTGAATACAGAGGACAATTTCCTTTTGGGTCTGGCAAATGGACACAGTAACTTGATGCTTGGCATAGCGGATGGCATTGGAAAGCACTGCACCGAGAGCTTGGTCGATGTATCTTTCATCGCAGGCAATGATCACTTCTTCCCCCTGAAAAACACAGGAGAGCCCAACCTCTTTTTGCTGGGCACGGGGGCGGTGATACGACAGGAGGCGGTCTAAGACCTCATAGAGGTTGACTTCCTCAAATTGCACTTGCAGGGCACGGCTCTCAATTTTGGAGAGCAACAACAATTCCTCAATCAGTTTCTCCATGACCTTACACTGTTGCATGACAATATTGGCACTGTGTTTGGGGTCGGGGGTGACGTCCAAATAGATGCTCTCTGCATAGCCTTGGATTGAGGTCAAGGGTGTTTTCAATTCATGGGAGGCATTGGAGAAAAAGCGTTTGAGTTGGGCTTCCTTGGCATCCAGACGCCGTCCCACCACATAGCCACAAACCAATGCCAAGAACGACAAGACCACCGAGAGCAAAATGAAAACATCATTGAGGGTATCCAGAGTATACAGGTACTCGCCCGTGTTCACATAGAGTAAACAAAAATCATCCTGTTCGATGGTAGCAAAGAAAATGCGGTCGCCGTTTATCTCCGTGTTGTACACCACCCCATCCACACAGTCGGCACAAGCTGGGGTCTGAATATAGCGAATTAGGTCTTCTTCAAACGCATAGAAATAATAGGGGTTATCATAGGCAAGCAAGGACAAATTGATTTCTGTAACCACAATTTCACTGTTGCCCACGGGAATATATGCCTCTAGGGTATCCATGCTATCCAGTTCAGCAAGAGCTTCTGCCTCTATGGTCTCGGCGGTCTCTGCTGGTTCTTCCCCCCATTCATGTATATCAAAATCGATTTTGTCTATAACAAATAATTCCGCTCTGGTTTCTATGTAGGACGCAATGGCAGTTTCTGCTTTGTCGTACATATCCCGTGTAATGACCACATTGACACAGAGAAAAAAAACCAAGCTGATGAACAGCGTCAGGGCAAAGAGCAAGAGTGGGAAGCCCAAGGTTTTTCGTATCTGTGCAAACTTAAGTTTCATCATCGCAGTCCAATAAATAGCCATAGCCCCATTGGTTCACAATGCGGACAGTGCTATTTTCCTTTGCTAATTTTTTTCGGATACGGCGGATGGTCTCATCCACGGCACGGGTCTCTACCGCATACTCATAACCCCAGACGGCTTGCAAGAGGGTCTCTCTGGAAACGGCTTCGCTGGCATGTTGCAGGAGATAGGAGAGGCAAGCATACTCCAGCTTTGTCAGGGACAAGGGCACACTCTGGCAAACAATATGACGCTGGGCTTGCTGGTCGAGCAAATCGCCAAAGCCTATCACTTGGCTGGGCATTTCCCGCTGGGCAGAGAACACCACACGGCGGAGAAGGGCATTGACCCGAGCGACCAGTAAGGTGGGTTGAAAAGGCTTGGTGATGTAATCATCACTGCCCAAGGTCAAACCTGTGATTTGGTCGACATCGCTGTCTTTGGCGGTCAGAAGTACAAGGGGCACATTGGAGGTCTGGCGGATTTGGTTGCAGATGCTCAGACCATCGCTGCCAGGCATCATGATATCTAAAATGACCAAGTCTGGGCAGGCATCGAGAAAGGCAGTATAGAGGGCATCGCCTGTGGGAAAACTCTGTACGGCATAGCCTGCGTTCTGTAAAAACATGGCAATCAGTGAACGAATGTTCTCGTCATCGTCTGCGAGATAAATCAAGGTTTCTTGCTTCATAGGGAAATTCTCCTTTTGTTTTCATTTTTCAATATTATTATATCTCAGAATGATTTCATTGTAAAATATATGTTTTTCACTGAAAAACACAGAAAATATATACCTTTTATAGTA
>CAZSWQ010000019.1:0-9519 GCA_964611025.1 uncultured Ruminiclostridium sp.
CAAGCCTTGATGCTTTGGAAAAATATGAAAGGGAAAAAGCGTAATTCTCTGCAAAACAGACTTATCCTCTTTTTTGTCAGCATGACAGCAGTATTGATTTTATCTTTTACCCTGTTGCTTATGCTTTTTGGCATTACAGGTAAGGAAGAAAATACAGTGCATGCTTATTTGCAAAATGAACTTTCCCACATTTCTTCTACTATTTATGAGGATTTCGGTTTGCTATCCATAGATGGTATTCACATGGCGACAGCTATTACCGAAAGCTGTGAGACTTTTTTTGAAAAAAATAATATAAAACCACAGGAGCTAATGGAAAGTCCTGATTTTATAGAGCCACTTTTAGGGGAGCAAATGCAAACGCTGAAATATGCCTTGGAGAACCATGCCTGTGGTGGTGTGTTTATTTTGTTAGATGCTACGGTAAAGGCTAATGAGGAAAACACCAAACATGCAAAAGCAGGTATTTTTCTAAAAAAAACACAGCCTACCTCAACAAAATCAGTCGGTGTAAAAAGCCACTATTTAAGAGGACCTGCCTCTATTGCACGCAATCATAATATTGAACTCATGGGACAATGGAGCATGGAATATGATACGGAAGGTCAAGAATTTTTTGCAGAGGCAATGAACACTGCAAGAGCACATCAGGATTTACCACTATCAAGGCTTTATGATTGGACGCATCGAGTCACCCTAAAAGGAAATAGCGAGGCAGGTTTTTTGCTCTGTGTTCCCTTACGCACAAAGGATGGCACAGTCTTTGGTCTTTGTGGTTTTGAAGTAAGTGATAGAATGTTCAAGCAACGCTATTCACCCAGTGACAGCAACTATCAAAATGTATTTGCTGTTTTAGCACCGACAAAAAAAGATACACTTTCTACTTCAATGGGTATGGTAGCGGGAAACTATTATCTAACTACCATTCGCATGACTGAGGATTTGGCTTACACAGGAAATAAAGACAGATTTTGTGCCTACAAGGATACGGAGAATATATATCATGGCATAACTTCCTCTTTGCGTCTTTACCCCGATGATTCTCCATTCACAAAGGATACTTGGTCGGCAGCTGTTTTTATGCCCGAAGAATTATTTATTGAGGCAATAAAGGGCAGCTCCACTTATTTATTTATGATTGTTTTCGTTCTGCTAATGATAAGTATTACGGCATCGGTATTTATCAGCAGGCGTTATCTTAGACCTGTTAATCATGCCTTTGAGCGTATTCAAAATAACAGCTTGGAAGATGATGGTTCATCTAACTATACGGAAATTGACGACTTATTCGAGTTTCTTGCGCAAAAGGATAAAGAAAATGAGGAAAAGCAAAGAACACTGGAAGATGAAAAAAATCTTGCCCAGAGGAATGTAAGCAAAGCACAATCTGAAATGGAACGATTGCTGGATAAAAAGCAAAAGGAAATCAATCCGGATGACTACACCATGTTTTGCTCAAACCTTATAAATTTAACTCCAAAGGAACGAGAGATTTTTCATTTATATCTGGACGGAAAATCTGCAAAGGATATTTTGGGCTTAGTTAAAATCAATGAAAACACCTTGAAATATCACAACAAAAATATATATAGTAAGCTTGGAGTTACCTCTCGCAAGGAGCTTTTACTCTATGCAACACTCCTAAAAAAAGAAAGGTAGGTACACATTGAAAAAGGGGGCAAGCTTTTGCTTTGCATTGCTTGACTTTTGTCATATGCCGTGCTATGGTGTCTCCAATTCGGTAAACATAGGACAAACCTTGGAACATGCCCTGTAGGAGGATGCAAACAATGAAAATCATGCACTTGTCAGACCTGCATTTGGGAAAGCGTGTCAACGAGTTTTCCATGCTGGAAGACCAAACCTATATCCTAACAAAGATAATCAACATCATTGATGAACAGAAACCGCAGGCTGTTCTCATTGCTGGGGATGTTTATGACAAATCAGTTCCCTCTGCGGAAGCCGTCGCACTGTTTGACGATTTTTTGGTGCGACTCTCCCTGCGAAACCTGAAGGTTTTTATCATCAGTGGCAACCACGATTCTGCCGAGCGTATTGCCTTCGGTGGAAGACTCATGGACAAAAGTGGCATTTATCTCTCTCCCGTATTCAACGGAACGGTGGATGCCATCACGCTGGAAGATGCCTTTGGAGAAGTCAATTTCTATATGCTTCCTTTTGTGAAGCCCGCTCATGTCCGTAGGTTTTTTCCAGACGAGGAACTGAACTCTTATACCGATGCCATAAAGGTGGCGGTGGAACAGATGCATATTGACAGCAGCAAACGAAATATTGTCATGACGCATCAATTTGTCACGGGGGCTGTGCGTTCCGAGTCCGAGGACATTTCTGTCGGTGGCGCGGATAATGTGGATGCAAGCGTATTTGCAAACTTTGACTATGTTGCGCTGGGACACCTGCACAGAGCACAAGCATGTGGCAATGCATTTGTGCGATACAGTGGCTCACCGCTGAAATATTCTTTTTCTGAGGCGAACGATAACAAGACCGTCACACTGATTGATATGAATGCCAAAGGTGATATTGACTTATCGTTTTGTCCGCTTGTGCCCAAGCGTGATTTGGTGGAACTCAAGGGCACATACAATGAGCTGACGCTGAAAAGCTTCTACGAGGGGACATCTTACACAGAAGCTTATGTACACATTACTTTGACCGATGAAAACGACATTCCAGATGTATTGACCAAGCTCCGTGTCATCTATCAAAACATCATGAAGCTGGACTATGACAATGTGCGCACACGACATTCTGTTGCACTGAGCGGGGCATCTGATGTGACGATGAAAACACCCTTGGAACATTTTCAGGCATTTTATGAAATGCAAAATGGACAATCTATGAACAACGACCAAGTTTCGTTCATCACAAATATTATCGCAGAGATTTGGGAGGGAGATTAAATGCGGCCTATCTTATTGAAACTGTCAGCATTTGGCCCTTATGCAGGCATCACGGAATTTGATTTTGAGAAACTTGGCACGGGTGGCTTGTACCTCATTACGGGAGACACTGGCGCTGGCAAAACCACCATTTTTGATGCCATCACCTACGCACTGTATGGCGACCCAAGCGGAAACAATCGTGAAGTTTCCATGTTGCGTTCCAAGTATGCCACTGATACAACACCAACCGAAGTCGAACTCAAATTTTGTTATTATGGCAAAGAATACATCGTCAAACGCAATCCAGAATACCAAAGAGCCAACAAGCGTGGTTCTGGGACAACAAAACAGCTTGCCAATGCGGAGTTTCGCTATCCCGATGGCAGAGTCGTCTCCAAAACCAAGGAGGTCGACGCTGCCGTAAAATCCGTCATTGGGATAAACAAAGACCAGTTTTGTCAGATTGCGATGATTGCACAGGGCGATTTTTTGAACTTGTTGCTTGCACCGACCAAGGATAGAATGGAGATATTCCGACACATCTTCAAGACAGAGCATTTTTCCACCTTGCAGGATAGATTGAAAAAAGAGGCTAGTGCCCTCTCCGATGCATGTTCCACCATCAAGCAAAGCATTGCACAATACATCGACGGGATTGTCTGTGACGTCGATTCAGTCGAGGCACTTGCAGTCGAGCAAGCAAAAAACAACAGTTTGACCACAGAAGATACCCTCGCCCTGATGGAAAGATTGATTTCAGCCGATGAAACAGCGGAAGCAAAGTGCTTGGCACAAAAGCAAAGGGGGCAACAAGAACTAGATGCCATCAAAGTACGGCTGGCGAAAGCAAAGGATATTGCAGATGCCAAAAGAGACTTGGCAAAAAATGAAGCGGACCTCAGGCAATACGCAGAAGCCAGCGTTTCCATAAGTGCAAGATACGAAACGGAACAAGCGAAAGTGCCTCAGATGCAAGCCTATGGGGAAGCCGTCGCCAAAATCAGAGCGACCTTATCGGAGTATGATGCCCTTTCTGCAAAACAAACCACAATGCAAAAAAATTGTGCCCTCATCGAAGCGACAACACAAAAAATCGAGACATACCATAGAAATATTGCGGTACTTGAGGACGAAATCAAGGCTATCACAGAGGAAGAAAAAAATCTGCAAACCGCTGGGGAAGAAAAACTCCAATTAGAAGCTGAGAGAAAAGCCCTCAGAGAGCAATATGAAAAACTGACGGCATTGAAGAACAGTATGCGTTCACTGGAAACAGCAAAAAAAGCATACGCCTCTGCCGTGCAGACCTACCAAGAAAAACACAAGCGGGCTGAGCGGGCTGAGGCAAGCTTCAAAGCAGGCAACAAAGCATATCTGGATGCACAGGCGGGTATTCTGGCGGACACGCTCACCGAGGGGGAAGCTTGCCCCGTATGTGGCGCAACGGTACACCCTGTGCCTGCGGTCAAACCCGCACATGCCCCCACAAAAGACGAACTGGATGCCTTGCAGGAAACCGCAACAAAAACCAATCAGGCTGCCAATGCCGCCAGAGCAAATGCCGGTGCTTGCAAAGGTGCTCTTGGCGAAAAGGAAAATAGCCTTACCACAGAAATCAGACTTTTGTTGGGTGAGGTCAGCATGGAGGATGCCACTGCTTCCATAGAAGACAAACTCCTGCGGAACACAGCCGAGAGAACTGTGCTTGAGGCAAGCATTGCCCATGCACAGCGGAAAATCGACCGCAAAGCAGAAATCAATCGGCTCTTACCACAAAAAACGGAAGCACTCGAACACGCCAAGCAGGAAGTTTTGCGTATTCAAAGCAAATCAAACGAGAAAGCGATTGAGAACCAAACGCTTGAGGCAAGCATTGCCGAACTGAAAGAGAAACTCAGATTTGCATCGAAAGCAAAAGCGGAAGAAGCGATTGCTACCCTTACGACAGAAATCAAACGGATGCAACAGGCGATGGATTCTGCACAGAAGAAACTGACGCAATACAACGAAAAACTCGCTTCTCTCCAATCTGCCAAAACTGAGATTTTAAAGCGTCTCGATGGTTCTGATGATGTTGATATCGAAACAGCATCCGCAAAGCAGCACACCCTCCAAGAAGCCCTCAGCGCCATAGAACAAGAGGAAAAAACCCTGCACAGCAGGATTTCCGCAAACCAGAAATCTTTGGAGAATATCCAGACGAAGGCAGGCGATTTGATTGCCACTACACAGAAATCTACTTGGGTGAATGCGCTTTCTAGCACAGCCAATGGCAGAATCACTGGAAAAGAAAAAATTATGCTCGAGACCTATATCCAGATGCATTACTTTGACCGCATCATAGCCCGTGCCAATGCAAGGCTCATGATTATGACAGACGGTCAGTATGATTTGTTGCGCCGTCAAGAAGCCTTGACCAAGCACGGACAAAGTGGTTTGGATTTGGATGTCATCGACCATTACAATGGCAGTCAGCGCAGTGTGAAGTCGCTGTCTGGCGGGGAGTCGTTCAAGGCTTCGCTTGCGCTTGCACTCGGTCTTGCCGATGAGATTCAATCGTCAGCGGGTGGCATCAAGCTGGATACCATGTTTGTGGACGAAGGCTTTGGTTCTCTGGATGAAGATTCTCTGGCACAGGCAATGAAGGCACTGACAGCTTTGGCGAACAACAAGCGGCTGGTTGGTATTATCTCCCATGTGGGAGAACTGAAGCAAAAAATTGACAAGCAGATTGTCGTGCACAAAGACAAGTCTGGTGGCAGTCAAGCAGAATTTGTGGTGTAAGCTGGGGCGGGGTGTTTTCTGTTCACTTGGCACAGTGTACGATTTTGCAAGAGAAGCAAGAACGGAGGCACTTATGCAGGAAATCGCAGTGTAATGCGTGTGCCCTCGTCTGGCACACTTTGGATGTCCACTGTTGCACTGTGTAGCTCTGCACCGTTTTTTACGATGGACAGCCCTAAGCCTGTTCCGCCTGTGGTGCTGGAATGGCTCTTATCCACACGGTAAAACCGCTCGAAAATGTGGGGCAAGTGTTCTTGGGAAATGCCCTTGCCCGTATCGGACACGGAGAGCAGTATGCCGTCTATGCTGTTCTCCAGACGCAAGATGACCATACCGTTTGGGCGGTTGTACTGCAAGGCATTGTCGCAGAGGTTATAGACCATCTCATGCAAAATATGTTCCACACCTTGTATGGTGGCGGGCATGGTTTTCCCTTCTAGGTGCAAGCCCAAATGCCTTGCCTTATCCTGCAACTGCCCTAAGACCGTCTGGGCAACATTCTGCAAATCCACGGGTGCGAGTGAATAGGTATGTTGTTTTTCGTCCAAGCGTGAAATGCGAATGATGTCTTGAATGAGACGCAAGAGCCGTTGGGCTTCCTCATAGATGCGTTGGGCAAAGTCTTGTGTGTCGCTGGGGGCTACAAGTCCCGATGCCATAATTTCCGCTGTCCCCATGATGGTCGTCAGCGGGGTTTTCAGCTCGTGTGAGACATTGGCGGAAAATTCACGGCGTTGCTGCAGGGCTTTTTCCTCCTCGCTCACATCTTGCATATACAAAAACACTGCAAAATCTGCGTCACTGACCTTGGTTGGGCTGGCAGAGAGGGCATATTGTCGCTCATTTAGGCACAATTTACAGCCACTCTCCTTGCCCCCTAGGGCATCTTGTAGGCTCTCCTGAAAAGACAAGTCCCGCAGACATTCCAAAAAATGTTGTCCCTCGGCACAGCCCAAAATCTGCACCGCCACTTTATTTGCCGAGACCACATAGCCCTTTGCGTTCAAGAGTACAATGCCATCTGCGACGTTTTCTGTGATGTAGGCAATCTCATGCTTTTTCCGTAAAATATCCTGCATTTGCTCCCGTATTTTTTGGTTTTGGCTGTGGATGCGTGAGAGCAGGGGCGACAGTTCCCCGTAAATCGTATTACTGAGGGGCTGTTCCAAATCCAAGTGATTGATGGGGTCGACCAATTTTTTTGCCACTTTTCCCGACACAAAACGGGAAGTGAGCACAATCACCAGCCCCAACAAGAGCAGCGGACGACAGAGCGAGAACATCAGTGCCCAGATGCTGGCCTGCGTGGAGGAAATGCGGATGACACTGCCATCGGACAGGCGTTTGGCGGAATAGAGGGTTTCCTCTGAGAGCGTATGGGAGACACGTTGGCTCTCTCCCATGCCCCCTTTTTGTGCCTCTTGAAATTCAATGCGGCCGCTGTGGTTTTCCATAGTGCTAGCTTCCACTTCAGAATCAAAAAGCACCGTTCCCGCATGGTCTATCCATGTGATGCGATAGGAATCCACATGCAGGGCTTCCAAGTAGTGCAGACCACCCTGACTCACACCCTCTGCCAGCATCTGCAAATTGTCGTGCTGGTGGGCGAATTGATTTTCTTTTGCCCCCTGATACAAGAGGAGCAAAATGACCAACATGGTCAAAAGTAGGGTCAGGGCGACATTGTGTGCCATGGCACGGCGGATGCGTTCCGTCACGGTGTGACCCCCATGGTATAGCCCACCCCACGCACGGTCTGTATGTATGCCCCGCTCGCCCCCAATTTGACCCTGAGCGTGCGGATATGGACATCGACCGTGCGGGTTTCCCCATCGAAGGCATAGCCCCAGACAGCATTGAGCAAGTCCTCACGGCTGAGTACCCGCCCCTGTTTTTGCAAGAGCAATTTTAGGGTATTATACTCTTTCAAGGTGACGTCCACCGTCTCGCCCGCCACCGTGACCTTGTGTGCTTGGTCGTCCAGCATCAAGTCCTCGTAGATAAAACGGCTGGGCGGTGCGTCGTCTGCCGTGCGTCGCAGGAGGGCTTTGATGCGGGAAATCAACTCCATCATGCCAAAGGGCTTGGTCACATAATCGTCTGCACCGTTGTCCAGCCCAATGATTTTATCGTACTCCGCATCTTTGGCGGTCAGCAAAATGATGGGCAAGCGTCGGGTGTCGTTCCGCTCCCGCAGGCGACGCAAAATGGATATGCCATCTTCCCCAGGCAACATAATATCCAAAAGCAACAGTTGGGGCAGTTCCTCGGAGAGGCTGTCCCAAAATGCTGCACCCGTGGCAAAACTCCGCACCTCGAAGCCTGAATTTTTCAGGGCATAGCTGAGTAAATCTCGGATTCCTTTTTCATCTTCTACAATGGCAATCACAGTGCATACACTCCTTTAGCTGTCTTTGTGTTTCCCTGTGATGGAAAAGACCACCCATTCGCTGATGTTGACGGCATGGTCGCCAATACGCTCCAAGTATTTGGCAATCATCAGCATGTCAAGGGCTTTTTGTGCATCACAGGACTCGTTTCGCAACTGTCTTATGATATCACATTTTACTTGCAAAAACAAATCATCGACCACATCGTCATAGGCAATGGTCGCTTCTGCCAGAGCGAGGTCTTTTTTCACAAAGGCATCAATCGCATCGGAGACCATTTTGACCGTTTCCTCTGCCATTTCCTTGATGTTCCATTTTTCGCTCATGGGGTCGGTGTACTTGGACAATTCGGCAATGTCCGCCGCTTGGTCGCCAATACGCTCCAAATCCGTAATCATTTTCAGGGCGGCGGAAATTGCCCGCAAATCTCGGGCAACGGGTTGCTGTTGCAGGAGTAGTTTGAGGCAACGGTGCTCAATTTCCTTTTCCTTGGCGTCGATGTTGCTTTCGACTTTTTGCACGGCGGGAATTTTTTCCGTCTGTCCCTTCAAAAAGCACTGAATCGCCAGAGAAATGGCACTTTCGCACATTGTCCCCATCAAGACCAGCTGGTGGTTGAGTTCCTGCAAGTCTGCATCAAAACGGTTTCTCATAAAGCCTTTCCCTCCTCAGCCAAAACGACCTGTGATATAATCTTCGGTTTTCTGTTCCCTCGGTGTGGCAAAGAGCGTTTCCGTGTCGTTCATCTCCACCAACTCACCCAAGAGAAAAAAGGCGGTTTTGTCGGAAATGCGGGTCGCCTGTTGCATGTTGTGCGTGACCATGACAATGGTGTACTGTTCTTTCAGCTCCAGTGCCAGCTCCTCAATTTTCGCCGTGGAAATGGGGTCTAGGGCAGAGGTCGGTTCGTCCATGAGCAAAATCTCAGGCGAGACCGCCAGAGCACGGGCAATGCAAAGGCGTTGCTGTTGCCCACCAGACAGCCCCAGTGCGGAGCTTTTGAGTCTGTCCTTGACTTCGCACCAAATCGCCGCCTGTTGCAAGGAGGTCTCTACAATTTCATCTAGGGCGACTTTGCTCTTGATGCCGTGGGTGCGTGCCCCATAGGCGACGTTGTCATAGATGCTCATGGGGAAGGGGTTGGGCTTTTGGAAGACCATTCCAATGCGTTTGCGGAGCAGGTTGACGTCAGGTGTCGTCAAGATATTTGCTCCATCAAAGAGAATATCGCCCGTGATGCGACAGCCCTCCACTAGGTCATTCATGCGGTTGATGGATTTTAAAAGGGTGGATTTCCCACAGCCAGAAGGCCCAATGAAGGCGGTGATTTCCTGCTTTTGTATGTCCATATTGATGTGCTTCAGGGCTTGGAACGAGCCGTAAAACAAATCCAAATTTCTAATTTCCAGTTGATTCATGAGAAAGAAAACTCCTTT
>CAZSWQ010000019.1:9529-21193 GCA_964611025.1 uncultured Ruminiclostridium sp.
TTGTTTGTTCCGCTCCTTGCTTCAGGCAGATGCCTTGGTCATTTTTTTGGCGAAGCGGTCGGAGAGCCAGTTGATGCCCAGCACCAGCAAGAGCAAAATGACGGCGGTGGCATAGGACTGGTCAGCGGAAAGACCCTCGTTCCACAGTTTATAGATGTGAATGGCGAGGGTTTCGCCCGCCCCAAACACACTTTCGGGAATCTGGGCAACCGCTCCAGCGGTGTAGATGAGGGCGGCAGTTTCGCCCACGATGCGTCCCACCGCCAAAACCACACCCGCAAAAATGCCATTGCCTGCGGCGGGCAAAATGATGCGGAAAATGGTACGGAGCTTGCCCGCACCCAGCCCAAAGCTCCCCTCACGGTAGCTGTCGGGCACGCTCTTGAGGGCTTCTTCACTGGTACGCATGATGAGGGGCAAAACCATGATGGACAGCGTGAGCGCACCCGCCAAAATGGACAGTTCTTTGAAACAGAAATTGACAAAAAACAGTGCCCCAAACAGCCCATAGACAATAGAGGGAATGCCTTGGAGCGTCTCGGTGGTCATCCGCACAAGGGAGACAAAACGATTGCCTTTGGGGGCATATTCGACCAGATAAATGGCCGAGCCGACCCCCAAGGGAACGGAGATGGCGAGCGTCAGTGCAACCATGGTCACAGTATTCACCAAGGCGGGAAAGAGCGAGACGTTTTCCGTGGTGTAATGAAACGAGAACAATTGGGGGCTGAGGTGGGGCAAGCCTTTGATGAGGATATAGGCGACAATGAGACACAAAATCGCCCCAGTGATGCCCATGGCGAGGTAGACCAGACTTTTCAAAAAGCCCGCTTCGACTTGACGAGATTTCATGTGTTGGCTCTCCTTTTGAGGATTTGGACACCTAGGTTGATGAGCAGAATAAAGAGGAACAGTACCACACCCGTTGCAATCAGAGCTTCCCTGTGCAAGTCCTGAGCATAGCCCATTTCAATGACGATGTTGGCGGTGAGGGTACGCAAGCCCTTGAGCACCCCGCTCGGGACAATTGCCTGATTGCCCGCCACCATGATGACCGCCATGGTCTCGCCGATGGCACGCCCGATGCCCAGCACCACCCCAGCAAATACACCAGAAGAAGCAGCGGGCAAAATCACCCGAAATACACTGCGTTCGGGGGTCGCACCCAATGCGAGCGAGCCTTCGTAATAGGGACGGGGTACGGCACGAATGGCACTTTCACAGACCCCGATGACCGTGGGCAAAATCATGATGCCCAGCACCAAAGAGGCGGCGAGCAGGCTTGTCCCCCGCCCACCAATGTAATCACGGATGAAGGGCAC
This sequence comes from uncultured Ruminiclostridium sp., assembly GCA_964611025.1. Taxonomy (GTDB): domain Bacteria; phylum Bacillota; class Clostridia; order Oscillospirales; family Oscillospiraceae; genus Evtepia. The sequence goes on from CAZSWQ010000019.1 coordinate 10,852, forward strand.
AATGACCATCAGACCGAAAAAGCCATAGACCACCGAGGGGATGCCAGAGAGCAGATTGACGGCGGGCTTCAAGAAACGATAGAGACGAGCGGGACAATATTCTGCCATGAATACCGCCCCCAAAATCCCGATGGGCACACCAAAAAGTATCGCCCCAAAGGTCACATAGAGACTACCCAGAATCATGGGGAAAATGCCATAGGTGTCGGCACTGGGTTGCCATGTCGTCCCGCCTAGGAAAGAAAACAGTCCAATCTCCGCCATGGCGGGGATGCCATTGGCAAAGAGAAATAGGCAGATGAGGGTAACTGCCAAAATGGACAAGCTGGCACAGAGCAGAAAGACCAGTTTCATCCCCGTTTCACGCAGTTGCTGTTTGCGGAGGAGGGGCTGGGTACTGCTCACCTGTTTACTCAGGGAAAGGCTTTTTTGTTCGGCGAAGGTCATCTGCACTGCTCCTTTCTACGGGGCTGGGTGTGGCTCAAAGCCCGTCCCAGCTGGTGAGCGTGCCCACATAAATGTCTTTGACCTTTTCAGGGGTGATGGCTTCGAGGGGATTTTCGTTGTTGACAACGACAGCAATGCCATCCAGAGCAATGACCTGATGTGCGAGACCCTTGTCGAGTTCGCTCTCCTTGAGCGCACGGGATGCCATGCCAATGTCACAAATGCCTTCTGCGACAGCGTTCATGCCGTTGGTGGAATCGGTCTGGCTGACTTCAATGGTCACATTGGCGTTGTAGCTCGCATAGGCTTCTTTGAGTTTTTCCATGACGGGTGTGACGGAGGAAGACCCAGAAATGGTCACTTTGCCTTCGGCATTGTTGGACAAAAATGCACCTGTGTTTTCCTGACTGATGTAGCCCGCATCTTCGACGACTTTTTGACCCTCTGCGGAGATGATGAAGGCGAGGAAATCCTCGGTCTGGGGGCTGTTTGTACCCGTGGTGGCAATGTTGAAGGGACGGGAAATTTTGTAGCTGCCGTCCTTGATGGTTTCGATGCTGGCGGGTACACCGTCAATGTCCAAGGATTTTACGCTGTCGTTGAGCGAACCAAGGGAGACATAGCCAATGGCATAGGCATTGTCTGCCACGGAGCTGAGTACAACACCCGTGCTGGAGGTGATGTCGGCGGTGGCGGTGGTCATGTCGATTTTCTTGCCTTCAGCGTTCTTTTCTTCGATGCCAAACAGCTCCGTGAATGCACCCCGTGTGCCAGAGCCGTCTTCACGGGAAATGACGGTGATTTCGCTGCTCTGGTCAAAGCCAGCAGTACCGTCGGTCTTGCCCCCGCAGGCGGTCAAGAGTCCCAAGGTCATGAGCGTAGCGAGCGAGAGGGTGATAAATTTCTTGTTCATGGTGTGTTTCTCCATTTCTGATGTTGATTTGATGGTTTCGTATGTCCCCATTGTACGCATACAAGGTCAAATGCAAAATCACCTTTGCGTTAAATCTGTGTAAATTCCAGAGAGAATCTAAAAAAAGACGCAAAAAAACGGGCGACCTTTGCGGTCGCCCGTTTTTTATTGGGGTGGGGTAGGGACATGGCGGAACGGTCAAGACCGTTCCCTACGCATCGAACGGGGATATGGCGTGGGTGTGTCGGTCAATTCAATCAAATAATCAACACTTGTCCCATAGAATATCGCTAGACGCGATAAAATGGACAGTGGGTAGGCGTTTGCACCATTTTCATAGGCAGAATAGGCACTACGGCTGATGTGTAACATATCGGCTAAATTCTGTTGGGTCAAATCCCTGTCTTCACGCAAATCTTTGATGCGTTGCAATTTCATATATATCACCGAGGATATTATATGGTGACAGGAAATTAGCCATTGACTTTTGACAGGATTTGTGTCAAAATGTGCCTATGACCCCTGCGGGGTTTTGTATTTTCGGTTTGGGTAGGGCGTTGGGGTATCGGTGAGATTGCCGAGGTAATCAAGGTTGACTTTATAGAAAATAGCCAAGCGAATCAGCAGACGAAATGGCATATCCCGTTTGCCTGTCTCGTAATTGCTGTATACCCGTTGGTCTATGCCCAAGTAGGCAGCGACTTCTTTTTGCATCAAATCGTGGTCTTCTCGCAGGTCTCGCAAGCGTGGTAAATACATCATTCATCACCTCAGACCTTTACCATAAAAGAAAACAATGATTTTTACTTTATAATACCATCGTTTGATAGTAAAATGGTCTTGAGGTGAATGGTATGCCAGATTATAAAGAATTATACTTAGACATGGTTCGTGCAACAGAACAAGCCATCCGTATTTTAGCCGCAGCACAATGCACTTGCGAAGAACGCATCATCAACGAGGAAGACCGTCCCATTTTACATATCCACAGCGACACAGATTTGTAGGGGACGATGCCCACATCGTCCCACAGGGTGGTAGGGAAGGGTCTTGACCGTTCCGCAGGGGACAAATATGGAATTTGTCCCTACTACAAACCTGCGGCGGGCGGATGGTATCCGCCCCTACATGGGTGGCAAGCCGTGACCGAAAAAACGGGCGACCGCAGGTCACCCGTTTTCCTATGTACCCTCGCCCTTGTCTTTCAAAAGACCCAGCACGAAAATCAACCCTAGTATGATGGCCAATTCCCAATGTTCGCCCTCGATAATCAGCAAAATGACAATCGCCAAGAGGAGAATATCGCCTAGGTCAATGTCGGACAGGTGCAGACGTTGTAGCAGGCTGCCTGTTTCCCCGCTCGTTTTTGGGGTCTCTTTTTGTCCATCGCCCCGCAGATTGTGCAAAAAAGCAAACAGTGGATTGCTCTCCTGCTTTTGTTCTGCCTCCCAGTGTTCCTCTGGCTCTGGGGTCATGCGTTCAAATACCCCCGTGTCGTCCAGATAACGGTTATACAAGCCCGTCACCGCCCTTCAGATTACGAAGGGCAATGCGTACAAGACGAGAGACCTTCGCCCACTGTACTGCTTTTTCAATGTTCGCCTGACGGGTTTCTTTCAAAAAAGGACGCAGGGCAAGCAGTAAGGCGGTGCTTTGTTCTGGGGTTTTGTCCTGACGGTATTCCTGTAAAATCTGTGAGAGGCTTTGGAGCATGTTGGGTGTCAAGCCCCCAGACAGCCCTGCCAAAATATCCCCCAAGGATGCGGTACTGCTTGGATTGGTGGCTTGTGTTTCGCTTGTTTCGCTTTGGGTGCTTTCCGTCTCGCCTGTGTTCTGGACAGGTGCGGAGGGGGGCGGTGCATCTGCTGGTGCAGTCCCAAGGCTGTTCGCCAGCGACATAATTTGCCCCATGACATTGGGGTCAGAGAGCAAACGATTGAGTGTATCTTCAAAGTCTGCCATAGATGCCCCCCTCCTTTCCCTAGACATATCCCCCGCTTGGGGGTCTTATTTTTGCAATTGTCGGCTGATGTCGGCAATGGTTTTTGCCGTTTCTGGGTTGCGGGTCACGTCATCCAAAAGGCGGGTCAGTTGCGAAGCATCCCCCTGCATGGCAGCTTGGGCAACACCCTGCAAATCACCCCCGCTTTTTTGCTGGAGCACCTGCATCAGTTTTTGCACCTGCGGTGAGTTGGAGAGCGATTGCAAGGCATCTTTTTGGGCAAAGAGCTTGCGGGCTTCGGGCGAGGAGAATATTTTTTGCAGTTCGGGCGGGATATTGGTCATGGAAGCACCTCCAATTTTGGGCAGAAAATAGACGCTGACTATTGTAGTATATGTCCTTGGGGCAAAGAGAGTGACAAGAATCCCAAAAGCAAAAAGAGGGATGGACAGGGTTTTGGATTTTTGCTATACTAAACGCCAAGACGAAACAAAGAGAGGACATGCACCATGCTTTTGACCATAGATGTGGGCAATACCAATATGTTGTTCGGTTTTTTCCAAGAGGAGCAACTTTGCCACCAATTCCGCCTGACCAGCAAAGAACGTCGTACCGCCGACGAACTGGGGCTGTTGCTCATGCAGTATTTGCACAGCAATGCCATTTCCGTGTCTGACATTGACGCTGTGGTGATTGCCAGCGTTGTGCCCAGCGTCATGCCCATGCTCCTGCGGGCAGTGGAGGTCTATTTGCAGCAAACACCCCTCATCATGGAACAGGACATTCACAGCCGTCTGTGCTACCACAACAGCCACGGACGCTTGGGTGCAGATAGGGCGGTTTGTTGTGATGCCGCCATTGAACAATACGGCACACCCTGTCTGGTGGTTGACCTCGGCACAGCGACCACCCTAGATGCCGTTGGGGACGACAATTTGTATTTGGGTGGCTGTATTCTGGCGGGTATGCACCTCTCCGCACAGGCACTGGCGAGTAAAACCGACCTCTTGCCCGAAATTGCACTGGAACATCCTGACACCTTCCTCGGCTACAACACCATAGAACAAATGCAAATCGGGGCGGTCAGTGGCTACATTGGGGGGATAGACTATCTCCTGCGTCAGACCCTTGCCGAAATGGGCGGTGTGGGGCATATTGTTGCCACGGGTGGGCTGGCTCAGATTGTCGCCGCACACCTGCCCCTCATCGACACAGTCGATGATAACCTCATGCTCGAAGGCATGCGTCTCGCCTACGTTCGCCACCAAAAGGATACAGAGGGCAGATGAAACTATGGAGCATCCAAAATGCCAAGGTTTTGGAAGACATTGTGCAAACAGGCAGACATGTCATTGCTGACTTCACACAAACCATGTGGACGGCAGAGGAACGATACCCACAGGAGGCATATGATTGGCTTGCAGAAGAAATGCGACAGCGGATTGCACCCCCGCCTCTTGGTGTTTCTTATCCCATCTGGGCATGGCACACCTGCACAGGCAAACGCAAAGCACCCGATATGCGTAAGCGGGACTGGGCAATATCAGGGACAGCCATTGTGCGTCTGACCCTAGATGTACCAGAGCAAGAGGTATTGCTCTCGGATTTCGACCTTTGGCACTACCCCTTAAATCATTGGTATTTGTCCACAACGGAGGAAGAAGATGCCCGTGTGCAAACATGGAGCAAGCAAAGACAAGAACGAAGCATACAAAAAAGCTGGCAACACATCTACGATTTGACCAGCGAAGACGAGGGATTTCTGTTTGGCAAGCAGGAAAACCGCTGCATACAAGCCTGTTTTTGGACGCTGAATGCCCACGATATTCTCTCCGTTGAGCACTTCGTGGCAAGATGAAAAATGAACAGTGAACAATGAAAAACCAGACGACAAACTGCCAAGGGCATCCATTATGAACTGATTTGTCCACACAAACCGCTTGGTTTTTCTATCCCCCTTGTCAAAGGGGGAAACCGCCGTAGGCGGAGGGGGATTTTACAACTAAATTTTTACAGGGAGGCAATATGAAATACAAATCCTATCTATCCTATGCGCTGACGGTGCTTGCCTGTGTGCTCTTTGCCTACTTGGGCAGTCTCTGGGCAAACAGCGATAAGCCCGATTTTGAGAACATTTATGACGATGAGTACCAAAAAGCACAGGTGCAAGAGCTGCTCCGTCGGGAGAACGACTCTGGGGGCTATGGGGGGGAGAGCATTGTTTTTTCTGCCAAACTGCTCGCAGGGGAGAACAAAGGCGAAACTTTGCTCGCCCGCCAACAACACGACCCCCAGCTGACGACAAACTTAAAAGAAGTGGAAGTGGGCGATAAGGTCTTGCTCTTGCGGGACATTTACACAGAAAATGCCATTCCTTGGGTGGTGGCGGACTACGTTCGTTTGGATACCATTTTGGTCTTCGCCTTGGTCTTTGCCGTTTTGCTCTTGGTATTCGGTCGAAAGCAAGGCATCAATACGATTTTTTCGCTTGGCTTAACCATATTTGCCATTTTCGGCATGCTGATACCCGCCATTTTGTCGGGGAAAAACATCCATTTTTGGGCATGGCTGGTGGTGCTTTATATGGTCATTGCGACCTTGCTGATTGTCTATGGCTTCACCAAAAAAAGTCTCTGTGCCATGCTGGGTTGTCTGGGGGGCATTGTCTCCATTTCTCTCCTGACGGCGATTGCCGATGCCTCTCTGTCTCTGACAGGTATGGTGGACGAGGACTCCTATTATTTGACCACTCTCTTAGAAGGCAACCCCATTGACCTGAAAGCGATTTTATTTGCGGGGATTTTAATCGGGGCGATAGGGGCGATTATGGACGTAGCGATTTCGATGGCATCTTCGCTCCACGAGCTGAGCCAACATGCCCCAGACCTGACACCCAAAGCCCTGTTTTCAGCGGGCTTGCGCATTGGGCGGGACATGATGGGCACGATGGCAAATACTCTGGTTTTGGCATACATCGGCGGGTCGCTTTCTGTGACCTTGCTTCTGGTGGCATACAGCAGTAGTACCCAAGCCCTGCTCAACCGTGAAGTCCTCATTGTGGAGATGTTGCAATCGCTCGTAGGCAGTTTCTCTCTGCTCCTCACCATCCCGCTGACTGCCTTCATTGCCACTTGGCTCTTTTTGCCCAAACAGAACAACAAAAAATAACACAGGACGGATAATATCCGCCCTGTGCTCTGCGTAGGGGACGATGTTTTCATCGTCCCCTACGGTGCGTTTTCCCCTGCTTTGTCCTGCTTGTCGGGGTATAGTTTGAGTGGTGTTCTCTCCTCAGACTGGCGCAAAAACATCTCCTCGGTTTCCCGTTGGGCGTTTTGCAATTCTTCGATGATGTCGGAAACACGGCTGAACAAACGGTAATACATCTTTTTATAATCTTCCATACCATTCACCTCTGCGTATGATGTAAACAAACTGGGGCACGAGCGGGGACAATGAACAGTGAATCATGAACAATGAAAAACCCGCACCCATTATAAACAATGAATAGTGAATCATGAATTGATTTGCCCCGTAGGGACAACCCTTGCGGTTGTCCGTTGTGGAGTGGGACGATGTGGGCATCGGGTGCGTCGAGGACGCCGCACCCTACAAGGCACAACCCCGTAGGGAACGGTCTTGACCGTTCCGTGAACCAATACACAAATTTAATTTGTATTATATAGAATCATACACGCCATTTAGTTAATTGTCAATACGTTTATTTTATGTAATTTACAATATAATACATAAACGAGGTGTGTTATATGGAAGATTATGTGAAGCCTTACGTAGAAATTCTACGGGACTTGAGAGAAGATAACGACTTAACCCAGAAGCAAGTGGCAGACATCGTTGGATTGACCCAGCAACAATACTCTAGGTATGAACTGGGCAAAAGTCAACTGCCTGTGTGGGTATTGCTTGCCTTGGCAGATTTTTATGGTTTATCCACGGAGTATCTTCTGGGGCGGGGTACGCCGAAGGCTGGGGCAACGCAGGACAAGAGTGGCATGTTGGCGGATATTTTCGCCCTGTCCAAACACAATCGGCAAGCCGTGCGGGACTATATCGACCTCTTGAAAATCAAAGAAGCATGGCTCGCTCAAAAGGATACACAAAAATGACGTAGGGGCGGATAGCATCCGCCCGCCCTAGCGAAAAATGAATGATGAAGTAGAGAACGGTCTTGACCGTTCCGCAAACCACCCCCACCGTTTGTGGGGCGGGATAACCCCGTAGGGACAACCCTTGCGCTTGTCCCTTGCTATAACCCAGAAAAGGAGACCACCTGATGTTAACGACCCTAACCCGTATGTGGTTGACCCGCTCGACCCAGCCGTTTGTCTTTCAAAATGACTATGACCAAATCTTGCCCTATGCCGATTGCGACCCTTTGGGCTTGTATGTCCACATTCCCTTTTGCCAACAGCTCTGTGATTTTTGCCCCTATTGCAAAGTGCCCTACGAAAGCGCACAGGTGGAACGCTATTTGGAGGCACTCATTGCCGAAATTCACTTGGTCGGTACACAGCATTCTGGGAAAAAAACCGTGACCAGTCTCTATGTGGGCGGGGGTACACCTGCTTTGGTGGCTGACCGCTTGGGGGAAGTCTTCGATGCCCTGCGGGAACACTTCACCATCACGGAGGGCATAGGTGTAGAGCTACACCCAGACAACGTGACCATACCCGTTTTGCAGACGCTGCAGCGGGCAGGTGTGGATAAAATCAGCATCGGAATACAGAGCTTTTCTGGGAAATTTCAAACCGTCTTGGGGCGGGGGGCAATCGCACTGGACAAACTGAAAGAAGCGCTGGACGCTGTGCCCTTTCCCACAGTCTCCATGGATTTTATTTTTGCCCTGCCAAGACAGACCTTTGCCGATTTGCAAGCCGATTTGGATACCGCCTTTGCGAACGGGGCAAATCACGTCGCCATCTATCCCTTCATTGACTTTGCCTGCACGGAAAGTCAGGTTCAGCCCCTCAAAAAACAAGAAAAACGCCGTCTTCTCGATGCCATCACGCACTACTGCTTGGAAGACTTGGGCTGTGTACGCCAGTCAATTTGGACATTTGCCAAAGAAGCAGATGCCTCCTATTCTTCCATGACCCGAGACAATTTTCTGGGTTTTGGCTGTTCTGCCACGACCTTATTACAAGACCAATTTAAGGTGAACACCTTCTCCGTGGATGCCTACTGCGGACGCATTTTGGACGGGGCTTTGCCCACGGCACTGACCTGCCGTTTCTCCCTGCGTCAGCGCATGGTCTATGCCCTCTTTTGGACGGCATACAGCACCGAAATTTCCAAGTTTGCCTTTGAACGGCAGTTTGGCAAAACGCTCTTTCGTATGTTCGGGCTGGAGTGTTTCCTCGCCCGATGTCTGGGCTTTTTGCGTGATGAGGGCGACCGTTATCGCCTGACCCTGCGGGGAGCGTTCTACTACCACCACTACGAAAATTTCTATACCCTCGCTTACATTGATAAAATGTGGGGCATCTTGCGCCAAGAAGCTTTTCCCAGTGGCATGGTGCTCTAGCATATTTGATTCCGAAAAAAAGGGCAAAACCCGTCATCAAAGCGTACTGTGTCCACAGGGGATTTCTGCTATACTAAGGGGCAAAAGGAGGCGATGACATGTTCCACAAATGTAGCCCATTTGACAGAGCAATATACAAAGAAGCATCGAGCCAGCCCTTAGCTTGGTATGAATGGGAAGAGATATTGGATGAGATGATGGAGGAAGCACCCACAAGCATACAGGTATTGCAACAATATGGTGTGGATTCTGTCGAAGCGGTGAAAGAACAGATTTTAGACGGGATGCAGACCTTTCAGAAAAAAGCCACGGCAGAGGGCTTGGTCTATAATCTGCCATTTTTGCACTGGTTGGAGGACTTTGCCCTGCGCAGTCAGTGGGCGGATTTGGCGTTTATTTGTCAGGTCTTTCAGACGGTGGACTGCATCGGGCAGGAGAAACCGCCCAAACGGGACAATGCCCAGTTGGGCTATTGGTTCATGCAGTTGTACCATGCCAAGGAAGACGTCGATTTTCTGCGTACCTACCGCCAGAGCCGAGAGACCTTTCTCTCCCTCACGGGTGCTATGTCCAGCAAAGTTGTCTTTCACTTTGCCGAGCAGGATATTCACGATTTGCTCCTGCTGATACAGGGGGTCTATGGGGAGCAACTGAAAATCAGTGAAGCCCTGCAAACCAATTTACAGATGCTGGTCACGGCATACAAGGCAGATGCGTCCTTGCACCGCATCGCACCCCTTTTTCTCTTTGCGATGCTGACCCAACACAAATCCCGCTTGCAGAAAAATCAAGATATCACCTTTAATCTAAAAGCCCTGTGGCAGTATAAGTCTTATCACATCCAAAAGGACAACGGCAAAAATTTCACCCAATACGTCCGCTACTTGGAGCTGTTTTTGGATTTGATGGAGTATTTTGCCGACGATGCACAGGTCGACCAGACGCTTTGTCGTTTTGGGTTTTTGTTCATCTGCAACCTCTCAGAATTTTATTATGAGCAATATCAGGTTGAAAAAGACAGTCCCATCCCGCCTGATATTGCACACTGGGTGGAGGCACACTATTTCAGCTGTTGGCCAAATGGTTTGGAAGATTCCCACATGAAACAGCACTATGGCACGATATTGCATATCATGGAACTGGGTCGTTTTGAGACGGCATCCCACCGCAAACGGGCACTGAATCGTCTGTCAGAGCATTTGGGGAAAAACATACAAGCACGGGTGGGGGAATACCTGCGTACAGGAAACGTCATCGCCATGGGCAGGGAACTGTTGCAAGAGTGTCGTATTGTCACCAAAAGCCCCACTGAGCGTCTGTATTACCTCTGGAGCATCGAAGTTGCCCTGATGGAAGTCATCGACGCCAAAGCGGTCGCGCTCTGGACAGAGCTATTTCGTCGTCTGCTGGGCGAAGATTGAGGTTTGCGGTCACGGCATTGGTTTGCGGAACGGTCAAGACCGTTCCCTACGGGCTTGTGTCTTGTGAAAAAAGT
>CAZSWQ010000020.1:0-21067 GCA_964611025.1 uncultured Ruminiclostridium sp.
GGCCTCTTGGACCCGAACCAAGCGCGATACCAAACTTCGCCACACCCCGCTGTAAAATTGTCTGGATTAGACTAAGAATTATTATACAGGGCGCGGGGGTGCTTTGTCAAGGCTTGCACCAGAAAATGGTGCTCTGAGAGAAGATGGTGCAATATTTCAAAACAAAGAGAAAAAAAGGACTTGCATTTTTTTGTCCCTTGTGATAAAATACTGCGGTGATTACACACGAGGCAGGACGCTTTGTCTGTGCTTTCCTCTCCAGAAAAGCTGGCAGGGCGGTGGAGTGCCTCGGCGGTAAAACTAAATTTTAGGAGGATTTTATCCATGGCAGTTGTATCTATGAAGCAGCTTCTGGAAGCTGGCGTCCACTTTGGTCACCAGACCCGTCGCTGGAACCCCAAAATGGCAACCTATATCTACACCGAACGTAACGGCATCTATATCATTGACTTGCAGAAGACCGTGAAGAAGCTGGAAGAAGCTTACGCTTTCGTCCGTAGCGTGGCAGAAGCCAATCAGAGCTTGCTGTTCGTCGGCACCAAGAAGCAGGCACAGGATGCCATCCGTGAAGAAGCACAGCGTTGTGGCATGTACTACGTCAACGCTCGTTGGCTCGGCGGCATGCTGACCAACTTCAAGACCATGCGTGGTCGTGTTGACCGTTTGAACCAGCTGAAGAAGATGCAGGAAGACGGCACTTTCGATATGCTGCCCAAGAAGGAAGTTCTGAAGCACATGCTCGAAATCACCAAGCTGGAAAAGTACCTCGGCGGTGTTGCTGAAATGAAGAAGCTGCCCGGTGCGCTGTTTGTCGTTGACCCCCGCAAGGAACGCAACGCAATCAACGAAGCCCGCAAGTTGCACATTCCCATCGTTGCTATCGTCGACACCAACTGTGACCCCGACGAAATCGACTATGTCATCCCCGGCAACGACGACGCAATCCGTGCCATTCGCCTCATCTCCTCTGTCATGGCAAACGCCATCATGGAAGGTCGTCAGGGTCTGGACAACGACGCTGCTAAGGCTTAAGTTTTTGCTTTTTTGTCGCCCACCCCAGGGTGGGTGGGCGACTTTTTCTATTAAAATTTTCGGAGTATGGAGGACAAAATTATGGCATTTACTGCTACTGACGTAAAGACCCTGCGTGAAATGACTGGCGTAGGCATGATGGATTGTAAGAAGGCACTGGTCGAATCCGACGGCGACATGGACAAGGCTGTTGAAATTCTGCGTGAAAAGGGTCTGGCTGCTTCTCAGAAGAAGGCTGGTCGTATTGCTGCAGAAGGCATGGCAGTTGCAACCGTCATCGACGGCATCGGTGTTGTCGTCGAAGTCAATGCAGAAACCGACTTCGTGGCAAAGAACGACAAGTTCATCGAATTTGCCAACGGTGTTGCTGCAGTTGTCGCAAAGGAAAACCCCGCTGACTTGGACGCACTTCTGGCTTGTGCTTACGGCAATGGTCGTAGCGTGCAGGAAGAACAGCAGGAAATGGTGCTGGTCATTGGCGAAAATATCAAGGTGCGCCGTTTTGCTCGTTACGCAGACGGTCTGACCGTGCCCTACAACCACATGGGCGGTCGTATCGGTGTTCTGGTCAACATGGAAGTCTCCGCAGAAGCTCCCGCTGTTGTGGAACTGGGCAAGGACATTGCCATGCAGATTGCTGCCATGAACCCCGCTTTCTTGGACAAGTCCAACGTGGACAGCTCCACCTTGGATAAGGAAAGAGAAATCCTGATGGCACAGGCAGTGGCTGAAAACGCAACCGCAAAGAAGCCCAAGCCCGAAGCCATCATCGCAAAGATGGTCGAAGGTCGTATCAGCAAGTATTATGAAGAAAACTGCTTGCTCCAGCAGGCTTTCGTCAAGGAAAACAAGGTTTCTGTTGAAAACCACGTCGCTGCGGTTGCCAAGGAAGTCGGCGGCAGCATCACCGTCAAGAGCTTCGTTCGCTTTGAAAAGGGCGAAGGCATCGAAAAGAAGCAGGAAAACTTCGCAGAAGAAATCGCAAAGCAGTTGGAAAACAACTAATCCAAGCAAGATAAGCAAAAACACACGTTCCGTATTGGAACGTGTGTTTTTTTCTTTGCAATACAGAACCCGTCGAGAAATGTGTTATGTCGTAGGGACAACCCTATCCATTATGAATGATACATTCTTCATTGAATTTTGTATTTTTGTGTGATATAGTCACGGAAGATGCTGGTCGTATCGGTTATCATAAAAACAGGGAGGCGAGATATGCCACCCCGCAGAAAAATTTGAGGAGGATTGATTATGGAACAGTTGAATGCAGTATTGCAGTCTTGTGACTTGGCGTATTTTCAGAGTGGTGCATATAAAATCACCATGGAGCAGTTTTTGGAATTGAAGAAGGACGACAAGGCAATCATGTTGGATTTGCGTAGTCGTGAGGAAGCCGAAGTTGTGGCATTGTCGTTTGCCAAGAACATTCCCATTGCGGAATTGCCCGACCGTCTGGCAGAATTGCCCCGTGATAAGACCATTGCCACCTTCTGCGCCAGCTCCGTCCGTGCCGTCATGGCATTTACTTATTTGAAGGCAGCGGGCTTCTCCGACGTGAAAATTTACATGGGCAATCTGGGTGAATTGACCAGCCATTTCATGCCCCCCTTTGTGGCAAAGCACCACGCAATCTTGAAATAATTTGTATAAAACGACGAAAAGGAGGGGTTTTCACCCCTCTTTTCCTGTTGAAAATAGAAAGTATCCCCCAGCCATTGACAAGCATGGAAAAAAGGCATATATTGAGGATAAGAAGAATCCATCCACCGCTTTGCGGTTCCCCTCCCTTTCACAAGGGAGGTAACGACCAAGACCATGCGTGTGTGGTTTGAAACAAATGAAAATGCCATATCATCTATGTCATTTATCCAAGATGACGAAAAAAGATGAAAGACAAAAATCTTATTGACAATGTAGGAGAAAGGGAATATCTTATAGGCAATCTTAATCTCTGACGGGCGAATGTGGAGCACCACAGTGGGGTTGGGAGGATTTTATAGCCGACCGTCTGGGCAACATTCGCAAAGTGAATGTTGCTTTTTGTCTTTTTTAGGCGACATTTCGAGAGACAAAAGGCAACATACGGAAAAGAGAATGGAGGTATTTCTCATGAAAACACAATGGACTGATTTCACTGCTGGCACTTGGCAGAGTACGATTGACGTTAGAAATTTCATTCAGACGAACTACACCCCCTACGACGGGGACGAAACCTTCCTCGCAGCCCCCACCGCCCGTACCAACCGCCTCATGGAAAAGCTGAACCGCCTCTTGCAACTGGAAAAGGATTTTGGGGGTGTCTTGGATATCGACACCGAGACCGTCTCCTCCTTGACCAGTTATGCCCCCGGCTATCTGGATAAAAACGATGAAATCATCGTCGGTTTGCAGACCACCCGCCCCCTGCGTCGTGGCATCATCCCCTTTGGGGGCATGAAAATGGTCGAAGACGCTTGCGAAGCCTACGGCTACCACGTCTCCCCCCAACTGAAAAGCAAATTTGAATACTGCACCACCCACAATGAAGGTGTCTTCCGTGCCTACACCGCCGACATCAAACAAGCCCGCCACTGTGGTATCATCACGGGTCTGCCCGATGCTTACGGTCGTGGACGCATCATCGGCGACTACCGCCGTATTGCCCTCTACGGTGTCGATGCCCTCATCGAAGCCAAGAAAGCCGACCAGAAAAAACTCGCCGAGCGGGTTGTGCTCCAAGACAATATCCGCCTTTTGGAAGAAGTCCATGAGCAACTGGTCTTTTTGGAAAAGCTCCGTGCAATGGCAAAGATATATGGCTTTGATATTTCTCAGCCCGCTGAAAATGCCCGTGAAGCCGTGCAGTGGCTGTATTTCGGCTACCTCGCCGCCATCAAGGAACAAAACGGTGCCGCCATGTCTCTGGGTCGTGTCTCCACCTTCCTCGATATTTACTTCGAGCGTGACCTTGCCCGTGGCAGTTTGACCGAAGAAACTGCACAGGAAATCATGGACGATTTTGTCATGAAGCTCCGTATGGCGCGCCACCTGCGTACCCCCGAATACAATGAACTGTTCGCAGGCGACCCCCTGTGGATTACCGAATGCTTGGGCGGTGTCGGTGAAGACGGTCGCCACATGGTCAGCAAAAATACCTACCGCATGCTCCACACCCTCTACAACCTCGGCTCGTCCGCAGAACCCAACCTGACCGTCCTCTGGTCGAAGGACTTGCCCCCCGCCTTCAAGCGTTATGTGGCAAAGGTCTCCTGCGATACCGATGCCATCCAATATGAAAATGATGATGTGATGCGCCCCGATTACAGCGACGATTACGGCATTGCCTGCTGTGTCTCCGCCATGAAAATCGGGCAGCAAATGCAGTTCTTCGGGGCAAGAGCCAACTTGGCAAAATTGCTCCTGATGAGCCTGAACGGGGGCAAGGACGAACGCTTAGGTGTCCAGCTCGCACCGCCCCTCGCACCCGCCTATCAGGGCGATGTGCTCCGCTATGATGACGTCATCCGTCTCATGGATATTTACCGCCCTTGGCTGGCTAAGACCTATGTGGAAGCCATGAACATCATCCACTACATGCACGACAAATATGCCTATGAAAAAGTGCAAATGGCACTGCACGACACCGACGTCCACCGCTTTATGGCATTTGGCATTGCGGGTATGTCCGTGGTCGCCGACTCCCTCTCCGCCATCCGTCACGCAACTGTCAAGGTCGTCCGCAACAACGCAGGGTTGATTACCGATTTTGTCACCGAGGGCGACTTCCCCACCTTTGGCAATGACGACGACCGTGTCGATGCCCTCGCCTGTGAACAGACCAAATTGTTCTACGAAGCCCTTTGCCAGTACCCCACCTATCGCAATGCAGAACACACCCTCTCTATCCTGACCATCACCTCGAACGTGGTCTATGGCAAGAAGACAGGCGCGACACCCGACGGACGCAAGGCAGGCGAACCGTTCGCCCCTGGGGCAAACCCCATGCACAATCGAGAGAAAAACGGTGCTCTGGCTTCTTTGAACTCCGTGGCGAAGCTGTCCTATGACTACTGCCGTGACGGCATTTCCAATACCTTCACCATCGTGCCCGAAGCTCTGGGCAAGGACAATGAAAACCGCTACCGCAACTTGGTCACTCTCATGGAGGGTTACTTTGGTCAGATGGCACACCACTTGAATGTCAATGTCCTGCACCGTGAGACCCTCCAAGATGCCGTTGAGCACCCCGAAAAGTACCCCAACTTGACCGTTCGCATTTCGGGCTATGCGGTGAACTTCACGAAATTGTCGAAGGCACACCAGCAAGAAATCATCGCCCGTACCTTCCATCAGGTGATATGATGACAAATACTGCTCGCATCCACAGCTTCCAGAGTATGGGAGCTGTGGATGGTCCCGGTCTGCGTGCGGTGGTGTTTTTTCAGGGTTGCCCCCTGCGCTGTGCCTATTGCCATAACCCTGACACTTGGCTTGCTGACGAGGGTGAGGAAATTACCCTCGATGCCCTGCTCGAAAAAGTGGAACGCTTTCGCCCCTATATCCAAGAGACGGGGGGTGTGACCGCCTCGGGCGGTGAACCCCTGCTGCAAGCAGAGTTTCTGGCAGAATTTTTCGCCGCCTTGCAGGAGCGGGGCTTTCATACCGCCTTGGATACCTCTGGCATAGGCGATTTACGCAAGGCAAGAGCCGTCTTAGCACACACCAATCTGGTCATTGCCGATGTAAAATTTGTGAAAGCACAGGACTTCAAAACCTACTGCGGGGGCAATGTCTTCCAGCTGTTTTCCTTTTTGGATTTGTGTCAAGAAATGAATGTGCCCGTGTGGATACGGCAAGTCATTGTCCCTGCGCTGAATGATGCCCCCATGCATGTGGATGCCCTGCGGGAAGCCGTCGCCCCCTATTCCAATGTCGAGCGGGTTGAGCTTCTGCCTTTCCGTAAGCTCTGCCTGCCAAAATACGAGAGTTTGGGCATACCTTTCCCCTTTGCAGACAGGGAAGAATGCCCGCAGGAGACCATCACCCGCCTCAGCAGACGGCTGTAAATTGACAAGGCATGGTCTTCCCCTCCCTTGTCAAAGGGAGGGGAACTACGAAGTGGTGGAGGAATTGAATCCCCCTCCGCCTACGGCGGTTTCCCCCTTTCACAAGGGGGATAGTAGGGACAAATTCCATATTTGTCCCATCGTAGTCCCATCGTAGGGGCAGATATCATCCGCCCGCAACCCCCATGCCCAATAAAAAAAGCCATCTGAATATTCAGATGGCTTTTTCGCATGCACAAGTACCGTTTTCTTGGACTTGGGACAGCCCTTGGAGAATGTCTTGGGCATGTTGCATGCCTTGGGGGCTGATGCGGTAATGCGTCCATTTGCCCACGCACCAGCTCTCGACTATGCCAGAGACGCAGAGGATTTTCATATGGTACGATAGGGCAGATTGTGCAATATCCAAGCGTTCCATGAGCTGACAAGCACAGTGTTCTCCCTCCTGCAAGACGGTCAAAATCCGCAGACGTTTGACGTCGCAAAATGCTTTGAAAATTTTGGCAGTTTCTTCTAACATAGCCTGTCACTCCTTTTTCAGTATAACCTCCCTTGGAATCCCCCTCCGCCTACGGCGGTATCCCCCTTTCGCAAGGGGGATAGGGATAGGGATGGTAGGGACAAATTCCATATTTGTCCCATCGTAGGGGCGGATATCATCCGCCCGCAACCCCTAGGCATGGTTTTTTGTTCTTCATTCTTCGTTGCCCGAGAGGTGGTTTTTCATTCTGCATTGTGAATTATGAATCGTGAATAGAGACCGCATGGTTTTAACCTCCCTTGTCAAAGGGAGGGGGGATTGACGGTGTCGCCCTTACGTCCCTTCCCGACGCAGGACGGCAAGCCCCAGTGCTTTGGGGCCAGAGTGGCTACAGATGGTACAGCCCGCCGTGTACAACTCCGAGGAGGGGAAACCCGTGTGGCTGATGATTTCAGTCTGGGACAGTTGCACCCAGCTCTCTGGGCAATCGGTGCTGACCAGTTTGCATAGCTCGGGCACAATGTCTTCCCGTCCGTGCAGCTCGTCCGCAAAGAAATGGGGCAGGACTTTTTCAAACGCACCACGGTACTTGCGTACCATCTGCATTTTACCATTCAATACGGCAATCACGGGCTTGAGTTTGAGCAGATTTGCACCCAGTGCAGCCAGACCCGAACAGCGACCGCCCTTGTGCAAATACGAAACTTGGTCTAAAATAAAGGTAAACTCAATGCGGTCAGCCATTTTGGTCAAAATTTCTGCAATTTCTGCGGGGGCTTTGCCCTCTTGGTAGAGACGGGCGGCTTCGAGCACCAAAAGCCCTTGTCCCACGGAAATATTTTTGGAATCGACCAAGTGTACCTTGGGAAAGACCGCCGCTGCCATGCGGGCATTGGCATGGCAGGAAGAAATCTCCGAGCCGATGTTGATGTGAATGATGGCATCATAGTCCTTGGAGAGGACTTCAAATTTCTGGTAATAGTCGGAAATGTTGATGGCACTGGTGCTGGGGATGTTTGCCCCCTGTGCAACGCGCGTGTAAATGTCCTGTGGGTGGCAGTCCAAGCCGTCTTTGTAGTCCACACCATCTTGGATGATGGTCAAGGGCAGACGTAAAAAGGGCAGGGGGGCGATGCAATCGTCGGGCAAATCACAACTGCTGTCTGCGGTGATGATAATAGACATAAGAAACCTCCTATGTGATAGTCAAAAGAAAATGAGCGGGGCAAACTGTGCCCTGCTATGTTCTCATTATAGTAGAGAATCCCGTCCTTGGCTAGCACTTTTTCAGCAGAAACGAGAGAAAATAAAAAACTTTTCAATATCCTCTTTGCAAACTGGCATTTATATATTAAAATATCAGGGTAGGACACAGCAGAGACAAGCTGTGGTGGTGGGGCATTTGCTCTGGCACACACAGCAAAGGCTTGTGTCGAGGGCATCTTTTTTTCAGATGCTGTGGATAGAAAAGGCAGGAGGGTTTTATGAATTCGGTAAAGTATAAACGTGTTTTGCTCAAAATCAGCGGTGAGGCATTGGCAGGTGATGCCAGCCGTGGCTTAGACTTTGAAGTCATCGGTCAGGTCTGCGACGCCATTTGTGAATGCAATCGTCTGGGTGTGGAAGTGGGCGTTGTCGTCGGCGGTGGAAACTTCTGGCGGGGACTCAAGGACGGGGGCGACCGCATGGAGCGCAGCCGTGCCGACCACATGGGCATGATTGCCACGGTCATCAACTGTTTGGCAATGGCAGACGTCTTGGAACAAAAGGGTGTGGAAGTCCGTGTACAGACCGCCATTGAGATGCGTTCCGTGGCAGAACCCTACATCCGTTCCAAAGCCATTCGCCACTTGGAAAAGGGTCGTGTGGTCATTTTTGGTGCGGGAACAGGCAACCCCTATTTCTCCACCGATACGGGTGCAGTCTTGCGTGCCGCTGAAATCGGTGCAGATGTGATACTCTTGGCAAAAAATGTCGATGGCGTGTACAGTGCCGACCCAAAGCTCGACCCCAATGCCGTCAAATATGACCGCATCAGCTACAGCGAAGTGCTCGCCCAGCAGTTGCAGGTCATGGATTCCACCGCAACATCCTTGTCCATGGACAACAAAATCCCCGTATTGCTCTTTGCCCTGAAAGACCCCCAGAATATTTTGCGTGTGGTCAAAGGGGAAGAAATTGGAACAATCGTGAAAGAGGAGACCGAATCATGAAAGAACTGTATGAAAACTACGAATACAAGATGAATAAGACCGTTGAAGTCGTCCACAGTGACTTCAATGCCGTGCGTGCAGGACGTGCCAATGCCGCCGTCCTCGACAAGCTGACCGTGGAATACTATGGCACAGAGACCCCCTTGCAGCAGGTCGCCAGCATTTCCTCCCCCGACCCCCGCACCTTGGTCATCCAGCCTTGGGATGCTACCCTCTTGCGTGCCATTGAAAAATCCATCCAGATTTCCGACCTTGGCATCAACCCCCAGAACGACGGTAAGGTCATCCGTCTGGGCTTCCCCCAGCTGACCGAAGAACGCCGTAAGGAACTCATCAAGCAGGTGAAGAAGTACGCCGAGGGCGGTAAGGTCGCCATCCGTAACATCCGCCGTGATGCGGTGGACAAGTGCAAGGCAATGAAGAAAAATTCCGAAATCACAGAAGATGATTTGAAGGACATGGAAAAGGACTTGCAGGACTTGACCGACAATTTCTGCAAGGAAATTGACAAGCTGACCGCCGAAAAAGAAAAAGAATTGATGGCTGTGTAAGCATGGCATTCTGGAAGAAAAAAGAAAAAATACCCCAAATCACAGGAGATTTGCCCCGCCACCTTGCCATTATCATGGATGGCAACGGTCGCTGGGCGAAAAAGCGGGGCTTGCCCAGAACAGCGGGGCATGCGGCGGGGGCAGAGACCTTCCGTCGCATTGCCACCCACTGTAAACATCGGGGCATTGCCCACCTGACGGTTTATGCCTTTTCCACGGAAAATTGGCGACGTCCCGTGGAGGAAGTGGAAGCCATCATGGGTTTATTGGAAAAATATCTCTTGGAAGCCATTGATTCCATGGCAAAGGACAAAATCGCCCTGCATCTCTGGGGGGACTTGTCGGTGCTCTCGCCCAAATTGCAAGCCCTCTGCGAAAAGACCCAAGCCATCAATGAGACATACCAACCAGACATTGATGTGAATATTTGCCTGAATTACGGCGGGCGGGATGAGTTGGTACATGCCATGCAATGTTGTCTTTCGGATTGTATGGCACAAAAACGCTCCCCCGATGATTTGACCGCTCAGGATTTGGAACAGTATCTCTATTCCGCTGGTGTACCCGACCCCGACTTGGTGATTCGTCCGAGCGGGGAAATTCGCATTTCCAATTTTCTCTTGTGGCAAAGTGCCTATGCGGAATTTGCCTTCACAGAGGTCTTGTGGCCTGATTTTGGTGAGGCAGAGCTTGACCGCATTTTGCTGGAGTATCAAAATCGCCAGCGTAGATTTGGGGGTGTGTGAGATGAAACAACGTGTGCTGGTGGCCCTCGTTGGCTTGCCCCTTTTGTATCTGGTGCTCTTTGTCCTGCCCCCTATGGCTATCCCCGTTGCCATCGGCTTGCTCTCTGCCATTGCGACCTTTGAAATGACCCGTGCTCTGGGTGCAAGCCGTTTGCCCCTGCGGGTCTATCTGATGGTGCTCTCTGGGCTTGTGCCCCTCTGGATTGCGGGCGGGAGCAACGCACATCTCGCCCTGACGGGTACACTCTGCTTTGTCTTCCTCTTTTATCTGGAAGCCTTCCGCAGTGCCTATGCCATCCAAATCAAACCCTATGGGGCGGCGGTGTTTTATGCCCTGCTCGTGCCCTATTTTCTCTCGGCAATTCTGCGCATTGGTCTCTTGCCCCTGCGCAATGCCTATGTGCTCCTGCCCCTCATCATCCCCTTTTTGACGGATATTTTGGCGATGTTCTCGGGCATGTTCTTTGGCAAACACAAACTCGCCCCCAGCATCTCCCCGAAAAAAACCGTGGAAGGCTCGGTGGGTGGTCTCTTGGGGGCACTTGTGGGTGTTTTGATTTATGGCTATCTGGTGGAGTGCCTCTTTGCCCTAGAGGTCAATTACCTCTTTTTGGCGATATATGCCCTACTCGGTTCGCTGTTTGCCCAAATGGGCGACTTGTCCTTTTCTTATATCAAACGGCAAGAGGGCATCAAAGATTTTGGCTCGATTTTTCCAGGTCACGGCGGGGTGCTAGACCGTTTCGATAGTGTGATTTTCTGTGCCCCCTTGGTGGAGCTGCTCATCTGCCTTCTCCCAGCCGTGTCTGGCTAACCAAGCCACAAAGGAGGCATTTTTTATGAAAACACTGGCTATCATCGGCTCGACTGGCTCTATCGGTATGCAAACCTTGGAGGTGGCACGGCACTGTGGCTTTTCGGTGCTCGCTCTGGCGGCACACCATAACATTGAACGTCTGGAAGAACAGGCGAGAGAATTTCATCCAAAATTGATTGCGGTGGCGGAGGAAACCGCCGCCGCTGCTTTGGCATTGAAGCTACGAGATACTGATATTAAGGTGGTCTCTGGTCAAGATGGTGTACTAGAGGTGGCGGGTTTTGCGGAAGCAGAATATGTGGTTTTGGCGGCAGTGGGTGTGGCAGGGCTTGCCCCGACGCTCCGTGCCATCGAGGCGAAAAAGAAAATCGCCTTGGCGAATAAAGAGACCTTGGTCTGTGCAGGCTCGCTGGTCATGTCCCGTGCTAAGGAATTGAGTGTGCCCATTTTGCCCGTGGACTCGGAACACTCCGCCATTTTCCAATCATTGCAGGGCAGTCAGCACGGCGAAATCCGTCGTCTTTTGCTGACCGCTTCGGGTGGGCCGTTCTTTGGCAAAACCCGTGCGGAATTGGAACAGGTGACTCTCGCTCAAGCCCTCAAGCACCCCAACTGGACAATGGGTGCAAAGGTCACGATAGATTCCGCTACGCTCATGAATAAGGGCTTGGAATTTTTAGAGGCAATGGCACTGTTCGACGTGCCCCCTGAAAAAATTTATGTGCTGGTGCATCGGGAGAGCATCATCCACTCCATGGTGGAATACTGTGATAATGCTGTCATTGCCCAGTTGGGCACACCCGATATGCGTCTGCCGATTCAATATGCCCTGACCTTCCCCGAACGCACAGACGGTGCAGGGACTGCCCTCGATTTGCTCACAACACCGCATTTGTCCTTTGCCCCACCCGATTTGGAGACCTTCCCCTGTCTCGCTCTGGCGATGCAGGTCGCCCGTGAAGGGGGCTTGCAGGGGGCAGTTTTGAATGCCGCCAATGAAATCGCCGTGGCACGTTTCTTAAAGGAAGAAATCGGCTTTTTGGACATTCCCCGTGTGCTGGAGCAGGTCTTAGCCCGCATGTCCTACCAAAATGCCACGGTCAGCTTAGAGGGGGTTTTGGCGGTGGATGCCGAGGCAAGACGGCGGGCAGAAGCAATCATTGCCAGCGGAAAGGGGTAAGCGTTTATGATGGTTTTCTACGTCGTTCTTGCCATACTGCTCTTTGGTCTGCTCATTGCCGTGCATGAAGGGGGGCATTTTGCCGCCGCAAAGCTCTTGGGTGTGCGGGTGAATGAGTTCGCCATTGGCATGGGACCAAAGCTCTGGTCGAAACAAAAAGGGGAAACGCTCTATTCGTTCCGTGCCATTCCCATGGGGGGCTTTTGTGCCATGGAGGGCGAGGACGAAGACAGCAATGCCCCCGACGCATTTTCCAACAAACCTGCTTGGAAAAAATTGATTATTTTGGCGGCGGGTTCGTTTATGAATCTGGTCATTGGGTTCATTTTTGTGTTTTTTCTGGTCGCCCCCAGCGTGCAGTTTTCCATGCCGGTCATTTCGGAATTTATGGAGGGCTTCCCACTGGAAAGTGCCGAGGGTTTGCAGGTGGGGGACCGCATTTTGGAAATTGACGGTCGCTCCGTCCGCATTGTGAATGACATCCAGCTGTATTTCAGTATGGCGGATAAGGACAAAATGGATTTGAAAATCCAGCGTGGAGACGCCATTTTGGACTATAAAAATTTCCCCTTGCAGTTGCAGACCTATGAAGTGGACGGACAAAGCGTACAACGCTATGGCATGTACTTTGCTCAAACACCCGCTACCCCGCTGAAAGTCCTCGAGCAGACGGGGGAAATCACGATGTTTTTTGCCCGCTCGGTCTGGCTGGGCTTCCAGATGATTTTCCAAGGCGATGCCAGCGTCAAGGACATTTCTGGCCCCATTGGCATTGTCTCGCTGATTGGGGAGACGGGCAAACAGTCGGCGGATTTGACGGCAGGCTTGCGTAACGTCATCTATATCATTGCCCTCATTGCGGTCAACCTCGCCATCATGAATATGTTGCCCATTCCCGCACTGGACGGAGGACGCATTTTCCTCTTGCTGGTCAACCGTCTGTATTATCTCCTGACCCGCCGCAACATCAATGCCAAATGGGAAGCCTACATTCATGCAGTGGGCTTTTTGCTCCTGATTTTGCTCATGCTGGTGGTCAGCTTCCAAGATGTGCTCAAACTGTTCCAATCGTAGGGGACAATTCACAATTCATAATGCATAATGCACAATGAAAAACCATGCGGTTTTGCGTAGGGTCACGGCTTGCCGTGACTGCAACCCTTGTAGGGGACGGCGTCTCGACGTTCCAAGGCTCCGATGACGGACATGGCAAGCCATGTCCCTACAAATTTTATACAATCAACCTCCGTAGGGTCACGGCTTGCCGTGACCGCAACCCCTGTAGCAACCTCTGTAGGGACAAATTCCATATTTGTCCCACCGCACATATCATCCAACCATAAACTGTGGAGGTCAAACAAATGAGTAAACAACTGTTCGTGGGCGGTGTCGCCCTAGGGGGCGGCGCACCCGTGCGTATCCAATCCATGACAAATACCAAAACAGAGGACGTAGAGGCGACGGTGGCACAAATCCGTCGCCTCTGTGCCGTTGGCTGTGAAATCGTCCGTGTTGCTGTGCCCCATCGGGCGGCAGCACGGGCAATCGCCGCCATCAAAGCCCAAATTGATATCCCGCTCGTGGCAGACATTCACTTCGACCACCGCCTTGCTCTGGAAGCACTGGACGCAGGGGCGGATAAAATCCGCATCAACCCTGGTAATATCGGGGGCGAGGAGAAGGTCAAAGCCGTGGCACAAGCCTGCCTGCAAAAAAACGTCCCCATCCGCATCGGGGTCAATGGCGGGTCGCTGGATAAAACACTCTTGGCAAAATACGGCGGGGTGAGTGCCGATGCTCTGGTCGCCTCGGCAAAGCAACAAATCCAACAACTGAACCGCTATGATTTTGACGACATCTGCCTCTCTCTGAAATCGTCTTCCGTGCCCCTGACCATGGAAGCCTACTGGAAAATGCACCAGTGCAGCGACTACCCCCTACACTTGGGTGTGACCGAAGCGGGTACGCTCCACATGGGGAGCATCAAATCCTGCATTGGTATCGGTGGGCTTTTGGGCATGGGTGTCGGCGATACGCTCCGTGTCACCCTGACCGCCGACCCCGTAGAGGAAATTTATCTGGCAAAAGACATTCTAAAAGCCGTGGGGCTGCGGAAAGAGGGTGTGGATTTGATAGCCTGCCCCACCTGCGGACGCACCCGCATTGACCTCATCTCTCTGGCACAAGAGGTCGAAGCCCGTGTGAAAGACATCCAAAAACCCCTCACCGTAGCAGTCATGGGCTGTGCGGTGAATGGGCCTGGTGAAGCCGCCGCCGCCGATGTGGGCATTGCAGCAGGGGACGGTGTGGGGGTCTTGTTCCGTAAGGGCGAACTCTTGCAGACCCTGCCCCAAGACCAACTGGTCGATGCCCTCATGGCTTTGATAGATACACTCTAAACGAAAGGGAGTCAGCCCTCATTATGTCCAAAGTAAAATTTTTCGATGTATTTTCGGGCTACCAGCCCCCTGCCACACTCCAAAGCATCTGCGAACAAATGGAAATTGTGGAAGCCTTCATCGACGAGCACCGCCGTAGCCTCGATGCCTATGTCTTTCTGCCCCTGCCCGTAGAGGAAGCGGTGTTGGGGCAGTTGGCACAGGATATCTGCCTCTATTACCAGCTGAACGAAGGACGCATTGTGCCCTACACGGCAGAGGAACTGCTTCCTATGATAGAAGCTCCCGAAGTGGAGGACTTGGATTCTTTGGATGCGGAAGAACCGCCCGAAGCCCTTCCCGAAGACAGCTTTGCCCGCACGCAACGCCTGCGGGACGAGGCCTTGGCAGAAGCCCAACGCAAGCGGGAAAAAGAAAGCAAAACCACAAAATCCAAAATGATTTACGGCGGTCGTGCCATCAAGAAAAAACCCATTCCCATGAAGGACTTGGTTTTGGATATGGGCACGGTCGTGGTCGAGGGGGACGTCTTTTTCATCGAGCACAAAGACCTCTCCCGCCGTAACGCTTGGGTCATCAATTTTGACATCACCGACCAGAGCAATTCCGTCCGTGTGAATAAATTCCTGCCAAAAGAGGAAGGACAGTGCATTGTGGACGGCATCAAAAAGGGACAGCGTGTGCTGGTGCAAGGACAGCTCACCATGAACCGCTATGACAATGATATGGTGCTCGAGCCCCAGCTCATTTGGCAGGGGGAAAAGCCCCTCAAAAAAGACAATGCCGAAAAAAAGCGTGTGGAATTGCATCTACACACCCGCTTTTCCAATATGGATGCCCTGTGCGAGCCGAAAAAAATTGTGCAACGGGCAATCGACTGGGGACACCCCGCCATTGCCATCACAGACCACGGTGTTCTGCAAGCCTTTCCCGATGCCTTCGGTGCAGCCAAGGATAAAATCAAAGTCCTGCTCGGTGTGGAAGCCTATTTCATCAACAACGTCGATGAGAAAATCATCGTCCGTGGGACACTACACCCAAAGCTCCACGAATCCATGGTCATTTTCGATTTGGAAACGACGGGCTTAGACCGCCACAGCGAAACCATCACCGAAATTGGGGCGGTGGTTTTGGAAAACGGTCAAATCACCGACCGCTTCCAGACCTTTGTCAAGCCAGATAAACGCATCCCCTTGGAGATTGTCCAGCTCACGGGTATCACCGATGCCATGGTCGCCGATGCCCCCGACAAAGAAACTGCCCTCCGTCAATTTTTGGATTTTACAAAGGGACGGGTGCTGGTCGCCCACAATGCAGAATTTGATATGGGTTTTGTACAAGAGGGCTGTAGACGCTACGGCATATCGCCCCCAGAAGACTCCCTCGATACCCTGCCCTTGGCACAAAAATTGCTCCCCGATTTGGGACGCTACCGCCTGAACCACTTGGCAAAACATTTCGATTTGCCCGACTTCAACCACCACCGTGCCGTGGACGATGCCGAAGCCCTAGCAGAAATTGTCAAGGGACTGTTTCCCCTTTTGGAACAAAAAGGGGTGCATCAACTGGGAGACATCAATGCCCATTTTGCCCAAGAGTACCGCATCGGCAAGGCAAGACGGCTGCAAAAGCACCTCATCATCTTGGTGAAAAACAAAACGGGTCTGCGGAATCTCTATAAAATGGTCTCTCTGGCACATTTGGATTATTTCCGCCGTGTGCCCACCATGCCAAAAAGCCTCATCAATGCCCACCGTGAGGGCTTGATTTTGGGTTCTGCCTGTGAAGCAGGGGAGCTGTATCAGGCGGTCATGAAGGACAAGCCTTGGGAAGAACTCTGTCGCATTGCCACTTGGTATGATTATCTGGAAATTCAGCCCCTCGCCAACAATGGCTTTATGCTGCGCCCCGACAAAAATGGCAAGACACTGGCGAAAAATCAAGAACAAATCCAGCACTGGAATCGGACAATCGTCCGTCTGGGCGAGCACTTGGGCAAGCCCGTCTGTGCCACAGGGGACGTGCATTTTATGGATGCCGAAGACGAAATTTTCCGCAGTATTTTGCTGGACACCAAGGGCTTTTCCGATGCCGATGCCCCCACACCTTTGTATTTCCGCAACACGGAGGACATGCTCCAAGAATTTGCCTATCTGGGGGAGGAGACCGCTTACAAAGTCGTGGTGGAAAACACAAACACCATCGCAGATATGTGCGAGGTGGTCGACCCGCTCCCCAAGGGTTTGTTTACGCCCACGCTGGAAAATTCAGCGGAGGAATTGGAGCGACTGGTCTGGGATAAGGTACACGAGCTGTACGGCGACACACCCCCAGAATTGGTGCGTAACCGTGTGGAAACCGAACTCAAGGACATCATTGGCTGTCAATATGACGTCATCTATATGTCGGCGCAAAAATTGGTGCAAGATTCCTTGGCACATGGCTATTTGGTCGGCTCTCGTGGTTCGGTCGGCTCGTCGCTGGTCGCCTATATGTCGGGCATTACCGAGGTCAACTCCCTGCCCCCGCACTACCGCTGTCCCAAATGCAAACACAGTGATTTTGAGAGTGGGCAGGGCTACGGCTGTGGGGCGGATATGCCCACAGCAAACTGTCCCCTCTGCGGGACACCCTACAAAAAAGAGGGCTTTCACATTCCCTTTGAGACC
Organism: uncultured Ruminiclostridium sp.; assembly: GCA_964611025.1. GTDB lineage: Bacteria > Bacillota > Clostridia > Oscillospirales > Oscillospiraceae > Evtepia. Next base: position 17,134 of record CAZSWQ010000020.1, read on the forward strand.
TTCTTGGGTTTTGGGGGCGACAAAGTGCCCGATATTGACTTGAATTTTTCGGGCGAATATCAGGGCGAAGCCCACAAATACACCTTTGAACTGTTCGGACAAGACCATGTATTCCGTGCGGGGACGATTGGCACAGTGGCAGAAAAAACCGCCTTTGGTTATGTGAAAAAATATCTGGCGGCGAGAGAACGGGTGGTAAGCCGTGCGGAGGAAAACCGTTTGACGCAGGGTTGTACGGGGGTCAAACGCACGACGGGTCAGCACCCTGGGGGCATGGTGGTCATTCCTCAGGATAAGGAAGTCTATGATTTCTGCCCCGTGCAACACCCCGCCGACGACACGGGCACGGATATCATCACCACGCATTTTGAATACCACTGCATGGAATCGAACCTCTTGAAATTGGATATTCTGGGGCACGATGACCCCTCCATCATCCGCATGTTGGAGGACTTGACGGGGGTCAATGCCCGTGAAATTCCGCTCGATGACCCCGACACCATGAGCTTGTTCACCAGCTCGGAGAAATTGGGCTTTGAGAATGACGAGATTTTGGGTGTGACGGGTGCGGTGGCAATCCCAGAATTTGGGACGAGTTTTGTCCGTGGCATGCTGACCGACACCTGCCCGAATCAATTTGATACGCTGGTGCGTCTGTCAGGCTTCTCGCATGGCACAGATGTCTGGCTGGGCAATGCCAGAGATTTGATTGTCTCAGGCACGGCGACGGTACAGGAGGCAATCGGCTGTCGTGATGATATCATGCTCTACCTGATTGGCAAGGGCATGGATGAAAAACGAGCCTTCAAAATCATGGAGGCGGTGCGTAAGGGCAGGGGACTGCCTGAGGGGGCAGAGGGCGAAATGCAGGGTCTGGGTGTCCCAGATTGGTACATTGGCTCTTGCAAAAAAATTGCCTATCTGTTCCCCAAAGCCCATGCCGTCGCCTATGTCATGATGGCATTCCGCATTGCTTGGTTTAAGGTACACCGTCCCTTGGCATTTTATGCCGCCTATTTTTCGATTCGTGCCAAGGCACTCGATGCCGTGCAGATGTGTCAGGGCATGGAAACGCTCTTACAACGTAGGCGGGTGATTTTGGCAAAGGAAAAAGAGCGTTCTTCCGTGGAAGACGACATGCTGGTCACGATGGAAGTCTGTTATGAATTTTATTTGCGGGGCTTCGACTTCGCGCCGATTGATATTTACCGTTCGCATGCCACCCGTTTTCAGATGGACGAGGCGACAGGCAGCCTGCGTCCGCCCTTTGTTGCCGTACCAGGCTTGGGCGAAACGGCGGCACTGTCCATCATGGAGCACAGCCGAGGCAAGCAATTTTTGTCGGTGGAGGAGTTTCTCTCTGCCTGTCCGAAGGTCTCGAAAACCCATGTGGAGCAGTTGCGCTTGCTGGGTGCGTTGCACGATTTGCCCGAAACCAGTCAGATGAGCTTATTTGGCTGAATGAAAAAAACAGGGATTGCCGAAAGGCAATCCCTGTTTTTCTTTGCATTAGTCTATAATTTCTACAAAACTGCCGTGCAAGTCATCTTTTTTAACGTGGATTTGGGTGTCAATGTGTGCTTGGAGGGCGGGCACATGCGAGATGATGCCCACCAAGCGATGCCCCTCAGCCAGTCCAGATAAGGTATCGAGGGCTTTTTGCAGGGCATTTTCGTCCAACGAGCCGAAGCCCTCATCGACAAAGAGGCTCTCAAGCTGGATGCCCCCAGTGTTGGACTGGATTTCTTCGGACAGTCCCAGAGCCAGCGAGAGCGAGGCTTGGAACGATTCGCCCCCTGAGAGGGTTTGTGCAGAGCGTATTGTGCCGTTGTAATGGTCGAAAATATCCAAATCCAGCCCGCTTTGACTGCGGTTGTTGCTGGATTCTTGACGACGTTGCAGGCTGTATTGCCCGCCTGACATCTGCCAAAATTTCTGGTTGGCACGGACGAGGATGCGGTCGAAATAATACATCTGGACATAGGTTTCCAAGGTGATTTTTTCCTTGCCTTTGCGTGTGCCGTTGGCGACATCGGAGAGGAGGGAGAAATGCCCCCAGTGGACTTCTTCTGCCAAAAATTCGCTGGAAATTTGCTGGAGCTGTTCGAGGAGGGCTTGATTGTTTTGCAGACGGAGATGGTAGGGCAGGGCGAGCACATCAAGGGCTTGTTTTTTCAGCTGTTTTTGTTCTTGCATGTCTTCCAAATGTTGGATATCTGGTGGAATGGCAGCGGAAAAGGCAGAAATTTGTGCTTGCAGTGTGTCTATTTTCATGGCATTGCCCGCTTCCTCTGTTTGCAAAGCATCGCATTCCTGTTGCAGTTTTGCGACAATACCCGCCAGCCGACGTTCTTCTTGCATGGCTTGGGCAAGGCTGGCAAAGGGCAATTTGGGTTGCTGTTGGCGGAGGTTTTGTTCTTCTTGTGTCAAAAGTGCCAGTGTTTTTTCCTGTGCATCTAAGCGTTCTTGTTCTGCTTGGCACTTCAGGTGCAGGGCGGGGATGTCTTGGCATAGGCTTTGACAGAGGGCTTGATGCGTCTGTGCCGTCTCGATTTTGTTGCAGAGCACTTGGATGCGTTCTTGGAGGGTGTTGCTGTGTTTTTGCAAGACTTCACGGTTGAGGGAACTGCTTTCTCCAAGAATAGTGTGCCATTGTGCGTGTAAGCGTTCTTTTTGTGTACGCAGGGTTTGTTTCAGATTGCCCGCAGTTTGACTGCTTTGTGTGTATTTGTCTTGGTTTTGCATGGCTGTGATTTTTGCGGTTTCGAGTTGGGCTTGGGTGGGTGCGTCGCAGGAGAGTATCGCCAAGTGGGGGTGCTCGGTTGCACCACAGACAGGACAGGCTTCTCCTGTTTGTAAGTGTTCTGCCAAAATGCCTGCTTGTTCTGCCAAGAAAACACGTTGCAGGTGCTGGTAGCGTTCCATGTCAATTTCTGCACGGCTTTGGGCGGCCAAAAAAATTTCTTGGGCGACTTTGTACTGCCGTCTGATGTGTAGATAGGTGTTCCAAGTCTGCCAGAGTGTCTTGATGTCCTGTTCGTCTTGTTTCATGGCTTGCAAGGCAGTCTGTTGTGCATAGATGTCTTCGCTTTCCGCTTGATGGTATTGGAGTGCAGTTTCCATGTGTGCCAAAGTCGCCTCGTGTTGGGCATATTGTGCTTGGGTCTGTGCGAGCTGTTGACTTGCTTCCAGTATCTGTCTGTGCAAATTATCCAGCTTTTTTTGTGTGTGCTGGAGCTGTTCATATTGGGGACGTTGTTGCCGTAAGGTGTAGAGGGTGTTTTGGAGTTGCTCTCGTTGTTGCGGGTGGGTCTGTTCCAAATCTGCTTTTTGCTTACGCAGTTGTCGTTGGCGTCCACGGCTGTGGTGTAGGGCGATTTTGGACTGTTCATGGACAGCCCAGCGTTGTTTCAGGGCAGTGGCTTCGCCCAACTGCTGGTGCAGATGGTTCAAATCTGTCTCTAATGTTCGTTTTTGCGCTTGGATGAGCCCAAAGCGTGCGGTGTCTTCTGCCAGAATATTACGGATACACTGGAGGTTTTCTTCCATGGGGCACAACCCAGCTCTGACCTTTTGGCAATGGGCATAGTGGGGGGAATTCAAATCACAACTGAGCTTACTGAGGTAGTGGGCAATGCGTTGTTTTTGTCTTTCTAAGGTCTTATAGCGTATGAGGGCTTGCTGTTTGAGTTGCTCTTGCAGGATTTGATAGGGCTGGGTCTGAAAGAGGTGGCGGAAAATCTGCCGTCGCTCGTCGGTGCTGGCGAGCAAGAGACGCAGAAATTCTCCCTGCGCGAGCATGGCAATTTGGGCAAATTGTTTGGCATCTATGCCCAGAATATCCCGTATGGCGAGGTTGACTTCTTTCAGACGGCTGATGACATGTCCATCTGGATAGGTCAGTTCTGCTTCGGCTTTTTGGTGGGTTGTGCCC
>CAZSWQ010000021.1:0-20496 GCA_964611025.1 uncultured Ruminiclostridium sp.
AATTTGTTGTAAACTGGGGATTTCGGAAGAAAATTGGGGATAGAAAAAGCAGGATATAGAAAATACACAGAAAATCATGTATATATTTCCATATCCTGCGGTTTGCAAAGGGGAATATTCACGGACTTTGTGGGAACATTGTGCCGAGAAAATCCAAGAGGGTATCAGGGGCAGAAGCTTCCTGTGCGGCCTCCTGATTGACCTGCATGGCAGAGCGTAACTCAGAACGTAAGATGCGGTACGATTGGGGGGCGTCGATGGACAAACGGATGCGTCCAGCGGAATCCAGCGAGACAATCCGCACTTCGATGTCCTCACCGATGAAGATGGATTCTCCCACCTTGCGTTGTAAGGTCAGCATGAAGCCTCGCCTCCCTGCTGTGCAAATTCCGAGAGCAAATGACGCATGTGATAGTCGGTCTGCTCCAAAATGACTTGCATGCCTGTCTGGGTTTCCTCCTGAATGACCAGCGGGCAACGCAAGTTGACGGTACTGTCGGCCACGGGCTGACGCACTACGCACATGACATAATAGCATAAATCTTCACTGCGTTCTGCGTCAAAGCGTTTGAGTTCTTGTTCGCTCAGTTGCGGGGTATAACTGTGCGTGAGGGAAAAGGGATTCATGACCACAAAGGCGAGGGCGGGGGTGGTGAGGCTTTGTAGACAGAGCAAGCTTTCATCACTGCCCGCAAAGGGTAAGAGCAAAAAACTGGTTTCCTCGTCAAAGCCAAACAGCCCTTGGGGGAAATGCAAGACCTCTGTGTGCTCATAGGAAATTTCACCGAAATATTTGCTTTGTATCTTCAAAATGCGGTCTCCTGTTCCGTTTCCAATGTAGGTGCGGGTGTAGTTGCCCGCCTGTCATCGTTGCTTTAGGCTCTGGCATCGAGGGGGACATAATCGGGGTCAGCTGAGGGGGGCACATAAATTGGGCCACCAATGTAGCGAATCAAAATATCGGGTCGCTGCGTGACCGTGAATTCAATGTCGCCGGGGGTAAAATTGAAATCCCCGCCGGAAATGCGCCAATCAAAACTGAGTTTGTCCATTTGATAGCGGATTTCCAAGTTGCCTTTTTCCCAAGAGATTTCAGGGGGCTTGTCGGGGGTGAAATCAAGCCCCACATAGGGCTTGTGGTTTTTGGTGCGTTTTTGCTCTGCGAACTGGGTCACAAGCTCCTCGCCAATTTTGGCTTTTAAGAGCAACTGGCCCCGCTTGGCATATTCTGCGGTGGCTTCATAGGCAATTTGCTTGCCTTTTTGTGCCTGTTGTTTCAGGGCAGTATTCAGGGTGGGCGAAACAGAATTTCGGGCTTCAAAGGTATCAATGTTGATACGGATGGGGCTACTTTTGATTTGCAAACCGCCCTTATCCCTAGAAATTTCCATTTCTACAGTGCTTTGTACCTGTTCCATGTGGGAGGGGGTGATGTTCCACTCCATTTTAATTGGTACAATTTCTAGTTCAATCAGAGGAAAGTCCACAGACCATGACTCCTTTCTTGGTTTGATATAGAGGTGCAGGGGTTTGTTGTGCGACAGGATACGACTTTAGTATAGCAGAAGTGCTGAAAAAGGTCTATTTTTTACTTCATGTAATCCATCAAAGATTCCCCCAAAAGGCTGTTGCCGACCTTGAGGGCGGAATCGTAACAATATTGTGCCCAAGAAAATTCTGTGATGGCATCTGCCAAATCCGCTTGTTCTAAGCCTAAAATATGGTTGTTCAAAATATCATTGTTGACTTCCAAGCGTTTTTCGGTGTCTTTGAGGTATTGGGCTTGGGTATCGAGTTCTGTCCAAACGGGGCTGAGGATATCGAGGGATTTTTGCAGTTTGCCAAAGAGCCGTGTGGCGGCGGCATCGTCTTCGGCTGAGGCAAATTCCCCAGTGCTCTTGTCGCAACGCTGGTAAATGGCGGCGAGGTCTTTCATGAGGGAGACAGAATTTTTATTGTCACCGTCGGCATCTTTGCCAAAGCCCAAAATGTTCAATCCAGAAATTGCCCCGTTGAAGACGGTGGAGGTGTTGAGTTCGCCTTTTTTTTCGCCCGTTGCAAATTCCTTCAAACCTGAGCCAACGTCTACGGACAGTTGCTCATGGGACATCTGAGCAAGGACTTTGAAATCGGGATTTTCCTTGTAATAGGTATCCCAAGGACTGCCTGCCTCTACGTTGCTGGGGTTGGGGGGTGCACCATCAGGTGCGCCAGGCATGCCCGCATTGACATCGTGCCCCTGAAAGAGCAATTTGCCATCTTCGCTCCAAGAAAAGGGCACGGAGTTGATGTTGTTGCCTGAAAACATAAAGCTATCGGCATACTTCATATTGAGGGTTTGGACAACGGAGTTTGCCGTATTTTCCAGAAGCTTGCCCAAGGGGTCACGTCCTGCGGCGGTGGCATCATTTTCGCCAGACAGTGCGACTTTGTTGGAGGCGTATTCGAGGTAGCCTTTGACGGTGCTGACTGCCGTCCATGCCGAGTCAAATTTATTGAGCATGGCTTTGGTATTATTCAGCTGGTCGTTGTTGCGGGCGAAATTACGGCGCAGGGCAAAGGCTTCTGTGGCGGCGGCGGGGTCTTCGGCATAGCTGTTGAAATTGCGTTGTGTCAAAACTTTGTCACGGGCTTTGTTGACTTGCCCTGTGCTTTTCATGAGGTTGGATTTATAGGTCAAAAGTGTTCCGTTGGTGGTTACACGCAGTGCGCACATGAGTCATTCCTCCTTCATCAGCGACCGACCATACCCGTACCATTGATGATTTTGTCGAGCATTTCGTCAACGGTGGTCATCAGGCGACAGGCGGCGGAGTAAGATTTTTGGTATTGCATGAGGTTGCTGGCCTCGTCGTTCAAGTCGACACTGGAAATGGACATACGGCTGACTTCCAGCTCAGTGGCAGAGGTGGCATAGTTCGTCAAGAGGGTCTGGGTGTTATTGACGTCATTGGCGAGTGTGCCCGAGATGTTGCCCAGCATCTGCTGGAAGTTGCCCACGAAAAAGGGATTGTTGCCGTTGGTGGCATTTGGCTCGACACTGCCCGCTGTGAAATCTCGTCCTTCCAAAAGCTCTGCCAGCATGTGAATGACGTTGTCGTTCGCACCAGAGTTGGCTTCCCCAGGGGTTGAACCCATGATGGTGGAATTGACCACACGCACCGTACCGACCGACCACGCATTGGAAATGCTGATGTTGGCGGCGGTGATGTCATCGGCAACCGTGTCAGTGGTCTCCCGCCCATCGTCGTTCCTGTCGTTGCTGGTGCTGAACAGATTGCCCCCGAGCGGGACACCCTCTGTATCTGCCAGTATCTTGAGTTGCTTCGCCCGTTCCACTGCATTGGCATCAGTGGGGTCAATCGTGGCATTTAAGGTATCTTTGTTGAGGGTTTTGAGGTCTATGTTCAGAGGTACAGGGGGGTTAACCGTGGTGTCCATGGGTGGGTTCTGGGGGTCATAGAGTATTGGGCTGGTTTGGTTGGTGTCGGTTGCTTCAAAGTAATATTGGATGAGCTCGCCTGCCTTGTCCACCAGTTCGCCCTTTTGATTGGTGAGGTAGGTGTTATTCGACTCGTTGAACATGCGCGCAAGGGAATTTGCCAGAACGTCGAGGGATTTTTGATAGTAGGGAATCCCACGTTTGGAGTTGGCTTCCTTGTCAACCAACAATTCGCCCGCACTGCTGAATTCGCCTTTTTCGGTCAAAATTTCACGGTTGGATTGGAGCGCACCGTAGAGGTCATTTTCCCCCAAAAGCACTTCCGCATCGCCGTCATAGTCCATGTTGTTCTTGTTGGTAAATTCGGTCAGGTTGAACATGTACTTTGCCTTGAGTGCAGCGTTTTCATCATTGGTCAGTGTGCCCTCTGGCGTGATATATTGAAAGCCACGGGGGTCATCGGGGTTGGCGGGGTCAATCACATAATCAGGGTCATATAGCCCATTTGGGACAGTGGCATCTGTGATTTCAAACTGGCGATAGAACGAGCCTTCGACAATGGAGGTTTTGCTTTTGTCTGGGTCGCCGTTGGGTGTGCCCGCCAAATTGATGTACAGTTCTTCCACGGTCTGCCCTGCACCAACGGACTTTTCCTTATAGGAAACATCAATGTCCATGTAATAGGACAGCTCATCAATGAGCAAATTACGCTGGTCACGCAGTTCGAGGGCTGGGTCGCCGTGGATTTCCGATTTCATGATGGTGTCGTTTAGGTCGCCAATGCCCTTGAGGATTTCATTGACACGACTCTTGTCCTGATGTATGCCCAGCACTTGGTTTTCGTGCAGGGTGGAGAGCTGTTTGGAGTAGTCATTGAGCAACTGACAGAGCGAGCCTGCAGCGGAACGAAACAGGGTATCAAATTCATTTTTGCCCGCATGCAAGCTGAGGTTTTCCAGCTGGGTGTACATGTCGTTGATTTGTTTTTCTAAAATGCCGTTGCCATCGCTCTTGGCGACTTCGTCCAAGATGCTGGTCAGCTGGTCAAGCCCAGCGAGTTTGGCATCGGATGCCCCGACTTTGGAGCGTTCGCCACGAAAACGGATATCCAGATAGGGGTCACGCAACTGCGAGACACCCGTACAGAGGACACCAGAACCGACACGGGCATCATAGCTGGAGGCATAAGCATCCGTGCCGCCCGTTTTGAAACTCATCTGGTCGAGTCTCTGGCGGGTGTAGCCCTTGGTGTTGATGTTGGTGATGTTGTGCCCTGTTACATCGAGGGCTTTTTGGGAGGCATAAATGCCCAAACGAGCGGTGGTAAAAGCACCAAATGTACTCATACCTCTCATGTGAACTCACATCCTTTTTTGGGTGGGATTTTGGGACGCAGCCTCAGGCACGGAAATCCGTGCGGAAGGCTTTGGGGCGTTCGGGTGCTTTGACCTGCCCGCCATGTTGTTGTAAGAGCTGTTCGACCTGATAGAGATTGCTCTCTAAGATGGTCTGTGCAGCGTCAAAACGTCCCCGAAAGACAGCGTAAGTCTGACGCAAAGCATCACAGACCTGTTTGGTCTGAAAACGCAGGTCTTCGGGGACTTGGGTATGAAAGTCGAGCAGGGGCAGGGTCTGGATTTGCTGGGCTTCGAGGAAATCGAGGCGACGCTTGTCATAGCCCCGTATTTGCAAAGAGAGGGCTTGTTCACGGCGGATGCAGTCGTTCAGTCCCAGCAAATCATCTGCTTTGACCTTGGCGATTTTTTCTTCTTGCAAGAGACCCAGTTGTTCAAATGTACGGGTGAAGTCCTCGAGGAGTTGCAAGTAGTAAAGTACGTCTTTATTTTGCATGGGGGAAGCCCTCCAGTAGTAAACGGTTTGCCAACTCCGAGACGTTCACCTGATATGTGCCGTTTTGCACAGACTCTTTGATGCGGTTCAGTTCGCTGCTGTTGGGACGGGTACGCACATCACGGAGCAAACGGGATTCCATGTCTTGGCGAAATTGGTTTTCCTGGGAGGAGTCCTGCGTAGAAATCATCACGGTATCAAAGGCAGCGGCAGTTTTGCCCAGCGGTTTTGTCCCTGTGTTGGCACGGGGCAAGATGCTTGTTGGGAAAATGGGCGTTGTCCCCTTTGGTGCTTGAATCATACACCGTCACTCCTTTCTGTGTGTTGTTTCGGTTCATCTTGTAGCATATATCGGATGCAAAGGGGCAGGTCATAAGGGCTTTTGGGAAAAATATTTTGAAATTCTGAAAAAGATTACAAAGATTTCAAATGTTTGAGCAAAACCCCAGCAATGGCATCACAAGATGCTTGGATTTGGACAGCACCGATGTCATTGGCGACCATGGGCATGCCATAGACCACGCAGGAGGCTTTATCCTGCCCGATGGTGTACGCACCCGACTTACGCATTGCCAGAAGTCCATTTGCCCCGTCTCGTCCCATGCCCGTGAGAATGATGCCGACCTTGGCACAGCGGACATTGGCAGCCATGGAGGAAAAGAGCACATCGACTGAGGGTGCGTGTCCCGAGACCTTTGCTTCACGGGTGCAGGAGAGGGTATAGCGTCCGCCTTGGTGTACGACACGGGCTTGCAATTCAGCGGGGGCGACCAAGACCAGCCCACGACGCAGGCTGTCGCCGTGTTCGGCTTCCTTGACGTCCATGGCACAAATGCGATTCAGGCGGTCGGCATACATTTTGGTGAAGCCAGCGGGCATATGCTGGACAACAACCATGGGGGGAATATCGGCGGGCAGTTGACGTAGGATTTCCAAGGTCGCTTCTGTGCCCCCAGTGGACGCACCCAGCCCAATGATGACTTTTTCCAGCCCTTGTGCCGTACCCAATTTGCCCAAGGGGGCAGGGGGTGTCACGACGGTTTTTTTTGGCAGAGGGGGAAGCGAGCGGGGACGGGTTTGGGAGGCAATGAGGATTTTTTGTGCCAGAGCACGGATGAAACTGTCGGTGTGGTGTTCAGCAGTGGGCTTGCGGACAAAATCGACTGCCCCCGCCGCCAGAGCATCGAAGACCCGCAGATTCAAAGAGGAGACCAAAATCACGGGAATTTTTAATTTGGTCAAATGGGTTTTGAGAAAGTCTATGCCACTGATGCCTGGCATTTCCACGTCCAGCGTGATGACGTCGGGCTGGAGCGTGAGCAATTTGTTGCGGGCATCCATGGCATTGACGGCATAGCCGACCATTTCGATGTTGGGCAGGGCTTTCAGCCCGTCCATGATGACACGACGTGCCAAGAGAGAGTCGTCAATGGTCATAACACGGATGGTTTTTTTGGGGCTTGTTTTGGTGATGGGCACGGTGAAACGCTCCTATTCGTTCTGTCTTATGAGGCTGTGTATTCGCCAAGAAAGCGGATTTTTCGCCGTCTTTCCGCAGAAAAGGTGGTAGGGATGGATAGGCTCCATCCCTACCACCTTTGATGATAGCATACACAAAACCCTGTGCAGTTTATGGGGGAAACAGGGGAGAGGAGAGTTGGCTTAGAGTTTGCGGAAGGTTGCGGGGGAGAGGAACTGATAGCCAATGTCTCGACTGAGCGTTTCCGAGTGACCAATGAGCAAATATGCACCATTGGCACTTGCGGCATGGAAGCGACGCACGAGGGCGTCTTTGGTGGGCTGGTCGAAATAAATCATGACGTTTCGGCAAAAAATGACGTCAAATTTTGCCCGAAAGCGAATGGGGTCCATGAGGTTGAAGGTCTGAAATACCACTTGATTGCGGATTTCCTGAGCGACCTGATAGCGATTGCCCGTGCCCTGCTGTTTGAAATAACGGTGTTTCCAGTCGGCGGGGATGGTGTCGGGCAAATCGTAAATTCCTGTTTTTGCCAGATTGAGGGCACGTTGGGAAATGTCCGTGGCTAAGATGCGTGCGTCCCAGTGTTTTGCCTGTGCGCCGAGGAAATCTTGCACACACATGGCGAGGGTGTAGGGTTCTTCCCCCGAGGAGCAACCCGCACTCCAAATGGAGAGGGTGCGGTCGCCCTGATGTTTTTGTACCAGTTCAGGCAGAATGACCCGCTTGAGAAAATCGAAGTGGGCATTTTCCCGCATAAAAAAGGTGTAGTTTGTGGTCAGCTTGTTGATGAGCAGTTCAATGTCGCTGTTTTGGCGATTTTGCAGCACATGGTCGACAAACTGCCCGAAGGTCTGATAGCCCATGGTTTGCAGGGTATAGGAGAGCCGTCCCACAATGAGCTGACGTTTTTTACGCAGGTCTATGCCGTAATTTTTATACATGAATTGGACGAGTCGCTCAAAGTCATGGTCGGTGATTAGCATTTCCATTGGAGGGGTCTCCTTTTAGGATTCTGTGAGCAAGACACAGTCAAAGACCATCATAGTTGAGCCATCGGGCAAGGAGCAAAGACCCGAAATCATTTCCTGCGTATTGTGGGCAGGCACAGGCATGATGGATTCCTTGGGGATGCTAATCATCTGGGCGACGGAATCGACCAAGATGCCGACTTGCGTGCCGTTGATATTCAGGACAATGGTGATGGATTCTTCTTGGTAGGCTTTGCCCAAACGCAGGCGGATATCAATGACGGGGATGATTTGTCCACGGAGGTTCAAAATGCCACGGATGTAATTGGGCACCATGGGCAGATGGGTGATGGCATGGTTGGTGATGATTTCCACCACATATTCCACTTTTGCACCAAAGACAATCCCGTCGGAATTGAAAATCAAAAATTGTTCTAAATTGGTATCGAGTTCCAGTTGTTTTGCGTCGTCAGCGACGTCACGGGGGTCTTCTTGTTGTGCAAACATCATGGATTGGTCAGCAGACATGTGCAGTCCCTTCTTTCGTTCTAAAGTAATGCCTTACTGGTTGGCAGAGTAGATATTGGCAATGTCGAGGATGATGCTGATGTTGCCGTCACCCAAAATGGTACAACCACTGATGCCATAATCCTTGATGTGGAAGGAATTGACGTAGATGGGGAGGGGCTTGACCACGACTTGTTGTTCGCCAATGAGTTCATCCACAAAGAGACAATAGGAAATTTCGCCCGATTCGACCCAAATCAAGATGCCTTCTTCGATGTCGTCTTTGCCTTCCTCTAGGCTGTAGAGGTTTTTGGCACGGATGATGGGATAGAAGCTGTCCATGCACTTGATGATTTCGTTGTTGGCAGAATCGAGAATCACCTCACCTGCAGTCACTTTGAAGGACTGGCGAATGTTGTGGATGGGAATGGTGAAAATAGACGAGCCAACAGAGACCTTCATGCCGTCCATAATCGCCATGGTCAGGGGGATTTTCAAGGTGGTGGTCATGCCGACGTCAGGCTCGCTGCTGATGGAGAGGTTACCGCCCACAGCGTCGACGCTCTGCTTGACCACGTCCATCCCGACTCCACGCCCCGAAAATTCGGTGACAACTGCCTTAGTGGAGAAACCGGGCATGATGAGGAAGTTGGTGATTTCACGGTTGGTATATTCCACGTCGGGGCTGGCAAGCCCTTGGTCGATTGCCTTTTGCAGCACCTTGTCGTAATTGACCCCCTGCCCATCGTCAATGATATCAATCATGACTTCACTGCCCGTATGGCGGGCGGCAAGGGTGATGTTGCCCGTGGCACTTTTGCCCTTACGCAGGCGGTCGTCTGCATTTGCCTCAATGCCATGATCCATGGAATTGCGGACAATGTGCATGATGGAATCGCTGATGCCGTCGACGATGCTCTTGTCGATTTCGGTATCTTCGCCGATGATGGTCAGCTTGACAGCTTTATTGAGTTTTTTGCCCATGTCACGGACAATGCGGTTCATTTTCTGGAACGTCCCCGAAACGGGCACCATACGCAAGGACATGGAGACGTCTTGGAGTTCGTCGGTCAGCTTACGCAACTGGCGGGCAGATTTGGTGAAATTATCCAGAGATAAGCCGTGCAAGTCGGGGGAAGCGGTCACCATAGATTCTGTGATGACGATTTCACCGACCACCGCCATGAGCTGGTCGAGCTTGCTCAGGCTGACGCTGATGAGGGTTTCTTTTGCACCGTTGGTGGACAGACCCACGGCAGCGTTTGCCGCAGCGACAGAGGCTTCTTTTTCGCTTTTGGGGCTAGTCGTTGGTGCAGGGGCTTCCACCTTAGGGGCACAGGCTTCTTCTCTCGCTGCGACAGGAGGGGCTGTAACAGTCTCCTGTGCGGGTGCAACTGCACCAGAGAGGGGAATGACTTCTTCTTCAATGGGGGGCTGCGAGAGGTGCTCATAGGTCTGTACAGAGGGGGACTCAGAGACAATTTGCAGGGCGGTTTCGCAATCAATGCCATTGCGGAACAGGAGCAAAAAACCTTGGTCAATGATGGTGTCTGTACTATCGGTATTGTTCTCGACGTCGTCGGGGAAGAAAAGCATGTCTTCTTCGGCGCAAATATCCCGAATGGCGGTGACTAAGAGGAAGGCACGCAGGCTTTCCATGCCACTGTCTTCATCAAAGAAAACCAGAATGCCATGGGGGAATTGGGGATATTTTGCAAACAAATCCCCAGGTTGCAGGTGACCTGTGGCGGTTTGTGCATCTTCTGCGGGCTTTCCTTGGAAGGAATCTTGAATTTTTACGATAAAAGTGTTAATCTTTTCGACAAAGCTGTCGATATTTTGAGAGAGGGTTTCTTGGTTCTTCAGCTTTTCTACTTCCCCACGGAAGTAATCCGTTGCCTGAAAGACCAAGTCGAACAGACCACTGCGCTGTTCTTCGGACAGGTCGTCCATGCCATTTTCACGGATGATGAAGAACATGTCTTCGATGCGATGTGCCACTGTCATGAGGGGGGTAAACTCCATCATGGCAGATGAACCTTTGATGGTGTGCATAATACGGAAAATTTCGTCTACGTCGGCTTGTGAAAACTGCGTAGCTCGCTCGGCAGCAAGGGCAAGGCTGTCGAGCTGTTCAAGCAAAACATCGGTTTCATAAAGGTACATCTCTAAAATGCTATCCATAGAATTGTCCACCTTTTTGCGTTCAATTTTTGTCATATATCTAAATATCGACCGTTATTGCAAAACCTTAAGCCTTTTCACAAAAAAATTTTAGAATGAGGGGGGATTTCCTTTGGCGAAGCTCTTGGGCATCTCAAATTCACCAGGTACATATGATAGCTCGCTCAATCAACGGAACATGCCAGGGCAAAATTTGCCAAGCAATCTGCCCATACGCAATAACCCAGACCCCAACCGTGTCACCAAGACCGACCAGCGCACCGACCAATCCCAATCGCATGTCAAAGAACAAACGACCCGTTTTGACTCCAATTATCAAACCTTTGCCCGCCGTTTGGGTGGTTCTGCGGAGTTACTTGGGCTGTTTTCACGCATTTTTCATATGGGGAAAGCAGGAACGCTCACCAGCACCGCCAAGGCTGTCTCGCTCGAAGGGGACATCGAGGCGGAATTTGAGATGCTCACCGAAATGCTCAAAATGGACAAAGAGGAATTTTTGAAATTTCTGAAAAATCAGTTGCAAACAGGCTCACGCTTCAGCGGGGCACTGTTTACCCTCTTGCGCAATGCCTATGACAAAAGCGATTCGGAGGGCTTTCGGCGGGACGTTCTGCAATTCATGAAAAAATACAGCGACCATTCTTCCACTGCCCACATCGAAAAAAATTTGGTCAAGCACCTGAATCAGATTGCAAAATCCATTCCCGCTCGTTTTGGGCAAGAGGTCTTGAACCTGCTCGCCCAGCTGGAAGAGGGCATTGCTCAGGGTGATCGTACGGGCAATTTGAAGTTGTTGCAGGGGCAAATCATCCCCTTCATGAGTCGCTACATCGCCCGCACCCACGACATGGGCACAGCCAGAGACCTGCTCTCCCAACTGACCTTGGAAGTGGCACGTTATGAAAGCGGTTCTCGTGAAGCCTTGGTCGAGGCATTTTTTGCCGTGAAGCACTACCCCGCCTTGAAAAACAGTCTGGGCAATCTCGATGAGGACGCCCTCATGGTGCTCCTGCGGAACAGCAATTTTGCAAAGGCCGCCCAGAGCAACCAATTTGCCGAACAACTCGCCTCACTCAGCCAAAAAGCCCTGCAAGGGGCGGGTGGGGTGGAAATGCAAGAGGCATTTCGGGACTTGATTGCGACCATTTTGGTCAATGAGAGCGTCTATATGCCCCTCAACCACCATTTGATTCCCTTGGAGCATCAAGGAAAATTGCTTTTTTCCGAGCTGTGGGTCGACCCAAACGACGAGCAAGACACACCCGCCCGCAGTGAAATCGAGCAGAGCAAACGCATTTTTTTCAAGTTGGACGTGGGGCACTTGGGACAATTTGATTTGGTGCTGTTCTATCGGGAGAAAATGTTGGATGTACAACTGCGTTGCCCCAGCCAGCTTGCCCAGTTTGCCCCTGTGTTTCAGGGTGCGATACGGGGCATTGTCCAGCAAAATGGACTGGTCGCCAATTCGGTACAGATACAGCAGAGTGACCGCCCTTGGCACTTGAGCGAAGTGTTTCCCAAATTGCTCCAAAGAAAGGATAGCATCAATGTCAAAGTCTAATACCCCACCTGTGCGTCAAGCCGTTGCCCTGCACTACGGGGCAAATGATGTTGCCCCCGTTCTGGTTGCTTCGGGCATGGGCTTTTTGGCGGAAAAAATTGTGGAAGTCGCCGTGGAAAACGGCGTGCCGATTTATGAGGACAGCTCCCTTGCCAGTGTGCTCATGCAACTGGAATTGGGGCAGGAAATCCCCGAAAGTCTCTACCAAGTGATTGTGGATATTTATTTGTATTTTTTGGAATTTGACCCCAGCACACGAGAAACCGCCCACAGCAAGGAAAAAGTGCAAGTCAGCGTGGATGCGCTGGCAGAAGAAAAAGAGGAGGTATAAGCCATGGCATACCGTTATTTGATTTTGGACAGTCGCAGTCAGGTGCTCGGACGTGGGCTTTTGGAAAGTCCGACCGATTCCCCCATGTGGTACATCCGTGTCTTGGAAGATGCGGTCAGTCAGGTCATTGAGCACGAATATTTACAGCTTCTGAGCATGGACGAACAAGCCCCTGCCAAGATGGGACGTCTGCTCAAACAGAAGGAAGACGTCATTGTCGTAGAGCCGATTGAAGACCTTTCCGATGCCGTTTATCAGAATTTGCGTGTACATGTCAAATTCACCAGTTATATTTATCCCTTGACAAAGAAGTGGTATGGACGCTATCCTGTTATTAGCCACGATTTGAATTGTACGGGGATGGCATTTTTCTGTGCCAGACGCTTGGAGGTGGGCGAGCGTTTGGAAGTCATCATCCCAATTACCAGCAATCCTGTGATTGTGGAAGTGGAAGTCTTGCGTCAACGCCCTGCCAATGGGCAAATCCCGCTCTATGGTGTGAAGTTTATGAATTTGATTCATGACCAAGAAGCTGCCTTGCGGGAGGCAGTGTTCAGCCAACAACTGGCGAGCAGCTGTTTGCCTGCCGATGGGCAATGAGCAAGTAGAACGACAATGGAGGATAGGAAGAAGGAGGAAACCTGCGTATGGGATTTTTAGATTTTCTCGATAAAAAATATGGCGGTATGCCACAGGCGAACTTTAGCAACCGTTACCATGCCCGCACACAGACAGAGCAAGTGCCACCTGCCAAAGTAGAACGTCGGAATGTGCGTGATATGACAGCCGAACAGTTGAACGCAGAACAAACACTCTTGAGCGACTTAGAGGAAGCCAAGGGTGCGTATTGCGAAATTCGCAGCTTGCAAAACACCTTAGCCACCTTGGGCTATGTGGAGGAGGTGGATTTTGACACCTTTGCTGTGGTCATTGCCAAAAAAGATGGCGAAATGCCCTCCGTCATGTACAACACAAAATTTAAGCTGATAGTACGTCCTCGTGGTGGAAACAGCATTGTGTTTGAAGGCATGATTTGCGGGTCAAATAAGCATATTTGGAAATTGGATAATTTGCAGCGCTATTTCCACACAGAAAACCGTGGCTATTTCCGTCAGCCCATCAATACACAGGCATATGTCGTCTGTGTCAATGCGCTCTTTGCCCCACCCACAGAGGAGCTTCATCTGGAACAAGCCCATATCTGCCGTGTCATGGACATCAGCCTGAAAGGGGTACAAATCCATGCAGATACCGAGTGCTTTCAAGAGGGCGATTTGATTTTGATTCGTGACCTTTTGCTCTTTGCCAAAGAGCAGAGCTATTACAGCTTTTTGGCACGTGTCAAACGCAGTGTCGAGGCGGGCGAGAGCGACTATATCTACGGCTGTGAGTTCGACAGACTGAGCGAAAAACAGCAAAACCTGCTCTGTTCGGATATTTTTCTCTTGAACCGCATGGACATTGAATCCTGCCGTTTGTAAGGCAAGACAAAAACACCCCCGACCATTTTTTGGTCAGGGGTGTTTTTTCTTGTTTAAAACAGGGGCGAGAAGATACGCACGAGGGAGCGGAACATGCGGATGAGGGGGGGTGTTTTTCGGCTTTCCTCTAGGGTGATTTCCTGACAGAATGCCAGAGAATCGGTAAAATCTTCCCGAATGGCAATGACCGAGGGTGTCCCGCAGAGCCACGTCCCATTTTCAAATTGAAGGTAAAAACTGCGGTAGTCTAGGTTACAACTGCCCACCGAGGCATATAAATCATCTGCAACCACCGTCTTGCTGTGGATGAAGCCAGGCAAAAACTCGTAAATTTTCACCCCCGCTTCGAGCAGGGCTTCGTAGTGGGACTTGGTGACGGAGAAGACCAATCTTTTGTCTGGGATGTGTGGGGTCATGATGCGGACATCGACCCCAGAGCGGGCGGTGCTGTACAGGACGCTGGCAATGGTCTCGTCCATGATGAGATAGGGGGTGGTGATATAGAGATAGCGTTTTGCCTTGGCGAACATCTGCAAGTGCAAATCGGCACAAACCGTGTCGGTCGCCAGAGGTGTGTCGATATAGGGTTGGACAAAGCCGACATTGGTGGCGACCAAGGGGAAAAATTTGGGGCGAAAGGCTGTGTAGTCCACTTCGCATTTGCGGATGGATGCCCACATTTGCAAAAAGCTGACCGTCAGTGTCCAAACTGCATCGCCCCGCAGGAGCAGGGCGGAGTCTTTCCAGTAGCCGAAGCGTTCAATTTCGTTGATGTATTCATCTGCTAGGTTGATGCCCCCTGTGAAGCCCACCATGCCATCAATGACACAGAGCTTACGGTGGTCACGGCTGTTTTGCTGGACGGTCAAAAAGGGCTTGAGGGGCTGAAAGACGGCAGCAAAAATGCCTTTTTTTTGTAAGGTGTAGACGTAGTGCTTGGGCAGGGTGGTGAGACTGCCAAAATCGTCATAGATGATACGGACATCGACCCCAGCGGCGGCTTTTTCCTCGAGAATCTCCATGATTTTTGTCCACATACGCCCCTCACTGATGATGAAATACTCCAGAAAAATATAGTGTTTGGCACGAGAAAGCTCCGAGAGGAGCACGGGGAAAAAGGACTCCCCCGAGGGGAAATAATGCGTTTCGGTGTTGCGGTAGGGCGGGCAGAGGGCGGCATTTTGCAAATACTGTGCCTGTTGCACGAGGTCGATGCCCAAAAGTTGCAGGTCAGCGGGGAGGGTGTCGCTTTGGAGCTGTTCTGCCAAAAGGGCACGGTCGGTGACGGGTGCAGGGGTGCGCAGACCCGTCATGAGGAAGTAGACCATGCCCCCGAACAGGGGAAAGAGTGCGATGGGGATAATCCATGCCATTTTGTAGGGCAGGCGGGATTTGCGGGTGGAAATCCAGATGGAGACCAGCAAGCTGAGGCTCAGTCCCAGCCAATAGAAGCGGACAAAATAACTGCTGAAATATTGCATGACGAAAATCAAAAGGGCAATTTGCAAAACGAATGCCACAGCCACCCCAATGAGGCGGTGGAACTGTGTGGGGATGTGTTTCATTTCAGCACCACGCTTTCTGTGCCCAGTTGTTCACGCAGTTCTTGCAGGAGGGCATCGTGCAGGAGACAGCTTGTGCCCAGACGACGTTTGCTGTCGACGAGGTAAAGCACCACGGGATTTGTGCCGGGGAACATGGAGAGCAGGATTTTCAGGCGGGCAAAGAGGGGGTCTGTTTCGGAGGGCAGACGCAGATAGAGGGTCTGGGGCTTGGCGGGTGCTTGGCTTGGCATGCTGTGACCCACCCTGTCCATAGCTTGCGTGTTTTCCACAAAATCGAGCGGGCGGATTTCTTCGCAGACGATTTGGGGGGCTTTTTCGTCACGGACAGAAATCGCACCTCTGACCAAAAGTGCCGTGCCAGGGGTCAAATGCCCGCTCGCCTGTTCCATGACACGGGAAAAGACGAGCAATTCCATACTGCTGGTGTCGTCTTCGAGCAGGACATATGCCATGAGGGCATTGTTGCGGGTGGTTTTGGTTTTCACTTGGCTGACAATGCCCGCCACAATGACGCCCTCGCCGTCGTGGAACTGCTGATTTTCCTCAGCTGCAAAATCCTGTATGATGTCGCCGAGGGCGGTACTGCTGTGCAGGCGGGCTTTTTCCCGATAGGCATCCATGGGGTGGCCACTCAAATACAGCCCCGTGACGTCTTTTTCCATCTGGAGCAAGTCCTGCGTAGAAAATTCGGGCAAATGTTTCAGGGGGAAATTCTCCTGTACACTGGGTTCATCGTGCTCTTGGCGGTCGCCAAAGAGGTCAAATTGCCCCTCTAGGTTTTTCTTGCGGCTGCGTACCAGAGTATCTAAGAGGGACTCGAAGCCGTCGAGCAGTTGGGAACGGCGGTAGCCGAGGGCATCAAAACAGCCGCTGCGGATGAGACTTTCCATGACCCGTTTGTTGAGGTCGTGGGAGAGCATACGGCGGGCGAAATCGGGGAAGGAGCGAAATGCACCATTTTCCTGACGTTCAGCAAGCAGGCTCTGGGTGAAGCCCACACCCACACCCTTGAGGGCAGCCAGCCCGAAGCGGATGTGTGCGCCCGCCACACGGAAGGTGGAAGCGGACTCGTTGATGTCTGGGGGGAGCAGGCGGATACCCATGCCACGGCAAGCGACAATGTATTCCCGTACTTTGTCCTGAGAATCGAGCACAGAGGTCAGGAGTGCCGCCATATAGGCGCGGGGGTGGTGGCACTTGAACCAAGCGGTTTGATAGGCGAGGATGGCATAGGAGACGGCATGGGCTTTGTTGAAGGCATAATTGGCAAAGTCGTAAATTTCGTCGTAGATGTTCTGGGCAATGGTTTCTGCAATGCCGTTGTGGAGACAGCCCAGAATCCCACGGCTTTCGTCTCCGTAGATGAACGCTTGACGTTCTTTTTCAATTTCAGCGACTTTCTTTTTGGAAATGGCACGGCGCACCATGTCTGCTTGTCCTAGGGAGTATTTGGCGAGCTTGCGGAAAATTTCAATGACCTGTTCTTGGTAGACGATACAGCCATAGGTGACGGAGAGAATGGGGGCGAGCAGGGGATGCTTGTAGGTGATGCGTTTGGGGTCGTGCTTGCAGGCGATGAAGCGGGGAATGGCATCCATAGGGCCGGGGCGGTAGAGGGCAATGATGGCGGTGATGTCTTCAATGTCCTTGGGTTTCAGACCTGTACAGACACCCGTCATGCCTGAGGATTCCATTTGGAACACACCCGCTGTCTGTCCTTGGGAAATCATCTGGAAGGTTTTTTTGTCGTCGTGTGGAATGGCATCGAGGGAGAAACTGGGGTTTTCTTCTCGAATCATCTCGCTGGCATCGGCAAGGACGGTCAGGTTACGCAAGCCCAAAAAGTCCATTTTGAGCAGTCCCAGTTCTTCCAGCGTGGTCATGGGGTATTGGGTGACAATGGCTTCGTCGTTTTTGGCGAGGGGCACATAGTGTGCTACGGGTTCTTTGGTGATGACCACACCGGCGGCATGGGTGGAGGCATGACGGCTCATGCCCTCGAGGGAGCGGGCGGTGTCGATGAGATTTTTGATTTGGGGGTCTTGGTCGTACTGTTCCCGCAGGGGAGCGGAGAGCTTGAGGGCGGTGTCTAAGGTCATGTGGAGCGTGGTGGGGATGAGCTTGGCAATGCCGTCTGCTTGGGCATAGGGGATGTTCATGGCACGGGCGACGTCTCGTACAGCACCCTTGGCGGCCATTGTGCCAAAGGTGACAATTTGTGCTACATGGTCAGAACCGTATTTGCGGTTGACGTAGTCGATGACCTCACCCCGCCGACGGAAGCAGAAATCTATGTCAATGTCGGGCATGGAGATGCGTTCTGGGTTGAGGAAGCGTTCAAAGTAGAGGGCATAACGCATGGGGTCGACATCGGTGATGCCAAGGCAGTAGGAGACCATAGAGCCAGCCGCAGAACCACGACCAGGGCCAACGGGAATGCCCTCACCCTTGGCATAGGCGATGAAATCGGAGACGATGAGGAAATACTCAATGAAGCCCATGTTGCCTATGGTGTCCATTTCGGATTGGAGGCGGTCGGCATAGCCCTCTGGAGGGTCGGGGTAGCGGGTTTGGAAGCCTGTTTGGCAGAGGTGCTGAAAATAGACCTCTGGGCTGTCCCAGCCCGTGGGGAGGGGAAACTGGGGGAGGTGATATTGCCCAAAGGTGAACTCGAGCTGGCATAAATCGGCAATTTTCTGGGTATTTTGGATGGCTTCGGGGAAATTGGGAAAGAGGCTGTTCATTTCAGCTTCGGATTTGAGATAAAATTCTTGGGTTTCAAACCGCATGCGGTCGGGGTCGTCGGTGGTGCGTCCTGTCTGGACGCAGAGGAGGACGTCTTGTACTTCGGCATCGGCACGGGTCAGGTAGTGAACGTCGTTGGTGGCAACGAGCGGGATGCCTGTTTCTTGGTGGAGGCGGATGAGTTCTGGAAGCACTTCCATCTGCTGGGGGATGTGGTGATTTTGGATTTCAATATAGTAGCCGTCTGCACCGAACAGCTCACGCATGTGGAGGGCATGTTCTTTTGCGCCCTGATAGTCGCCCTGCAGGATGCGTTTTGGGACTTCGCCCGCCAGACAAGCGGAGAGGGCAATCAGCCCTTCGGTGTGCTGGGCGAGCAAGTCCATGTCAATGCGGGGCTTGTGGTAGAAGCCCTCGAGGAAAGCATGGCTGACGAGGGCACAGAGGTTGCGGTAGCCGATTTCGTTGCGACACAATAGTATAAGGTGTCTGGCGTCTTTTTCTTTGGGATTGCGGTCAAGGCGACTGCCAGGGGCGAGATAGACCTCGCAACCGATGATGGGGCGGATACCCTCTTTTTTGGCGGCTTTATAGAAGTCGATTGCACCGTACATGACACCGTGGTCGGTGAGGGCGAGGGCGTTTTGCCCCAGAGCTTTTGCCTGTGCGACGAGCTGTGGAATACGGCAAGCACCATCGAGCAAGCTAAATTCGCTGTGTATGTGCAGGTGGACAAAGGACATGGGAAAACGCTCCTTTCGCAGTTGGGGTGGTATGTGTTGAACGGGGCTGTCCCATCACGGCACGCAGTGCCGTGACACCCAGCCCCAGCCCCCTGCAGGGGCTGGGGCTGGGGAGTGCGCCTGCGGCGCGCGGACAGCCCACACGAGAGGTCGTCATTCTTTGCTGAGGGCAATGAGCTTGCGCAGACGGTGGTTGAGACAGGATTTTGTAATCGGCGGTTCGCAGAGACTCGCCAGCTCCGAGAGCGACAGCTCAGGATGTCGTTGGCGCAAGAGGGCAACGCTCTGCAATTTTTCGCCCAAGCCCTCCAGCGTGCCCCTGTGATGGAGCTTGCGTATTGCCTGCAACTGCTCCTGTGCAGCGTCTACGGTCTTGTCGGCATTGGCAGCGTCGCAGTTCACCCGACGGTTGATGCCGTTACGCAGGTGCTTTTCCACCTTGGCACTCATGATGTGCATGGCGGAAACGGGCGCACCAATGCCCGTGAGAAAATCTTCGATGTATTCACTCTGCTTAAAATAGGTCACATAATTCGACTTACGCACGGTGTCCTTTGGGTGGTAGCCCGTATCGAGCAAGAGGGCGATGAGTTCACGGTTGACGTGGAAATGCGAGGTGACCAACTCCAAATGATAGGATTTTTTCGGGTCGGTCACACTCCCACCCGCCAAAAATGCCCCCCGCAAAAATGCCAAGCGACAGTGTTCCTCCTCCAAAAGGGCGAAATTCACATGGCGGGCGATGCCGTCGCCCAAGTCTCCGTTGCAGGTATCCCAGATTTTTTGCAGGTGTTTGGGGTTCTGCATCAGAAAGGTGTGTTTGCCCGTGGGGCTGTCCGCATCCTTGCGGGCGGAGAGCATAACATGGAAGGCACGGCGGAACACCAAGGGCAGACGCAGGGCAAAATCCGACGATTCGGTAACAATTTTGATGCCTTGTTGTGAGAACTGGTTGCAGTAGAGCAAAATGCCACAGGCTTCTGCCAGAGCACAGCAGGGCTTTCCAAGACGACTGCGACACAATTCGGCTTTGACTTCCGAGGAAAATGACATACAGGCATACTCCTTTCCTGAGTTTTGATGGGGTCGTACGGTGGAAAAACACTCAGCCACGGGTCATATCACGGTGGCTTTCACGGGCAGAAAAGCCCTTACGCTGGATGAAATCCGCCAGATGATGGGTGATGGCAACAGAACGGTGCTGACCGCCGGTACAGCCAATGGCAATGACGAGGGCACTTTTGCCCTCTTTCACATACTGGGGCAGTAGGAAACTGAGCATGTCCTCTAAGTGTTTCAAAAAAACATGCGTCTGCTCGTAGCCCATCAAAAATTGTTGCACACCCTCATCCAGACCCGTACAGGGACGCAAGGTAGAGATATAGTAGGGATTGGGCAGAAATCGCACGTCAAAAACCAAATCGGCTTCAATGGGAATCCCATACTTGAAGCCAAAGGACATGACCGAAATGCCCAACGATTCGGCGGGCGAGCCGTCCCCAAAGAGGCGGAGCATTTCCGAGCGGAGCTTTGCCATATTCAATGCGGTGGTGTTGATGATGTGGTGGGCATGTTTGCGGACGCCAGCGAGTGCAGCACGTTCCCGACTGACCGCTTCGGGCAGGGAAAAGCCAT
>CAZSWQ010000022.1:0-20434 GCA_964611025.1 uncultured Ruminiclostridium sp.
CAGAAAGGTGTACCTTTATGTTTAAACGGATGAAATTAAAGCATTATCTCTTCAGCATCTTTTCCATGATTATTCTGCTGACGATGTTGCTCACCGCATTGAGTATGTTTGGCATTATGGATACGAAAAACCGCCTGAACGACTACATCGACGGAACTTTGACCGCAGATACTGCGGTAAAGATATGTCTCATCGAGGCGAACATCGCCGCCAGAGCCTTGCGTGAAATGGTCTTGCTCGCCAACCCCAGCACATACGACAGCCACAGCCAGACCATCCAAAGCAGTGTGGGTAAAATCCAAGAACAAATGACCAATTTCAAAACCGCCCACGGAGAAGGGGACGGCTTGGCACGAGAATATGAAGATAAATTCAATCAGTGGTTCGGTATTGCCAATGAAGTCCTTGTTGCCATGAAGCAGGGCGACCAAATTTTGGCAAAAGACATCATCGAAACCCGCTGTTCCCCCGCTCTGGTCGAACTTGCCGACATTGCCCAACGCATTGACAGCACCATCAGCCAAGAAAAAAACCAAGTCAACACCGAAATGAATGTGATGATTCGTGGGCTGATGATTGGTCTGGCGGTCTGTTTTGCTCTGGTTTTGTTGCTCAGTCTCTATTTTTCTGGCAAAGCCACTTGGAACATCAGCGTCGCCTTGCGGAAAGTCCAAGAGAGCATTTTGGCACTCTCAGAAGGCAAGCTCAAAAAACGGGTTGATTATCAGGCAAACAACGAATTTGGTATTTTGGCAGAACGTATGAATTTCTCCATGGACGAGCTGAACAAATACGTCTCCGCCATCGAATACGGCATGAATTCCTTTGCCAATGGCGATTTTAGCGTACCCTGTCCCATTGAATTTCTGGGCGATTTTAAGGAAATTCAACGGGATATTGAAAATTTCCAGCATAAAATGAACAATTTCCTCGCAGAAATCCAAACCGCTGCCGAACAAGTCCAAATTGGTTCGGAACAAATTGCCAGCGGTTCGCAGTCCCTCGCACAGGGCACTACCGAGCAGAGCAGTAGTCTGGATGACCTGTCCAAAACCATGCGGGAAATCACCCACCACATCGAAAACACCAGCCAAAATGCTGTGGATGCCAACCATGTGGGACAGATGACGGGCGAAGTCATCGAAAAGAGCCTGCACGAGATGAAACAACTCATGCTCGCCATGCGGGAAATTTCCATTTCCTCCGAAGCCATCGGCAACATCATCAAAACCATTGATGACATTGCTTTCCAGACCAACATTCTGGCACTGAATGCCGCTGTGGAATCCGCAAGAGCGGGTGTGGCGGGCAAGGGCTTTGCTGTCGTGGCAGACGAAGTACGCAACCTCGCTCAGAAATCCGCTCAGGCAGCCAAGGAAACCAACATCTTGATTGCCGATTCTCTGGAATCCGTCCAAAAGGGTCAGCGTCTGGCAGATGCCACCAATGCCGCCTTTGCCGAAGTGGGCACAACCTCCACCGAAGTCCTCGCACTCATTGCCCAAATCTCCAACGAGTCGCAAGCCCAAACCAGTGCCGTCCGTGACGTCATGGAAGGCATAGAGCAAATTTCCGCTGTCGTGGAACTGAACGCCGCCACCAGCGAACAAGAGGCCTCCGCTTCCGAAGAACTCTCGGGACAGGCAAGCAACCTCCAAGGTCTCCTCTCCAGAGTCAAAATCAAGCAAAGTTACATCAAAGGCTAAAAAACTGAACCGCCCCTGCCGTTGGCAGGGGCGGTTTTTTTATGTGCCTAAGATTTTTTGCAAATCCGCTTCGGGGGTCGAGATGGGTGTCAGCTGGAAGGTATCCACCAAGAGAGAGAGCACTTTGGGCGAGAAAAAAGCGGGCAGGCTAGGGCCAATGAAAATATTTTTGATGCCCAGTGCCAAGAGCGAGAGCAAAATACAAACCGCCTTTTGTTCGTACCACGACAAGACCAAGGTCAGGGGCAGTTCGTTCACCGTGCAATCAAAAGCCTCTGCCAGTGCAAGTGCAACCCGAATCGCACTGTAAGCGTCATTGCACTGCCCCATGTCCATGATGCGGGGCAAGCCCCCAATCTGCCCCAAATCCAAATCATTGAAGCGGTATTTCCCACAGGCAAGGGTCAAAACAATCGTATCTGGAGGGGTTTTTTTCACAAATTCCGTGTAATAGTTGCGTCCAGAGTTCGCCCCGTCACAGCCACCGACCAAGAAGAAATGCCGAATCGCACCCGACTTGACCGCTTCCACGACCGTCTCTGCCTGCGACAAGACCGCATCATGTGCAAAGCCTGTCGTCACGCTGTGCCCGCCGTTGATGCCCGTCATGGGGCGTCCTGCGGGGTATCCGCCCAGTTCCAGCGCTTTTTCAATCACGGGTGTAAAATCCTTCTTTTCGTCAATGTGAATCATATTGGGATAGGCGACCACCGAAGTGGTGAAAATGCGGTCGGCGTAGTTGTGCCGTACGGGCATGATGCAATTGGTTGTGAACAGCACAGGGGCGGGCAAATCCAAAAACTCCTTTTGCTGAGACTGCCAAGCTGTGCCAAAATTGCCCTTCAAATGGGGATATGCCTTCAATTTTGGGTAGCCGTGTGCGGGAAGCATTTCGCAATGGGTGTAAATATTGATGCCCTTGCCTGCCGTCTGTTCCAAGAGCAATTTCAAGTCGTGCAGGTCGTGCCCAGAGACGACAATAAATGCCCCAGCTTCAATGTCGCAGGAAACGGTCGTGGGCACGGGATTGCCATAGCTTTCGGTATGCGCTGCGTCCAACAGTGCCATACACTGCAAATTCACCTTGCCCGTCTCCATGACCAAATCCAAGAGCGTCTCTTGGGGCAAGTCCTCTGCGAGTGCAGACAGCCCCCGATAGAAAAAGGCACTGACGGTGGCATCTCGCTTTCCCAGCACATAGGCATGGTGGGCATAGGCGGCCATGCCCCGCAGACCAAACAAAATCAGCGATTGCAAAGAGCGTTTATCCTCCTGCACTTGCCAAAATGCCTGCATATCCACTTCAGCTACGGCAGGGAACTGGGTGCGCATTTGGTCGACCTTATCGCAGAGAACAGCCAAAGCCTCGTCGTCAAAATTCACGTTGGTCACTGTGGCAAACAGCCCATCAATCAATAGATGGTCAATTTCTGGAGAAGGGGCATCTTTGCTGGCAGAGGCGAGGGCGATGAGCTTGGCAGTCAGACGGTCTTGGGCATTCGAGGTGGACACCTGCTTGCCACAGACCCCGTGGGCGGTACATGCCTTCCCGTGGGCGGTCTGTTCACACTGAAAACAAAACATCGACATAAGCGGTCTTCCTTTCTATTCTGTCTTATGTTTGGGAACACTGGGCTTAGTATGCCAGTTTTTTCCCTTCTTATGTCCCGAGTTTAGCAGAAAGTCCCTGTGCCGTCCGTTGTTTTTGCAACAAAATACCGACCGTTTGCAAAAAAGAAGCACAGATTTTTCAGAGAAAAATCTGTGCTTGTCCCCTATGTATCAGACGGGCAAAATGACCGAGACCGTTGCACCCCGCTCGATTTCTGCCTTCACGTTGATGTAGCCCCCCTGACGGGCGACAATTTCACGGGCGATGAATAAGCCCATCCCAGCCCCGTTGGTGTTGGCAACAACATTTGTCCCACGGTAGAACTTCTCAAAAACCTCATGCCGTTCCTGAGGTGGGATGCCTATGCCACTGTCTTCAATATCAATGCGACAAGAGGTGGTCTCTCGCACAGCAGAGACCCGAATATAGCCCTGATTGGGGGTGTACTTGACGGCATTTTCCAAAATATAATACAGAGCTTGGGTCGTCCACTTGGCATCGAAAACGGCGACAATGTCGCTTGCTTCAAATTCCAAACGCTGTTGTTTTTCCTGTGCCTTGGCTGCAATTTGGTTGTTTAAGTTTTTAAAGAGGGCACTGAGGGCATTGGTGTTGGCATGTAATTCCAGATTGCCCGTTTCCAGACGGGCATTGAGCACCAGTGCAGAAATCAACATACGCAGTTCCTCGGTCTGTTGCAAAATTTCTGTCACATGTCCTTGCAAATTGCTGTCCGTGTTTTGCTGTGCCAAAATGTCACCGTGTACTTGTAAGCCCGCAATGCGGGTTTTACTCTGCTCTGCGATGTCGTTTAAGAGCGTTTCAATTTTCCGTTTTTCCGCACCTGGGGTTTTCGTATTTTTTTGCAGGTTGGTCAAATACTGCAGCAGACGAATTTGCAACGGTGTCAACTCGCCTTCCTCAAATAATGTTTTTTGCAAAACACCCTTTGTGGCTGCGTTGAGGATGGTGTTGAGGTTGTTATCGGACTGTTTTTGACGGTAATTGTAATAGAAAAACACCGTCAAGCCTGCTGTCAAAAACAGAATACACAAAATGGTCAGAAATAATATCATAATATGCCTCCTTGCGTTTGATGATGGATGACGAACGCACAATTGGATTCAGTATAGCACAAAGATTTGTTTTTGTATAGCAAGATACGGGCAAGGCGGTAAAAAAAATAGAGGATAAGCAAGATTTCTATTTTTGGAAATGTCTTGCAATATTGCCCTGAATTTGCTACACTGACAGTATCAGCTCGCAACCACAATCCCATATTAGAGATATGAGATACAGGGGAAAGGACGGTTTCCATGGACTATGATACACGCTTATGTTTACACAAAGGAGATATTACCCGCTTGCCCGTCGATGCCATTGTCAACGCTGCGAAAAACAGCCTTTTGGGGGGCGGTGGTGTGGATGGGGCGATTCATCGAGCGGCGGGCAAACAGTTGCTCGAAGCCTGTATGGAACTTGGAGGTTGTCCCACAGGGAAGGCGAAAGTCACCTCCGGCTTTCTCCTGCCCGCCCGCCATGTCATTCACACCGTTGGCCCTGTCTGGAAAGATGGTGACCGTGGGGAAGACGTACAATTGACTTCCTGCTATCGGGAGAGCCTCCGCTTGGCAGACCAGCTTTCTTGTCATTCCATTGCCTTTCCTGCCATTTCTACGGGCATCTATGGCTATCCCAAAACCGAAGCCTGTGCAGTGGCACTGTCTGCCGTACAACGCTACTTGGAACAGCACCCAGAGAGCAAATTGGAAATCGTCTATTTTGCGGTGATGGATACGGAGACGGAACACCTCTATGGGCGGGCACTGTGTCCCGAACAGTATCCCCAGCCCGCAGAAGAACAAGAAGAAGTGCCCGAAGAAGAAACAGAAGCAACCGAGGATTGAACAACAAAAGTGCTTGCCCTAGGGCAAGCACTTTTTGCTGTCATAAGCCTTTCACATGGGCAAGCAGAGGCAAGAGATACGCCCGTTTGGTATAATCCACCCGCTCGCCCTCGTCGGGCAGGAAGAGTTGCGTTTCCGCTGTGGGCTGTTTTTTAGCTTGCTGTTGCATCATGGCACGGAAGACCTTCATCATGCCCCGATGCAGCAGCGAAAGATGCGGGCAGTCCATGCCACCGTGCAGGTAAAACAAAGCCAGCTTTTTCAGGAGGGCATCGGGCAGGGATTTTTCGATGCTCTGGCGGACACGCATTTGCGTCTGTGTCCCATTGGGGTCGGACAGTCCCGTGGCAAAGAGCACAAATGCCTTTTCGGGCGAACGGGCAAAGCAACGCTTGAACAAATCCAAACCATTGACCTTCTCCGCATACAGCCCACCGCCATAGATGAGACAGTCATAGGCATCGAACAGTGCGGGTGAGAAGTCCTTTGCCTCGTAACTATCACAAGACAAATCCTCTGACAGCCACTGGGCATATTGTTTGGTGAAGCCGTATTGCGAACGATAGACCACGACAATTTTTTTCATAGCGGTTTCCCCTTTGCGATTTTGTTGTGAGATTTCGCCAAAATTCAGTATCTTATCAGTATCTTATTTCTAAAAGTATAGCATCAATCTCAGGAAAAATCAAATGTGTTTTTCAGCAGTTTTTTGCAGAGAATTTAGAATGTTATCAAGCAATGATGGAGAAATATTGCAATATTTTTCGCACAAACCGCTGGAAACCTTCGACAGAAAGTGCTATGATAGAGAAATAGACAGGGATTGGCACAGCCTGTCCCGCAAATGCGATAGAAAGAGGGGTTTTGATATGTACGCAAAAAAACAATGGTCACTGCGGGCGTGGCTGGGAGGCTTGCTCTGTCTTTTGCTCCTGACGCAACTCTATGGCACAGCAAGTGCAGCCGCACAAACAACCTTTATTTTGTCTGGGTACTACGATGACAGCGATACAAGTTGCTTTGTGGGTGGTCTGCAAAATACGGCTGCCACCAGCGTCACCATTCCACAGCGTCTCGATGTCAAGTTGACAAACAGCCACCGAATAAAAAATTTGCCCCTCACGGGCATAGACAATGATGCTTTTGTGAACTGTAAGAATCTCATCAACATTACGGTTGAAAGGGGACACACCTACTTTTCTCACATAAACGGGGTGCTGTGCGACAACACAAAAACCCGTCTGGATGCCTATCCCGCTGGCAGAACCGCCACAAACTACACCATCCCAGACAGCATAACCACCATTGATGGCTATGCCTTTGCCCTTTCCACTGGAGAACAAAATGGTGCAACACAGACCTCTGCCTTGAAAACGGTCACGCTGAATCGTACCACCACCATCCAACCATTTGCCTTTCGTTCTTCTGCCATCACCAGCATGCACATCACGTCTGCGGTTCGGTCGATTGCTCCAGGGGCGTTTGCCGACTGCGATGCCCTGCCAGAGTTTACCGTGGACAGCGGAAATGCCAAGTTTTTTGTGGAGGCGGGTGTCTTGTTTGAGCTTTTGGCAGACGGCACCTATGGTCTGCTTGCCTTTCCTGCTGGCTCGTCTGTGACGGACTACACCATTCCCCCACAAGTCAACGGCAAAGCCGTCACAAACATTCTCCCCTATGCCTTTTATGGCTGTGACACCTTGCAAACAGTCACCGTACCCCCCAGCGTCACCGCCATCGGAGACTACGCCTTTGGTTCCTGTGACCGACTGCAAGCCGTGCGGTTTGACGGGACAAGCCGACTGAATAGCATTGGCACGGGTGCCTTCCGATATTGCAAAGCCCTCGACACCATCACCTTGCCCGCCAGCCTCCGCACGATTGGTTCCTCTGCTTTCATGTCTTGTCTGGTATTGCCCAACACTGTGATTCCCGAGGGTGTCACCAGCATACAACCCATGACCTTTTACAACTGCAGCACATTGACCAGCGTGACCCTGCCCCAGTCGCTCACCAGCATTGGCTATGAGGCTTTTAGCAACTGTAAAACCCTACCCGAAATAAAGATTCCAGAGAACGTCACCAGCATTGGCAATGAGGCATTTGAATCTTGCCTCCTCCTCGAGAAGCTGATTTTTACGGGCACAAGCAAATTGACCAGCATCGGTTACGAAGCCTTTCGGCAGTGCCTTATCCTGACAGGTGTGACCCTGCCCCAGTCGCTCACCAGCATTGGCCATGGGGCTTTTGAGACGACAGACCTGACCAACATCACCATCCCCCAGACAGTCACCAGCATTGGCTATGGGGCATTTGCAAATTGTGACCGCTTGCCAAACATTTGGGTGGAGGCAGGAAATGCAAACTACATCAGCGAAAACGGGATTTTGTATACCCTCGACAAAACCCAACTGGTGCAATACCCCGCAGGAAAGCAGCAAACCCGCTTTGATGTCCCCGATGATGTGCTCAGTATTTTGGACTATGCCTTTTGGGGTTGTGACAAGCTCGAAGATTTGGTCTTTCCCCCCAGCGTCAAAACCATTGGGAAAGAAGTCATAAGTCCAGGCTCTCGTACGGGGACAGGCACAGAAACCATGGCACTGAAGCGTGTGATTGTCTGCAATCCAAACGTGACTTTGCAAAGCAGAAGCTCCTCTTCTTACAATAGTTTCTACAATGGCAGCTATACCCTCTATTCCTACGAAGGCAGTCGCACGCAGGACTATGCCACCAACCTGAACACCTACCCCAGCTACACCATCCCCTATCAAAACATCGCCCTAAATGTCACCTTGGATATTCGTACAAAACCTGCGGTGCTCCCTGGCGACACTGCCACCGAAACGCCCCTCACCGATGCCACTGCTATTGTTGTGCGTCGCAATACGCAAGCCTTCCCACTCCAAAACACAGGGCAAGTAGGGCAATTTACCTGCACCATGACGGACTATAACGGCGAGATACCAAGCACGCTACACATTTCCCACAGAGCTGATTCCTACCAACCGACCACTGCCACTGTCTTCCCAAGACCCGTCATACTCACCGCCAATGCCGTCCAACAAAGTGCCAGTGGCACGGTCGTCTTGCTAGAAAAAGGAAAATTCCGGTTGGAGAATTTCTTCATCAAGCATCTGGATGTCATTTCTCCTGCCACAGCTGTGACCGCCTTGGTCTTTGACGAAACTGGCTCTTGTGTCTACCAGAATGCACCCACCTTGCCCTTCCCAAGCCAAGGTCTCCCAGCAGGGGTCTATTCCTTTGTCTTCATGCCCCCCGAAGTGCAAAACACCTTGCCCACCTTCGCCAATCGCAGTGCATGGCAAGCCTTTGCCAACCGTGCTTCTTTGCGAGAGAATCAGCATTATATCGCCCAAAGTGCCACCATCGAAGACGGTCTCATCACTGTCTTAAAAGATTTGGTCATTCCTACCCCAGACTATTCCAAGGAACAATTTTTCACAAAAGCAAACATCAGCCTTGCACCCCCCAAGTTTGCCAAGGATGCTGACACCGTGCTGCACATCGACTACGCCATAAACCCCGCCTTTGTGCCACTGAATTTTGTGAAACCTCAGTGCCAAATCACCCTGCCCGATAATATCCAATTGCACGGGGTCGTCTTGCTTGATGGGCAAGTTGTCCCGCATACCTACGACAATGCCACCCGCCTTTTGACCATCGACACCCAGAATAAGACGGAAGGGCTTTTGCGTATGTACTTGACGGGCACGGCAGATGGCATATTTGAGATTGCCCCCAGTTTCCCCATTGACGCATACGGACAACAATTTTCGTACACACTGGGCACAGCAGAGGGTGAGGTTGGAACTGTACAAGCAACCTGTCAGGGAAAAACCGTCACCATCATCAACCAAGCCCAAAGTGGAGAGGTCAAAACCCCTGTGCCCTTGGGGACAAAGACCCTGCCGTTCTATACCGTCTGGCCTGAAAAATATCCTTCCTTCACCTTTGAGGCAGAATTACAAGGCGATAATAACCTCTTAGCGGACGTATTCCTGATGATAACCAGCAAAATCGGCGAGGAAAGCGAACTGCCTATGACCTATAACCCCCTCACCAATACTTGGGCTTGCACCGTGGATTATCCCCAATTCAGCCAAGTGCCCGTTGCGGTCGGTCTGCGTTGGGTCTATCGAGACCCCACCATGCCAGAAGGCATCTCCCTCAAGCAACCTGTCCGCCCCATTTATGACCCCTCAGGTTATGTCTACGAAGCCGTGCCCTCCAACCGTCTCTCTGGGGTCGAAGCCACCATCGGTTACGAAAACGAGCAGGGCACATGGACAAAGTGGGATGCCAGCACCTGCGGACAGACAAATCCCCTCCGCACTGATGCCGTCGGCTGCTATGCTTGGGATGTGCCCGAGGGACATTGGCAAGTACGCTATGAAAAAGCAGGTTATATCTCCAGTGATAGCCGTGCCATTTCCCAAGAAAAATACGGAAGCGATTTCCTGCCCGTGCCCCCCATTCAATTGGACATCAATGTCCCGCTCGTCTCCACCGCCCTTCCCCGTGTGGCGGGCGTCATCCCCTACACGACCCAAGTCGAAGTCCAATTTTCCCAGTACATGGACGCAAGCAGTTTGCAAGATGCCCTTTCGCTGACTGCCCTAGACGGCACACGCTTGCCCGTTCAGCTCACTGCGCTGGACGCCGAGGAAAATGCAGAAGGCAGGTCTTATGCCTCTCGTTTTGCCCTCGTATTATCCAATCCTGCCGACTTCCACAATGCCGATTTACGCATCGAACCGACCGCCTTGAATTATGCGGGGCGGGGTCTTGCAAAGCCCTATTCCATCACCATTGCCGAGGCGAGTATGCAGGAAAAACCCCTAAACCTCCGCATTTTGGAAAGCCAAGCCATCCTACAGGGCAGAAGCCAGCAGTACACCGTGCAAGTAGAGCCCGCCATAGAGGGTTTGCTTTTGGATATCAGCAGTCGTTCGCCCAGCCTCTTGCAGGTCACAGAACAGCAAGTACACACCAATGCCCAAGGACAAGCCAGCTTCTCCGTCCACGGACAGTGCATGGGCACAGGGGAAATTTCCATCTCTGACCCCCTCTCTGGGCTGGAAACCCGCCTGATGCTGACCGTCACCAACAATGCCGACGACAACATCGAAACCCTGCCCTTGCCCACGCTCCACACTGAAGACGGGACAGCCGTCTTAGGCACTGCCAGCTTGCCCGTGGGAACACGCCTTGTCCTACACAAGCCAAAGCCAGACGCTACCCTACGCTATACCTTAGACGGCAGCGACCCCACCCGCTCGGATGTGAATGCCGAAACCAGCACCGAAGCCTTTGTGCTGGAAGAAGCTTGTATTTTGACCGCTGTCCTTGAAAAAAATGGGCAATTCAGCCCCAGTGCCCGTTACGTTTTGACCATCGCCAGCGAAAATACCCCTGCGGAAGACAAGCCCACAGAAACAGCTCCCGCACCGCCGCCTGTGGAAGACAAACCCGCAGAAACAGCTCCCGCACCGCTGCCTGTGGAAGACAAGCCCACAGAAACAGCTCCCGCACCGCCTGTGGAAGATAAACCCGCAGAAACAGCTCCCGCACCGCCTGCGGAAAACAAGCCAGAGCCTGCCCCTGATGTTGCGTCAGGTCTGGGCACGCAAAAACCAAGCCCGCCCCGCAAGCAGAGCAAACCCACTGTATTTGTGCCCCCTGCTACGCCAGAGAACCCCCAACCCGCCATAGAAGTTACCGCCTATCTCAGCGGGCAGAAAACACAAAACCGCCTTCAGGTTGAAGCATTGACCCCCACGGTCAACCAAGCCCTGCAACTCGCCCAGACACAGAAAGGCACGGGGCGGGCGGTGCATCTGACCTTGGATGTTTCCAGCGATGGGACGTTTGACCAGTTCATCAGCACTTTGCCAGAAAGTACCTTGGCATACCTCTGCCGTGAACAGGTCGCTTCCCTCTCCATCCGCTGTGCCTTAGGCGAAATCACGCTGGACAATGCCACCTTACAGAGCATCCAAAGCCAAAGCCGTGGCGGGGTTTCCCTTTCCATGAAATGCCTGCATGCCAGCACCCTGCCCCCTGCGGTGCAACGCAAAATCGCACAGCGTCCCGTCTATGAGCTTCTGCTCCAAGACAGCAAGCAGACCCGCATCCATGATTTTGGAGAGGGTACAGTGACCTTGCATTTGCCCTATACGCTGGGAAAAGGGGAACGCTCCGATGCCCTTCTGGTCTATTACATCACGGCAGACAATCAGCTCGAAGCCCTCCAACACAGCGGTTATGATACGCAAACACAACGCATCTTCGGCAGTACCAATCACTTCTCCCGCTTTGCCGTGGCAGAAAACACGCAGGGTGCAACTGTAGCACAAAAAAACCCTGTATTTCTGGATGTGCAAGGACATTGGGCAGAAGATGCCATTGCTTTTGTGACGGAACGGGGTTTATTTCAAGGCACGAGCGAGCAGACCTTCTCCCCCAACCAGCCCATCAGCCGTGCCATGTTCCTGACCGTGTTGGGACGCATGGCAGAGGTCAATCCCCAGCTCTATCCCAGCTGCCCCTTCCGTGACGTACCACAAGATGCCTATTACCGTCCCTATGTCGCTTGGGCAAAGGAAGCAGGGATACTGACAGGTGGGCTGCACTGTGACCCCAATGCCCCCCTGTGCCGTGCAGACTTGGCAAGCATGCTCTATGCCTATGCCAAAGTGCAAGAAATACCCCTCACCCCCACGCAACGACCCCTCTTGTTCCGTGACACAAATGCCCTGCCCCCTGCGGTGCGAGATGCCATCCAAGCCACCCAACGGGCTGGCTTGCTCTCCGGAAAAGACCCCCAGCATTTTGACCCGACCGCTTCCGCCACCCGTGCGGAAATTGCCAAGGTCTTACAAACAATGATACATCACTGAGACCAGTGATGCCCGCTCGTGCCCCGCAAGGGGCACATGGATTGAAATCAATATGGATTGAAATTAGAAAGGATTCCCCCCCCTTATGAAGCAGTCATTTCAAAATATTGCCGTCCTGATGGACGCCGACAATGCCAGTGCTTGTATGATGGATTCGATTTTAACCGAGTTGTCCACCTATGGACGCATCACCATCAAAAAAGCCTTTGGCAACTGGAAAAGTCACCATCTGAAGCCTTGGGAACAGCTCTGCTTGCGTTTTGGCATTCAGCCCATCCAACAATTTTCTTATGTGACGGGTAAAAATTCCACGGATATTGCCATGGTCATTGCCGCCATGGACTTGCTCTATGCCAAAACCTGCGATGCAGTTGCCCTCATTTCCAGCGATAGTGATTTTACCCCCATTGCCATTCGTCTGCGGGAAGCTGGCATTTTTGTCTTTGGGGTCGGCAAACGCTCTACACCCCTCTCGTTCCGCTATGCCTGTGAAAAATTCCTCTATCTGGAACAGATGCCTGAGAGCACCTCTTGCCCCATGCCCGCCACCGTACCCTTGATGCCCCCCGCCTTGCCCAGCAGCCTCACCCCCCCAGCAGCCCCCCGTCCTGCGCCTGCACGCCCACCCCAAGAGCCACGTCTCGTCCCACCCACCAGCCACGATGACATACATCAAGCCCTGTACACGGTCTGGAAACGACGCAAAAACGCTGAGGGTGATGCCGATTTCGCCACCGTGAATGCCTATCTGATTTCCCACAAATTATCGGTGAGCGATTTGGGTTATAGCAAAACCCTGCAATTTTTGCAAGATTTCCCCGACCGCTACCGCATCCGTCGCAACAGCCCCCCACAGGCAGGACAAGCCCCTGTGGTCTTCTCCTGCATCGAGTAAAACAAAAAAACCTGTCCCCTCTCGGGACAGGTTTTTTTTGCCTCAGTGGCTGGGGTCAGAGAGATAATCGTTGAGGGTCTGGTATAGTTCTTTGGTGTCGATGGGTTTTGGGAGGTGTGCTTGCATGCCTGCGGAGA
Source organism: uncultured Ruminiclostridium sp. (assembly GCA_964611025.1). Lineage (GTDB taxonomy): Bacteria > Bacillota > Clostridia > Oscillospirales > Oscillospiraceae > Evtepia. The sequence continues at coordinate 13,181 of CAZSWQ010000022.1, forward strand.
GGGCTTCGGTTCTGTCCTCCTCCATGGCATTGGCGGAGAGGGCAAAAATCGGCAGGGTATGTGCCTGTGGGTGTGTACTCTGGCGGATGCGACAGCTCGCCTCCAAGCCATCCATGACGGGCATACGAATATCCATTAGGACGGCTTGATAGTAACCCTCTGGGCTGTCTGTCACGGCGGTGAGGGCTTTTTGCCCATCTTCCACCCAGTCGACCAGCATGCCGACCTGTGTCAAGAGTCGGGTGACAATTTTCGCATTGAGTGCTTGGTCTTCGCAAAGCAAAATCCGTTTTCCCTTGAGTGCGTGGAAATCTGGGGGGCTGTCTGGTGTTTTGGGGAGCGTCTCCAAGTAGTCTGTGGTCAAGGTCACGGTGAAGCATGTACCCCGCCCCAAAACGCTCTCACAGCTGATGTGCCCTTCCATGATATCCACAAGACGCTTGACAATGAACAAGCCCAGTCCCGTGCCGTTGTCGAGGGAGTCGTCTTGTTTTTCCTGCTGGAATTTGCCAAAGAGCCGATTTTGGATGAAATCTTCGCTCATGCCCACGCCGTTGTCTTTGACTTGAAAGGTAAATTGTACACGTTGCCTATCCAGCATTTCGTGTTGCATGCTAAAGAAGACTCTGCCGCCCTCTGGGGTGAATTTGATGGCATTGGTGAGCAGGTTGGTGAAAATCTGTTGCAGACGCATGGGGTCAAACATGGCATAGCCCTGAAAATTGCTTTTGTTTTCCATCTCTAGGGTAATATTTTTGACCTTTGCCCGATAGAGGATGATGGAGAGGACATTGCGGGAGAAGCTCTCGAAGGAATAGGGCTCTTTGTGTAGGATGAAATTGGCATCACGCAATTTGTTGATGTCCAAAACGTCGTTGATGAGGTTCAACATGAATTTGCCTGCGTGTTCCATGTCGGAGAGGGCTTCTTGGAGTTCTTCGGGTGTTTGGCTGTGGCGGGCGATTTGTATGTTGCCCAAAATGCCGTTCATGGGGGTGCGGATATCGTGACTGAGCTGGGAGAAAAACAAATCTTTTGCCTGCGTACTGCCTGCCAAATGCTTATTTTTGCGGTTGAGCACATGGGAGAGGAAGGCGAGACCAAAAATGAGCAAGAGGACAATCACCCCAGCGGAGAGCAAGAGGACAAAGCCCAGAGGATTGCTGTAAATCAATTCTTCGCTCAGGTTTTGGGCGGGGATGCGGGTGCTCTCCTGCACGGTGAGTTCTTCTAGGGTTTTTTCTGGGATGCTGTTGAATACTTTATTGATGGCAGAAATCGCCTGACGTTGGGCATCGCTGTAGACCGCCAGACAGATGTCATGTCCACCATGGATGTTTTTTTGCGTCAGGCGGTTGTAGCGGTACATGGCGAGGTAGGGGGTGGATACATAGGTATTGCTCAGGGCGGAATCGACTTTGCCCGCTAGGACGGCATGCAGACAGGCTTCGATGCTGGGGTAGTATTGGACTTGTTTGGGGTGGATGTTGGTTTCCAGAAGGCAAGTCTCATACATGCTGTTGTCCGGTACGGCAATGGTGGAATTTTTGATGTCGACCAAATCGCCTTTTTCGTAAATTTGGCAGTGGTTCACTTGGAAAATGGTGTCGGTCAAACGGTTGTTTGGGTCGGGTGGGTCGTTGTGAGCACGGGCGAAGATGGGTGTGCAGTAGAGTATGTTTGGGTGTTCTGTGGCAAGGTCTGGGGAAAAATCGGCTGCATCCATGGTGGTATAGGGCAAGTGGAGGTCTGCGGCGAGGAGCTGTGCCATGCGGGGCAAAATGCCCACAAAATCCCCGTCGATGTTATCGCTCAAGTAGCCCCAATCGTCGGGGAAGGCAAAGCATATCTTATCCATGTTCCGGAGGGCGAAGGTTTCTTCCAGAGAGAGGGGAATGTTGGCACGTTCTGGGAAATACTCCTTGTAAAGCTCCGTGAAAAAGGCGGGGTTACTCAATTTGATTTGGGTAATGGCATCGCTGATTTCGTAGACGTATTGCGAACCTGCACGTCCTAGGATGATGTTGGCGTCGGTGTGGAAACGGTCGAGCATTTTCATGCGTGCGCCGTCAAAATCCATGACATTGGAGATGAGGGCATCGGCTTTGCCCGTTTCCAAGAGTTCGTGTGCCTCGTCGTAGCTCTCGCAAAAGAGAATATTGTTCAGGGGGATTTGGTAGGTGTTCAAATAGGTTTCTAGGTTGAGGGTTTTGGCGAGATTGCGGGAGACGGCGATGCGCAAGCTCCGTATGGTCTCGTAGTCTTGGTAATGCAAGTCAGCACGCACTTTGAGGCTCATCAATGTGTGATAGGTATCAATGATGCTCTGGGAGGTGTAGGTATACTTGTCGCTCTGGGTGCTGGGGCGGGTGACGGGCAACTGCAAATCAATCTCACCGCTCTGTAATTTTGCACCCAGTTCTTCCCAGCAGGGCACATAGACGTATTCAAAACGGAAGCCTGTATCGTGGGCGATTTCGTTCAGGACTTCCACGCCATAGCCCGCTTCTTTGCCTGTTTCGTCGTAGGAAAAAAAGCCCGCAAGGGGGCAAAAACCCACACGCAAGGTCAAGTCCTCTCCTGCCGTGGCACAGACTGTGCCACACAAGAGACAGAGCAAGAGCAAAATGCCACAACTGCACTGTATCATCCGATAGAATCCCAACATACTGCCACCCACCTTTGTGTTTTGATACTTACCTTTTAGTATAGTCGCATCGACAAAAAAAAACAAGTTCTGCACAAGAAAAACCCCGCTCGCCTCGTTTGAGGGGAGCGGGGTTTGCTTTATCCCCCTTGTGAAAGGGGGACGTCCTCGCAGAGGACAGGGGGATTCTGCGGGGGGGAATCAATTCATAATTCATGATTTTTCACTGTTCATGCTTCGTTCTTTTTGGGGGACGTCCTCGTAGGGTAGGGACATGGCTTGCCATGTCCGTCAGGCGGGGCGGTCACGGCAAGCCGTGACCCTACGGGATTATGCGGGGGGGATGCGGTCACGGCAAGCCGTGACCCTATGGGGATTATGTGCTTTGCTTCACCCATTTTCCACCAACATACTTGAACGTCATGCTCCCATCAGCAAAGGTCTGATCCGTCACAGTCATTGCTTCAGCAGCATCAGCACTCTCGTACAGTTCCAAGTTAGAACCCTGCTCCAACTTAGCACCCTGTGCAAAGACCAGTTCCGCAGCTCCAGAGCCAGTCAGAGCACCCCTAGCATCACCATTAACCCCAGGAGTAACATACAGGGTAGTGCCCTGTCCCACGGTGAAGTTCCCATCGAGTTCGACCGCTTTGGCAATGATTACCTTGCCTGTCGTGAGGGTGTACACGGGTTTGTCATTTGTGTATCCCACAGTCATAACAGACTCACTCCCTTCTTCTAGGACAAAGTCACCCATAGAGCCAACGATGATTTCCTCACCAATAACCAGCTTGCCGTCAGGATATGTAGCAAAAAAACGTGCATTCAGCGTGTTTGGCGCTGTTGCAAAGTTGAGCTCGCCCTTGACTGTGAGCTGCTGATTTCCGCCCAGACTACCAGTCGCTTCCACGGTCAGTGTTTTTCCGACTTCCATAGCCGTATTCCCAGTCAGAGTAAGGGTAGCCCCATTCTTGACCGTCCAATTGGCAGGCAGAGTAGCATCAGCACCACCAGACGTAGATAATGTCACCGTACCGCCAGAGACCGTATATTCAGGAGTGCCTATGTCCATTTTCAGGGTTGCACCTGCACCCACGGTAAAGACTGTATCGTCCGTGAGCTTCCATTTCGCCTTAGTAGCCCCACCAGCCACAGTGACCGTGCCATCAGAAGAATCAGTAACAGCAAAAGCAGAGTCGCTGCCGTCATTCAGTGCTATTGTGCCCTTGTTGGTGATACCACCACCAGAACCAGAAGCGTAGTTTAGTGACCCAGAGACGTTGATGGTTGCGCCATCTTCGTTAGACGGAGAAGTACCCCCGTTCGCAGTCAGCGTGCCTTCAACGTTGAGTGTGCCCTTGTTGGTCAAAGCAGAACTCGCAGTCAGCGTGCCTTCAACGGTCAGCGTCCCCTTGTTGGTCAAGGCACCACCCGCAGTCATTTGAGCACTAGGCTTGACCGTGATGGTTTTTCCTACCTCGTTGGTCACGGCAGAGGAGGTCAGCGTGCCTGCAACAGTCACTGTCCCCTCGTTGGTCAGCCCAACACCCGAATCCAGCGTGCCTGCAACGGTCACTGTCCCGTTGTTGGTCAGGTTAGCACTTCCGCTCAGTTTCAACGTCTTGCCTTCGGGAATGTCCAAGGTGACATTTGCGGGGATGTTGAGTGTGGTGATTTCAGAAACAGTAGCATTTCCACCCCAGATGACGGTAGAACCAGCCTCAGCCGTCTCCAAAGCCTCCTCCAATTCATCCCCAGTGTCGATGGGGTTGAACCAAGCAGTCCCATCCCAGCTGTAGGTTTCGCCGTTTTTCATAGCAACGCCGTCCGCCTTAACACCAGTTACGATAGCAGCATCACCAATGCTCAAGGTAACGCCTACATCACCAGTCAGCGTACCATTTACGGTCAGCGTATCATTCACAGTCGTATTTTGAGAGAGGACAAGGTTCGCCCCAGTCTTGACCGTCCAAAGATTATTCAGGGTATCCTTATTGTACGTCACCGTGCCCTGATTGACGGTAACATTATTGATGCTTGAGCCATCTACTTTCCCTGTGAACCTCATGGTCGCGCCCGTGCCCAAGGTGAACAGGGGGCTTCCATCAGAAGTAGACACCACAGCAAAAGTAGTAGAAGGTTTCCAGTTTGCCCCAGCGTGGACAACAACAGACCCAGCAGAGCCATCCGCAATCCGAAGATTATCAGCAGTCCCGCCAGCAAGGAGGTTAATCGTGCCATTGTTTGTGATATCAGCAGAACTATGAACTCGTTGCAGCTTCCCAGAGACATTGATTACTGCGTCAGATGTGTTCGTAATAGTACCAGTACCATCATTGAACAGCGTACCTTTCTTGATGTCGATGGTACCATTGTTGGTCAACGTAGCATTCTTTGCATTCAGATTCTCCTCAAGGATGAGTGTACCGTTGTTGGTCAGGGTAGGACTATCAGACTCAGTCATAGACAAAGACTTTAAGAGTTTCAGGGTGACATTTTGGGGAATGTCAATCTCAGAAAAATCCCCACCAGTCCCAGCCCAGACAACGGTCTGCGGAGCAGCAGGGGTAGCAGCTCCACCAGCAGTATTCAAAGCACCAGCCAAGTCATTCTTGTCGACGACGGTGGCAACCCACTTATCAGCACCTTGCCAGCTGTAGGTTTTGTTTGCTGCCAGAGAAACAGCTCCAGCCCCAGACACGGTAGCACCATTATCAATGGTCAGTAGGACGTTCTCTACACCAGACAGCGTACCATTTACGGTCAGCGTCTTACTCACAGTCGTATTTTTAGAGAGGGCAAAGTGTGCCCCAGCATCGACCGTCAAAGCGTTCACTTCCAGAGGAGCATTCATTCCACTTTTCCCATTGAACGTCACCTTGCCACCAGAGATGGCAACAGTAGGGATAGAAATGCTTTCGGTACCTACTGTTACGTTACCGTTTACAGTCATGGTTGTGGAAGCACCTTCCAAGGTGAACAACACAGTAACATTAGAATCCTGAACATTGCCCATCACATAAATATCATCATGCTCATCCTCCATCGTCCAGCTTGCCCCAGCGTGGGCAATGATGGTGCCAGCAGGGGTAAGCTTCGTCACCTTCGCCGTGCCAAACAGTTCAATCTTGCTAGTGTCGGCCAGCGTCAGCTTGCTATTTGCGTTCAGTGTACCACGGACGTTCATTGTGCCATCAAAGTCCACCGCAGCCGCTGACTCCACCTTGAGTGTTGCAGAAGATTCGATTGTCCAATCGCCAGGCAGTTTCTGAATACCGAACGTCACCGTGCCAGCAGAGAGGGTAGTGTCTGCAAATTGACCTTTGATGGTCAGGACAGTGGATTCTTCATCCAATCTAAAAAAGACGAGCCCAGCACCGTCAGGTGTCCCAGTAGAAATGATATACCCCGCATTAGCATTTTCAGATACCTTCCAGTTTGCCCCATGATAGACAATCATCTGAGAAGTGTTTCCCTGCAAGAACGAGCTATCGTGATCGTCCATGTGAATCTTACCCTCGAGGTGAATCATGCCATGGTTGGTGAGCGTAACACCATCTGCAATGTTCAGGGTGACGCCTTTGCGTACCCAAACAGTATCTGTTTGTTCCAGCGTGACCTTGCCCGTCAAATGGATGGTCGTACCAGCGGTTGCTTCATTGAGGGCAGCCTTCAGCTCAGTAGCAGTCGTGACGGTCTTTTCCTGCGTCCAACGAGCGTAGAAGGTGGTGCCTTTAGCCACAGCGGTAGTAGCATCAACCTTAAGATTTATATCATCATACCAACCATCGAAGAAGTAACCCTCACGGGTGGGCTTCAGGAAATTGAGTATTTCCAGAGCATTCATGCCCAAGGTCTTAGCATCCTCAGGCACCAGAATAGAGCTAAAGTCGCTTCCTGGCGTACCACCACCGAGGTCGAGCTTGACCATATTGCCGTCGATGGTAGTCACAGTGCCAGTGGTGGCGGGTTCAGCGACATCAGCGGTCTTGGTAAATGTGAGAGTGGAGTCACCAGCGATGGACACTTTGGCAACCTCAGCACCGCTCATGGCGTCGATGGCGACTTTTCCAGCGGTGGCCGCAATCTGCACCTCTTTTGCCTTACCGCCGTTGAAGGTGAAGTTTCCGCCTTGCTTAATGTTAAGCGTATCGATAATTGCCTTAGAGCCAATAAAGACGCTGGCAGCAGCGGAATTTGATTCAACAGTGGCAACAGCCGCATCCAGAAACACAGGACCCTTAGCCCCACCATCAATCGTAACCTTGGGGATTTGGGCTTGGGCGGCATCATCAGCCATCCGCACGCGAACACTATCACCATCATCAGGGGAAGCGGTGAGAGTTTTCATGCTTGCCGCAGCGGTTTCTGACGCGACGAACGTGCCCTTTTTTATCACAGCCGTATTTATTGTACCATTCACATATGCGGAAGTGGCAGAAACGGAGAACGTTGCATCCTTCAAATCAACATTGACGTCCACGTGTGCACGGGGGGCGTTGATGGTCAAATTGCTGATGTCCACTTCCGCATCCTGCTTATTTTCATTGAGGGTGATGTTTTTGGTTCTGGGTGCGTTGATGGTCAGCGTACCAACCTTGTTGTCC